>JAKLKF010000026.1 GCA_023150805.1 Myxococcota bacterium | reverse complement strand
CGGAGGTTCAGCGAAGACAGCGGGGAGGGTGCCAGCCCACGTTCCACGGCCAATCTGCCCTGAATCCATTGACGTGTCAAATCAAGCCCAACGGGATCCCCGGGCCAGCACGGAAACAAAGCAAGGTTTTTACTACATTATCAAGTTCGCCACACCCTCGCCCGGCCCCGAGCAGGGCCCTTGACCGCGGGCGCGCGTGGAACGCGCGAAGGGGCAAGCCAGCCCGGCCGGGCCTGCGTTAGCGCAGGCGCCCTGCCTGGAGCGGTCATGTCCCCCACCCCCCGCAAGACCCGCATCGTCGCCACCATCGGCCCCGCCAGCCGCGACCCTTCCATGCTGCGCCTGCTGCTGGCGGCGGGCGTGGACGTCTGCCGGGTCAACTGCTCGCACGCCGACGCCGACGCCATCCGCACCGACGTCGCGCGCATCCGCCGCGCCGCGATCGAGCTGGACCGGAACGTGGCGATCCTGCTGGACCTGCAGGGGCCCAAGATCCGCACCGGCCCGGGCACGCCGGTGGAGCTGGCGGCGGGGGACACGCTGACGGTGGTCATGGACGAGGCGGTGGCGGCGCGGCAGCAGGTCGGCGGCGCCGTGGTCGGCACGACCTGGCCCAGCCTGTCGACCGACGTCCGCGTCGGCGAGCGGGTGCTGTTCGCCGACGGCGCCCTGTCGGGCCGGGTGACGGCCGTGCACGACCGCGGCCCGGGCCAGCCCGACGAGGTGGACATCGAGATCCTCGACGGCGGCCGCCTGGGCAGCCACAAGGGCATCAACCTGCCCGACAGCGACATCCGGGCGCCCGCCCTGACCGACAAGGACCGCGCGGACGTGGCCGTCGGGCTGGAGGCGGGGGTGGACTACGTCGCCCTGTCCTTCGTGCGCAGCGGGGCCGACGTGGCCGTGCTCCGCGAGCTGCTGGAGGAGCTGGGCCACCCCGACACGCCCATCGTCGCCAAGATCGAGAAGCCCCAGGCGGTGGAGGCCATCGACGAGATCCTCGACCAGGCGGCCGGGATCATGGTCGCCCGCGGCGACCTGGGCGTGGAGACCCCGCTCGAGCAGGTGCCCGTGGTGCAGAAGCACCTGATCAACCGGGCCAACCACCGCAACCGCCTGGTGATCACCGCGACCCAGATGCTGGACAGCATGGAGCGCAACCCCCGCCCCACCCGGGCCGAGGTGACCGACGTGGCCAACGCCATCGTCGATGGCACCGACGCGGTGATGCTGTCGGGCGAGACGGCGGCCGGCCGCTACCCCCTGCAGGCGGTGCAGGTGATGGACCGGATCGCCCTGGCCGTCGAGCAGAGCCCCTTCCTGCGCCTGCCCACCCTGGAGCACCTGCCGGCCCTGGAGAGCGGCCGCGGCACGGTCACCCGGGCCGCCTGCTACGCCGTGCGCGACCGCCCCCGCCACCTGCTGGTCTTCACCTGGACGGGCCAGACGGCGATCCTGGCCAGCAAGAGCCGCCCGCCGCGCAGCATCTTCGCCTTCACCCCCGACCCGCGGGTCTGCGACGCGCTGGCCATGGCCTGGGGCGTGGTCCCCGTGCGCATCCCGGACCTGGACAACTTCGACGCGCTGATCGTCGCCGCCGAGCGCATCCTGCTGGAGCGCGGCCTGATCGAAGACGGCGACGAGGTGGTGGTGCTGGCCGGGGACGCGCCCATCCGCGGCGGCAACACGCTGATGAAGGTCGAGACGGTGGACGGGCGCTCGGCGGGCAGCCGCGGCTAGCGGCGTTCGATCCCCGCGGCTAGCGGCGTTCGATCCCCGCGGCTAGCGGCGTTCGATCCCCGCGGCTAGCGGCGTTCGACGCGGGGCTCCTCCCCCCGTCAGGCGACCCCCAGCATGCCCTCGAAGGGCAGGATCACCGGTCGGCTGCCCGCGCGCTCCACCTCCTCGCAGAAGCCGGGCAGGTCGACCTGGGGCAGCAGCCAGGGCTCCTGCTCGTAGGGGGTGCTGAACAGGTCCCAGTGGCAGGCGACGACCACCTTGGGTCGCGCCCGCTCCACCGCCTCCTGCACGTAGCGGGGCCGGTAGCGACGGCCGATGGCGCACAGGCACAGCACGTCGACCCCCTGCCCGCCCAGCTCCAGGCGCGCCCACTCCTCGCCGTCGAAGTCGGCGCTGTCGACGTGCAGCAGGCGCCGCCCGCCCAGCTCGACGAACCAGTTGAGCACCAGGCCGTGCTTGAGCGAGTGGAAGCGCGGCGGCCAGGCCGGGGGAGCCGTGATGTCGCCGGGCAGGCTGACCCGCCCGAAGTAGACCCGGCCGTGGCGCGAGGGCAGGCCGCGGACCCGACCGGACCCCGTGGGGATGTCCTGTCGCCCCCGGGTCACGACGATCTGCTCCTCGGGCAGGCCCGCGGCGCGCCCGCACAGCCCCACCGCCGGGCTGCCGACCAGGCGGGCGCCCGTTTGGTGGCAGAGCAGCGGCGCGTCGAGCACGTGGTCGTAGTGGGCGTGGCCGACCAGGACGTCGTCGGCCTCGGGCAGCAGGCGCCGGATCCGCGCGGCGTCGGGCTCCAGGGGAAACAGGGCGGTGCGCAGCAGGCCGGGGCGGCTGACGTAGGGGTCCAGGACCAGCGTGCGCTGGGCGGCCTGCACGACGAAGCCGGCGGTGCCCAGGTAGCGCAGGCGCAGCGCCGCGTCGGGGGCGACGGGCGCCCGGTGGTAGAGGGAGGGGTCGAGCTTGCGAAGCATGGGTCAGCCCGGGTTGTCCGCGGCGCAGGGCGCCTCTCCACAGAAGTGCAGGACCTCGCCGGGTGTCGTGGGATCCAGGAAGTGCAGGACCTGCTCCATCGTGCCGTTCCACAGCCGCGGCGCAGCGTGGGCCCCGCTGACCTCGGCGGGCCGGTTCTGGTCCGGCGGCACGCCCACCTGCGGGTCGAACTGGACCAGGGCAGGGCCACGGAAGGGGCCCTCGGCGCTGTCCAGGCCGTGGACAGGGGACACGGACGGGGCCAGCAGGGTGGCACCCACCCCGCGGGCCAGGCTCTCGGTCGTCAGGTTGGGGACCTGCTCGTCGCCGATGCTCTCCTGCCAGAGCACGCTGCGCCCGGTCAGCTCGTCGACGTAGCTGGCGGGGTCCACCTGGTCCCAGAAGAGCTGGGTCAAGGCGTACAGCAGCTGGCGGTCGGCGGGGCTGTCGTGCCCGTAGGCGACCAGGTCCTCGAAGACCGGCCAGTTGCTGCTGCGCTCCAGCATGGTCGACCAGGTGCTGCCGCCGACGTGCAGCACGCCGTGGGGGATCGCCGGGTCCAGCGCCAGCAGCACCGCGCCCTCGATGCCGCCCAGGGAGATGCCGTAGTAGCGCAGGGTGCTGGGGTCGGCCTTGCCCTGGAAGAGGGGGTCGTCCAGCAGCCCCCCCTCGGTGACCAGCCGGCGCAGGGCGACGGTGTTGGCCACGCCCTGGGCCAGCTTGTCGGTCAGCTCGGGGAAGCGGGAGAGGTCGTTGCCGACGTTCACGGCGGTCAGCAGGTCGTCGGCCGTAAGCCCGCGCCAGGTCGTGGCGACGACGATGGCGCCCGCGCGGTCCGCCAGCTCCAGCACGCCGGAGGGGTCGTCGTCCTGGCCCAGGTAGTCGTCGGGCTCGCTGAAGATGCCGTGGCCCAGGATCCAGACGGGAGCGCTGCCATCGGGCGCCGTGGCCACGCTGGCCGGCAGGTGGACGTACAGGTCGACCTCGACCTGGCCCTGGAGCTGCGGCACGCCGTCGAGCAGCGCGAACTGCGTGTCCTCGACCAGCCAGTCGTTGGCCAGGAAGGTCCCCTCGGCCTGCTTCCAGGTGCGGGGGGGCAGGGAGTCGCCCAGGTCGGCCTCGGCGCTGCGGGTCCAGGTGAGGCCGGTGGGGACCTCGGCCTGGCTCGCCACGGCGCGGGTGGCCACCGAGCCGTCGGCCACCGGGTAGTCGAAGGCCAGGGCGGGCTCGTCCAGGCCCAGGGCCGCCAGGTCTTCGACCAGGTCGTCATAGTGATCCTGCCAGCGTTCCAGCTCGGCGTGGGGCCGCCCGGCCCGCAGGTCCCGCCACCAGGCCGGCCCCTGCCAGGGCTGGCCCTCGGCGTCCCGCACGGCCGTCGTCACCACCACGGCGACCCGGTGCCCGTCCGCCACGGGCTGCAGCGGGCGGACCAGCAGCCGCGGGACCTCGACCTGGCAGGCCTCGTCTTCCTGGTCCTCGGGCAGGGTGGCGCACCAGGCGTCCAGCTCGGCCATCGCCGGCACCCGTAGTCCGGCCGTCAGGTCCCAGACCTGCACGCTGTCGGCCTCGACCGCGCCGGTGACCCCCAGCAGGTCGGTCGCGGGCAGGCTGTCGCCGTCCAGGGCCACCTCGGGATCGATGACGGCGGTCTGGACCGGGCTGAAGCCGGCGCGCCAGGTCAGCCGCTCCGAGGGCCAGGGCAGGCCGCCCTCGACCGTCGGTACCTGGTCGGAGGGGATGTCCAGGTTCCCCTGGTCGTCCAGCAGGTGCACGCTGGGGAAGGTGGCGAAGGTGGCGCGGGCGGCGCCGGGGGTCTGCTGAGCCGGGTTCGGGCTGCAAGCCAGGGCCAGCAGGGCCAGCGCCGCGCCCGTCACTCGGCACCCGGCGCACGGTCGCTGACCAGGGGGGGCGAGACCCGCTCCCACCCGGCGGGCAGGGCCAGTCCGGCGCCGTAGCGCTGGAGGACCTTGGCCTCGGCCTGCGGGTCCCCGTCCAGTTCTTCCAGCAGCGCGGCCGCCTGGAGCCAGCGCGCGACCAGGTCCGGGTCGTCGGAGACGGTGGCCCAGGGCCCCTGGGGCTTCAGGTCCAGCTCGACGTAGCCGGTGGTGACGCCGTCGGTGGCCGCGACCAGCACGCCCTTGGGGGGCAGCGGGTCGGGGATGCCCTGGTGACCGCCGAACTGCAGCCAGCCCGTGTCGCACTTCCAGGCCCGCTCGTGGTTGGTGCGGGGGCTGTAGACGAGCTGGGTCCGGCTGACCACGACGTTGGTGGCGCCCAGCAGGGTGAGCGCGCGCTCCAGCGTGGCGGGCACCGGCAGGTCGACCTGCCGCCGGCCGAGCATGGGGCGACCGTCGACCAGGGTGCAGTCGCGCACCGCCTGGATCAGCATGGCGTGCCCCACGTCGCGCTCGCGCGCGGCGAGCCGCTGGACCTGCTCCACCACCGAGTGCTGCAGGTTCAGCTCGTGCCCCTGGGCGGCCAGCAGCTCCCCCAGCCAGGCGCGATCGTTGGCGCGCAGGGCGGCGTCGGTGGCGGCGGAGACCCATGCGGGGTCCTGGGGCGCGGGGTTGGCCTTGAGCAGGGCGGCGCCGTCGGCGGCGCGCAGCAGGTGGTTGGCCAGGGCGTCACCCAGCAGGCGGTCCAACGCGGGGTCCTTGCCCTCGAAGGCGGAGGCGGCGCGGGCCGCCTCGGAGACCTGGCCCGGGTCCCCGCTGGCCAGGGCCTGGGACAGGCGGTCCCGGGCCTGGCCCCACTCGGCGTCGGGCGGGGTGGTGGTGCAGGCGGCGAGCAGCAGGACGGGCAGCCATCCAGTCATCCGGATCCTCCGCGGGGGGGCGCCCCCTTCCGGAGCACCCTCCCAGGCTGATAGCACCGCCGGCCCCGTCCCGTCCCTCCCCCGCCTCCGCCGACATGCCGCAGCCTGCTCCCGCCCGCGCCTTCGAGACCCTCCTGCCGTCCGCCGACCGCGGGGACGACCCCGTCCCTGCCGGCCCCTGGCTGCTGACCTGCGAGCACGCCAGCCGCAGGGTCCCGGCCCCGCTGCGCGCCGACGCGGACGACCGCCGCTGGCTGGCGACCCACTGGGGGCACGACCTGGGGGCCCGCGCCGTGGTGCGGACCCTGGCGCGGCGCTGGGGCGCGCCCGCCGTGCTGGCCCGCTTCAGCCGGCTGGTGGTCGACGCCAACCGGGAGCCCGAGCACCCCGACCTGGTCCGGGTGCAGGTCGAGGGCCAGCCCCTCTCCTTCAACCGCGGCCTGGACCCGGGGGAGCTGGACCGGCGCCTGCGGTGCCTGCACGGGCCCTACCACGCCGAGGTCGACCGCCTGTTGGCCCAGGCCACCACCGCCGGGCAGCGGCCCGTGGTGCTCAGCCTGCACAGCTTCACGCCGGTGTGGGAGGGGCTGACCCGCCCGATGGAGGTGGGCGTGCTCTTCGACGAGCACGACGAGCTGGCGGAGGAGGCGGCGCGGCGGCTGGAGGCCGAGGGCTTCGTCACCGCGCGCAACGCGCCGTACTCCGGCAAGGCGGGCCTGATCTACGCGCCCCAGCGCCACGGGCGGGCCCACGGCCTGCCCTACCTGGAGCTGGAGCTCAACCAGGCGCTGATCACGCGGCCGGCGGCGGCCCGGGCCGTGGCAGCCCGCGTGGCCCGCGCCCTGGGGCCGCTCAGCGGATCCGCACCATGCACTCGGCCGGGATGATGTGCTCGTCCACGTGGGGGCGCAGCAGGTGGTAGCCGTGGGCGGCCACGAACTCGGCTCCCTGCTCCAACACCAGGCCCTTGAGCCGGTCGAAGGTGGTGCCCGGCCGCACCGGGTACACGCAGAACAGCGCCACCTTCTTCTCGTCCAGGTCCGAGAGGCCCTGGAGGAAGGTGGTCAGCGCGGGCGTCGGGCCGACGCCCTTGATGCCCAGGCCGAAGACGGGGGTCCCGATCACCAGGCCCCGGTAGGGCGCGATGTCCACCGGCCCGTCCTGGATGCGGTGCACGTCGACCAGGAAGGCGCGGTGCTCCAGCAGCTCCTTCATGCGTGGAACGACCTTCCCGCAGTAGCCACGGGCGTCGTCGATCAGGATGAGCAGGCGGAGGGGTGTGAACGGCATGGGCAGGCCGGGCCTATCTCCGGTCTGGGTCGCGGTCCAGCGGGCGGAGCGGAGGTCCCGCGCATCCCGCGCTGCAAAGCATGGGTCAAAGCAGGGCGGGGGGGCAGTCCCGTTCTTGACCCCGCTACGAGGCCCACGGTATGCACGAGCCGTCAACCTACCTGCGCCCGGTTCGCTCGGGGTCGGCCCTCCGGCCGACCGGATCGCCCGAGCGGACGCAGGCCGCTCCCCCCGAGCCCCTCCCCGGGGCCCCGGAGTACCCGCATGTCTCGATGGCTGGTGACCCAAGGAGACCGGCAGTTCTCGGTCGCCGACCTGGGCGAGCTCAAGAAGCTGGCCGAGGCCGGCAAGCTCGGCCCGGGCGACATGGTGCAGCCCCCGGGGGCCACCGACTGGCTCTACGCCGCCGAGCTGCCCGAGCTCAAGGGTGTGCTCAAGCACACGGGCGGCAGCCACGACCACGACGACGACGTGGGCCACCGCCCGAACCGGACGCCGATCATCATCGGCGTGCTGGTCGTGCTGCTGGCGGCCGCCGGCTACGGCTTCGTGCACTTCGCCAGCAAGGTCCCCGACGCCCAGAACCTGGAGCTGCTGGGCGAGGGCGGCCTGGCCCTGACCGAGATGCTCATCACCGCCGACCCGGCCACGATGCGCTCGGGCCCCGAGGATGGCGCCAGCGCCGCCGGCAGCGTGCCCAAGGACACCAAGGTCCAGCTCATCGCCAAGCGGGGCAGCTTCTACCAGATCGACCACGGCGGCCAGAAGGGCTGGGTCAAGGTCGACGACGTCGTGCCCGCCTACTTCTTCGCCGACAAGGAGACGCGGGAGGACTACGACCCCATCTACAACTCCGACCGCTACGTCTTCGTCAACAACGCGAGCTGGATGCAGCTCCCCGACCAGCGGCGCGACAACATCACCGTTTTCCAGCTCATGCTCGCCAACAAGAGCAAGTTCGACATGACGGACGTGATCCTGCTGGCGACCATCAAGGACAAGAACGGCAAGGTGCTGGAGACGGCCGAGGTGCCCCTGCAGGGCATCGTGCCGGCCTACAGCGAGACCATGCTGGGCACCCTGGCGCCGCCCGACGGCGACAAGGAGAGCCTGCCGCAGCTGTTGACCGAGACCACCTTCCAGAAGATGGCCGAGCAGGACGAGGAGCTGCACCTGCGCTGGTCGCCGGGCATCGAGGTCCAGCTCGAGAGCCAGGGCTTCGTCGAGGCCAACATCGACATGCTCCAGGTCCGCGCGGTGCCCAAGCAGCTCTGAGCCACCGGCCGGGGGCGCCCGCCCGCCCTACCGGGCCGGCCCGGTGCGCCGCCGGCCCAGGCCCAGCAGGCCGAGCAGCCCCACCAGACCGAAGGAGGCGCCGCCGCCGCCCTGGGCGCAGCCGCAGCCGTCCTTGCCCTCGTCGTCGGTGGACTCCAGCTCGGCCTCGTCGCAGTCCTCGTCGGTGACCCCGTCGCAGTCGTTGTCCAGGCCGTCGCAGAACTCGGGCGCGCCGGGGTTCACCCAGCCGTCCTGGTCGTCGCAGTCGCCGCCGTCGACGGTGGACCCGTCGCCGTCCTCGTCCGTGCCGGCCGTCTCGTCGACCTGGTCGTCGCAGTCGTCGTCCACCCCGTTGCCCGCGACCTCCTCGCCGCCGGGGTGGACCGAGTCGTCGGCGTCGTCGCAGTCGCCGCCGTTCTCGGTGACCCCGTCTCCGTCGTCGTCGAAGCCCGCGCCCCCCTCGTCGACCTGGCCGTCGCAGTCGTCGTCGACGCCGTTGTCGGGGTCCTCGGTGGCGTCCGGGCTCACGCCGGCGTCGCCGTCGTGGCAGTCCCCGGCGGCCTCGGACCAGCCGTCGCCGTCGTCGTCGTGGGCGACCGTGCCCTCGTCGATGTCGCCGTCGCAGTCGTTGTCCCGGCCGTCAGGCAGCTCGGGGGCGCCCGGCCAGGTGGTGGCCTGGTCGTCGTCGCAGTCGCCGCCGGTCTCGCTGACGCCGTCGCCGTCGTCGTCGACCGCCCCGTCGTCGACCGTGCCGTCGCAGTCGTCGTCCACGCCGTTGCCGGGCACCTCGCTCTCGGCCGGGCCCACCGCGTCGTCGGCGTCGTTGCAGTCCCCCTCCTCCTCGGTGAAGCCGTCGCCGTCGTCGTCGCTGCACTCGGTGCCCTCGTCGACCTCGCCGTCGCAGTCCTGGTCCTGGCCGTCGCACTCCTCGGTGCCGGCCGGGCTGGCGCCGGCGGCGCCGTCGTCACAGTCGCCGGCCTCCTCGGTGAAGCCGTCGCCGTCGTCGTCGTACCAGTCCGTGCCCTCGTCCACCGTGTCGTCGCAGTCGTCGTCCCGCCCGTCGGCGTCCTCGGGGGCCCCCGGCCAGCTCTCGGCGTCGCGGTCGTTGCAGTCCGTGCCGCCCGCCCCACATGCACAGTCGAAGCCGTCTCCGTCCACGTCGGTCAGGTCGTCGCCGTCGCAGTCCTGGTCGATGCCGTCGTAGGGCACCTCGCTGGCGCCGGGGTAGACCGCCTCGTCCCGGTCGTCGCAGTCGGTGTCGTCGTCGACGTAGCCCTCGGGCCGGTCGCAGGAGGCGGAGGTGTCTGACGCGTCACCGTAGCCGTCTCCGTCGCTGTCCGCGTACCAGGTACCGTCGCTGACGGCCCCCTCGTCCACCGAACCGTCGCAGTCGTCGTCGAGGTCGTTGCAGACCTCGGTCGCGCCGGGGTGGACAGAGGACCGGCCGTCGTCACAGTCGTCGTCGTTGGAGACGTAGCCCGAGGGCAGGTCGCAGGAGAGGGTGCTCTCCGCGGGATCCCCGTAGCTGTCGCCGTCGTCGTCGCGGTACCAGGTCCCGCGATCGGCCGCCCCCTCGTCGACGGCGCCGTCGCAGTCGTCGTCCAGGTCGTTGCAGACCTCGGTCGCGCCGGGGTGGACGGTGGGGGCGCCGTCGTCGCAGTCGTCGTCGTTGGAGACGTGGCCGGAGGGACGGTCGCAGGCGGTGGTGGAGTCCGCGGGGTCGCCGTAGCTGTCGCCGTCGTCGTCGTCGTACCAGGTGTTGGGGTCGATCGCCCCCTCGTCCACGCCGCCGTCGCAGTCGTCGTCGACGTCGTTGCACAGCTCGTCGGCGCCGGGGTGGACGGTGTCGTCCCCGTCGTTGCAGTCGTCGTCGCTGGAGACATAGCCGGAGGGCCGATCGCAGGCCAGGGTCGTGCTCAGGGGGTTGCCGTAGGAGTCTCCGTCCGCGTCGCGGTACCAGGTGTCGCGGTCGACCGCCGCCTCGTCCACGTTCCCGTCGCAGTCGTCGTCGACGTCGTTGCAGACCTCGGCCGCGCCCGGGAAGACGGTGTCGTCGGCGTCGTCACAGTCGTCCCCCCCGCAGTCGGCGTCCCGGTACCCGTCTCCGTCCACGTCCTGGCACAGGCCCAGGTACAGGTTCTCCCACATCGTCCAGTTCGCGCCGACGTCGGTCGTCCCCACGCAGTCGCTGAGGAAGAGGTTCACGTCCCCCGAGACCACGACGTCGTAGGGCGTGCGCTCGTCGCCGACCGTGGAGGGCTGGTCGACGGCGAGCACGACGGAGCTGCCGTGGGCCAGCAGGGGGGTGCCGCCAGAGACGGTGTTGGAGGCCGCGATCGAAGCTTCTGTCCAGCCCTCCGTCAGCTGGTCGCTGCCGAAGCTCATGCCGGTCGCGGTGCAGCCGACGCCGGCGACGACGGTCGAGCCGATCCGGGCGCCGACCCCCATCCGGGACAGCAGCGTGTTCGCGTGGCCGGTCTCCAGCGAGAAGCCGGAGGGGCCGTCCACCCAGTCGCCCGCCACCACCAGGCGCCCACCGTCGGCCACCATGCTGGTGAGCGCGCTGGCCTGGGTGGTGCTGAAGGTGGCCGAGGGCAGCAGCAGGATGACCAGCTTGTAGCCGCTGTAGCTGGTCCGCCAGGCGCTGGAGGTCGTGCTGTCCACCGAGCCGCCCACGCCCTCGATGGCGTCGACCAGGTCGACCACGTCCACGGCGCGGATGTAGGTGCTGTTGTAATACAGCAGCACGTCGCCGGCGGAGGCGGGGGCGGCCAGGGAGGCGGCCAGCAGCAGGCCAGAGGTGGGGATCATTCGGCGCTCCCGTCGCAGTCGTTGTCGATGCCGTCACCCGCGCTCTCGACCGCGCCCGGGTTCACCGCCGGATCGGCGTCGTCGCAGTCCCCTCCCCGCTCGCTGATGCCGTCGCCGTCGTCGTCGTGCCAGGTCGTGCCTTCGTCCACGGCCCCGTCGCAGTCGTCGTCGACGCCGTTGGCCCGCTCGGCGGCGCCCGCGTACACGGCGGGGTCGGTGTCGTCGCAGTCCCCCTCGTCGGCGCTGCTGCCGTCGCCGTCGTTGTCGGAGCAGGAGGTGCCCTCGTCGACGAGCCCGTCGCAGTCCTCGTCGTCCCCGTCGCAGGCCTCGGGCGCGCCGGGTCGCACGCTGGCGTCGCCGTCGTCGCAGTCTCCGCCCGAGGTGGACACACCGTCTCCGTCCAGGTCCACCGCGCCGTCGTCCACCACGCCGTCGCAGTCGTCGTCCACGCCGTTGGCCGGGACCTCGGTCGCAAGGGGGGAGACCTGGGCGTCGCCGTCGTTGCAGTCCCCCTCGTCGGCGCTCAGCCCGTCGCCGTCGTTGTCGTAGCAGGAGGTGCCCTCGTCGGTGAGCCCGTCGCAGTCGTCGTCCTGGCCATCGCAGACCTCGGCGGCGCCGGGCCGCGCGCTGTCGTCCTCGTCGTCGCAGTCCCCGGCGCACCAGGACACACCGTCCGCGTCGCGGTCGTAGACCTCGCTGTCGGCGGTCTCGCAGTCGTTGGCCCGCAACAGCAGGCCGGCCGGCTCGGACAGGCCCAGGACCTGGAGGCTGGCCGTGACCGACTCGGGATCGGTGTCCGCCGCGGAGAAGCGCAGGCTGAGCTGGCCCTCGGCCCCCGCGGCAAGGCTCAGCGGCAGGTCCAGCGCCTCGAAGCTGCCGGCCCGCAGGCCGCTCAGCTCGATGCCCTGGATCTGCAGCGCCACCTCGCCCGGGTTGCGCAGGGTGACGGACTCGTCCCGGCTGGCCCCGGCGGCGACCGGGCCGAAGTCCAGGATGGCGGGCGACAGCTCCAGCATCCCCGGCAGCGCCTGCCCCCGCAGCGAGACCGTGTGGGTGCTGCGCTCCTCGGCCTCGTCGGTGACAAGGATCAGCTCGGCCCAGTGGTAGCCGGCGGCGACGGGGTGGTAGCCCACGGCGAGCTGGGCGGGGGACTCCGTGTCGACCTCGGGCAGGCTGTCCTGCACCGAGAAGAGCGCGGCGTCCGGGCCGCTCAGCTCGACGGCGAGCACGCGGATGCTGCCCTCGGCGGCGACGAGATCGAGCGTGCCGCTGCCCTCGGCGCCCACGGCCAGGGCGCCGAAGTCGACCAGCGTGGGGCTGGCGACCATCCGGGCCTCGATGCCGGTGACCTGGTAGTCGAAGTCCGAGCAGCCCAGGCCGGCGAGGGCGAGCGGCGAGAGCAGGAGGAGGAAGGGGAGGAGGCGCTTCATCGCCGCACCCTACGACAAAGCGTGACGAAGGTGGGAGACATGACAACGCTGGGGAGCTGCTTGCTGCACAGCCGGGGAAGGAAGTCACGTGGCCATCGGGCCACGGGGCCGGTTCATGGCGCTCGGGACCTTGGCGCATCGGCTGGACTTCGTTGGAGCAGGTCAAGCGAGGACGCAGTTGACGCGTCCTACACCGATGCAGCATGCTCCTGCAGCCTCCGGAGGGTTCAGCCTTCAGAGGGTTCACCAGGACACTCGGAGGTTCCAGTGCTGATCATCCTGAATGGCGGTTCTACGGGGACTCACGAAGTGACCCCCACCGGGGTGGTGTACCCCATCACGACGCCAGCCCTGACATTCGGCGTCGTCGATGCGAGAGGCGGGGAGATGGGGGCGAGCCCTATGGGGAAGGTGTCCTGCCCCGCCGCCACCCGGTCTCGGGAATGGTAGGCCTGTTCCAGCTCGACCACCTGACCACGGTGATGAGTCAGGCGGGCGTCCAGTCCGCGGCCATGGCCATGCAGCAGGTCAATTTTCTTCGCCAGTTTCTACGCCATGGATGAGCCGACCCCAGCCTTGCGTCGGGCTCTGGTGGTGTGGGAGGCGCTCGTCGGGGCGGGCGTGGTTGCAGTGTTGGCGGGTGCGGCTCCAAGGCCAGACCTGTCGTTGGCCGCCACGAAGGTAGTGTTCCGTGGTGAGACCACCGAGTACCTGCTCAGTCCCCGGCCCGACTATGATGGCCTCATTGTCCAGTCGCGATCGGGGGGCCTACCCGTCTGGCTCAACGTGACCGACACCACGGTCGAGTGGTTCCTGGGCGTTCCGAACGGAGCACCTGGCGCGCAGCGGGGCAGCCTGCTGGCCGTCAGCATCTTCTCGCCCGATCAGGCAGGAGGCATCCAGGTATACGGACGAAACGCACGGATTCCGACCAGCCTCATCGTCGGCGGCGCCGATGTGGATGGTGAGGGGCGGGGCGCAGCCATGGACCTGGGCGACGGACCCGCCGGGATGGGCGGCGTCCGCTTCGACCTGGAGGAGGTGCCGCAAGGAGGTTCGTTGGTCCTTGCGCGACGCGCACATCAGACCCACATCCACGCCTCTCCCACCGGCAGCGTGCAGGTCCTCTCCGCACCCTCACCGCCTGGCGCCTCCAACACACGGAGTCCACCATGAGCACACCAACCCCGATTCGTCTCCGCTTCGTCCTGCTGAGCGCATGCACGCTGGCTCTCCTGGCCGCCGCCGGAGGCCGTCGCAAGCCCGGTATCGTACAGGTCGATGAGCTCATCCTGAGCAACGAAGACGGAAGCGTCAACTTCCGCCTGGCTGTGGAGGGCGACGCGCTGGTCCTGCGCCGAATGGAGCCGGTCCTGGGTCACATCCGGTTTGTCAGCCTCCCGGGTGTCTCGGCGATCGAGATGGTGGAGAATGCGACCGGGCGGGCCCAGGGCCGGATGTGGGTGGACGTGGACGACCTGGGAATGGAGTTCCAGGCGGGACCGGACCAGCCGTCCGCGCGCCTGTCCTCGTCGGCCCAGAGAGCGGCACTGGCGCTGCGCGCCCCGCAGTCGGGGGGCGCCGTGGTGGCGGAGGTGAGCACAACAGTTGGGGGTGGGTCGCTTCAGCTTGGGGACAGGGAGCCCGCTGTCCGGCTGAGCGGAACTGACCACGGCCTGCGGGTCGAGAGTCGGCACGATGACACCTGGGTGGAGAGGAATCCGCTTCCGTGAGCTGGGCACGCAACCTGGCGGGCCCGGCGGGCGCGGACGGCCCCCTCCCCTACTCCCCGATGGCCAGCAGCTCGACCAGCGGGCCGGCCGGGTTGGTGTCGGCGCGCAGGTCGATGCGGCCCTCGATGGCCCAGGCGACGGCGCCTCGTCGGGGTCTGCCTCCTCGAAGCCGGTGGCGTCTGCGTCGCCGTAGACGCTGCCCACCTGGGGCAGCAGGGCCTGGCGCACGGTCCACTGGTGGGGGCCGGCGGGCGTGATGCGGGTGTGCAGGGGCCGGCGGGCGTGATGCGGGTGTGCAGGGGCTGGCGGGCGCGGTGGTCGAAGGCGACGGGGCCCAGCTCGTCCAGGAAGGGCTGCACCGCCGCCTGGATGGTCTCGGGCGTCCAGGGGCTGTCGTCGTCCTGGCGCAGGCTGGCGGCGGCCTCCCAGTCCTGCAAGGACAGGGCGCGGACCAGCAGGTGCAGCTCGGCCCGCACCCGGGCGGCGAAGGCCCGCTTGTCGAGCGAGATGTCCACCGGGCGAGGGGCAGCGTCCGCCTGGGGTGCGTCCCCGCCCAACAGCAGCGTCTCCCACTCGGTGATCAGGCTGCTGTCCACGCGGCCCAGCAGCGCCCGCAGGTAGGCGATGACGTCGAGCACGGCGTCGGTGCGCAGCCGCTCGGGCACGTTCTGGACCAGGGCCTTGTAGACCTCGGTCAGGTAGCGCAGCAGCACCCCCTCGCTGCGCTCGATGCCCAGCTCCTTGACGTAGTCGGCGAAGGCCCGGTAGCCCTCGACCATGTCGCGGGCGACGGCCTTGGGGCGGATCGACTCGCCGCTGACCCAGGGGTGCTTGTCGTCGTAGGCGTTGAAGAAGGCGTAGATCTGCTCGGCCATGGGCTTGGGCCAGGTCACGTCTTCCAGGGCATCCATGCGATCCTCGTAAGGCACGCCGGCGGCCTTCAGCTCGCTGACCAGCAGGCCGCGCTCGCGGTCGGCCTGGCGGACCAGGACCGGCATCGGGTTCTCCAGGATGGCCTCGACCCAGGTCAGCGCGTCGAGATGGAAGGTGAGCGAGGCGGGATCGAGGGAGTCGAGCGCCTCGACCAGGAAGAGGGACAGGCTGTGGTACAGGCTGAAGTCGTGCTGCAGGCCCGGGTCCAGGCGCAGCCGGCCGTCCTGCTCCCGGCACAGGCCGGCGCCCAGCAGGCCCCCGAGCAGCTCCTGGACCTGGGCGGCGAGCTTGACCTTCTCGGCGTCGGTGGCGTGGCTCTCGCGGATGAGGGCCAGCAGGTCGTCCACGCCGCGGCGGGCGTCGCCCCCCTTCTCCTCGGCCTGCTGCATCAGGGTGAGCAGGCGGCCGTGATCGACGGAGAAGCGGCTCTCCAGGCGCTCGGGCGGCTGCTCGACCATCAGGCGGAAGGTGTCCTCGTCCCAGTGCTTGAAGCCCTTCTGGGGGGGCTGGGCCTTGCGGATCTTGCGGCGCTTGGCCGGGTCGGTGACCCGCTCCTCCATCAGCGCGTTCTCGATGACGTGGGCGGGGGCCTGGGCGACGACCAGGCCCAGGTCGTCGAAGCCGGCGCGGCCGGCCCGGCCGGCGATCTGCTTGAAGTCGCGGCGGCGCAGGTGGTCGACCTTCTGTCCATCGTACTTGCAGAGCTGGGTGAACAGGACGGTGCGGATGGGCACGTTGATGCCGACGCCCAGCGTGTCCGTGCCGCAGATGACCTTGAGCAGGCCCTGCTGGGCCAGCTTCTCGACCAGCAGGCGGTAGCGAGGCAGCAGGCCCGCGTGGTGCAGGCCGATTCCGTGCTGCACATAGCGCTGCACGTGCTTTCCGAAGGGGCTGTCGAAGCGGAAGCCCTTGACCGCGCGGATGAGCGCGTCCTTCTCCTCGCGGGTGCAGTAGTTCACGCTGGTGAGCGCCTGGGCCTGCTCGCTGGCGTCGCGCTGGGTGAAGTGTACGACGTACACCGGCGCGTTCCCGCCGCGGACCAGGGTGTCGATGGTCTCGTGCAGCGGCCGCTTGCTGTAGCGGAACTCCAGCGGCACGGGGCGCTTCGCACTACCGACCAGGCTGGCGCCCCGGCCGGTGCGCGCCTCCAGGTCGTCGCGGATGTGCTGGGTGTCGCCCAGGGTGGCGGACATGAGCAGGAACTGCGCCTGGGGCAGGGTCAACAGCGGGAGCTGCCAGGCCATGCCGCGGTCGCGGTCGGCGTAGTAGTGGAACTCGTCCATCACCACGCTGTCGACCTTGGCCTGGGCCCCCTCGCGAAGGGCCAGGTTGGCCAGGATCTCGGCCGTGCAGCACATGATGGGCGCGTCGCGGTTGATCGCCCCGTCGCCGGTCATCATGCCCACGTGCTCGGCGCCGAAGACCTTGCACAGGGCGAAGAACTTCTCGCTCACCAGCGCCTTGATGGGCGCGGTGTACCAGGTGCGGCCGAGCTGGCGGACCGGCTGGCCGGCGTCCGAGACGCCGGCGAAGGTCTTGAAGTGCTGGCCCAGCGCGACCAGGGACTTGCCCGAGCCGGTCGGCGTGTCGAGCACGACGTGGCGGCCCGAGAAGAGCTCGATCAGCGCTTCCTCCTGGTGGGGCCAGGGGGTGATGCCCTGGTCGGCGACCCACTCGAGGAAGCAGAGCAGCGCGTCGTCGGGCGAGGCGAAGCCATGGTCGGGGATGCGCTCGTCGAGGCGGGTGTCAGGGGAGGCGGACATCTGCGAGGGTTAACGGGTCCGCGGGCCGACGAGCCTCTGTCGGTTGTCAAGGCTGGGCTGGGGCCGGGCGGGAGAAGGAATCGAGGACGCCCCGATCGGGCAGCCAGGCGCCGGTGGAGCCACCACAGCGAACGCGGAGGGCACAGAGGGGAGCGGCAGAGGGGGAGGTCTCGGAGAGGCAGCGCCCGCGTGGTCGATCAGCGACGGGCGAGCGATCACCGGCGGCCACGCGATCCCCTCACCCGCCGCTGCGCGGCACCCTCTCCCCCGCCGGGGGAGAGGGGACGTCGGACCGACCCGCCTCCTGCACGACCCGCCCTTCCCTTCCCCTCTCCCTGCTGCTCCGCTGCGTCCTCTGTGTCCTCTGTGGTTTCCTCTCCTCCTCGGCCCCGGGGTCGGCGCGGACACCGCCGGCCAGGCCCTGCTCGGTAGCCTGGGCGGGTCCTTGGGGCCGTATGGGGACGGCCTACCAGGACAGCGGGATCCACTCCCCCGAGCTGAAGCTGTCGTAGGGGTAGCCCCAGCCGTCGGGCAGGTGGTCGCAGAAGTACTCCGGCGGGCCGCACCAGCCGCTGGCCAGGCCCAGGGACAGGGTCTGCTCGGCCAGCGCGAGGTCGGAGAGGCTCCACGCCAGCAGGAGCCCCTCCTCGTGCCCCTCGGCCGACAGCGCGCCCAGCGAGACGAAGCCCGTGCCGCTCAGGTAGCCCTGGAGCGTGGTGGCGCCGGGCTGGACGATGAGGCGGTAGTAGCTGTAGGGCGCGTCGGTCGAGCGGCCCCACAGCTCGAAGAAGACGGTGTCCGTCTCCACCGGCGCGGCGGTGAGGAGCAGCAGCTCGAAGGTCAGGCCGTCGGTGCGCCAGCGGGCGTTGACCAGGTCGGCGGCCTCCCCGTCGAGCATGTCGCCCACGGCGTCGTCGGTGGGGGTCAGGCTGAGCCAGGGCCGCTCGTCCAGGGGCAGGGTGAGGGGCAGCGTCCAGGAGGAGCGGTCATCCCACAGCCGCAGCTCCAGGGAGAGCGCCTCCGCTCCGGCGGTGACCGTCCAGGTGGCCTGGGCCGAGGCGCCCGCCTCCAGGAGGCCAAGGGACGCCTCGCCGCCCGCGACCGCCTCGGCCGAGGGGGCGAGCAGCTCCGCCCGCACCTCGCCGGTACTGTCCAGGCCGCCGCCGTTGCCGACCTGGACGGTGAGCGCGGCGGTCTCGCCGGCCGAGAGCAGGCCGTCGCCGTCCAGCAGCAGGGCCGTCACCCGCGGGGCGGGCCAGGGCACGGGCAGGGAGACGGGCACCGTCCAGGTGTCGGCACCGTCGTCCAGCCGCAGGCGCAGCGCCACGGGCGAGGAGTCGAGGTGGGTGGCGGCGACGTCGACCTGGGGCCCCGACAGGGTGCGCGCGTCGTAGTACGACCAGGGGCCGTCGGTGAGCGCCCAGGGGCCGCCATCGTACACGGTGGCGTCGGGGTCGTCGCTCTCCAGGGTGGCGCTCACGGGTCCGACAGTGTCCGCGCCCAGGTTGTTGAGGGTCAGCTCCAGGGCCAGTCCGACCGCGCCGGGGCTGGCGGAGGGGGGAGAGAGGGCCTGGAGCACCGGGGCGGCGGGGCTGGGGACCTGGACGGTGGAGGGCAGGCCGGCGTCCAGCGCGGGCAGGAGGGTGGCGGAGTGAGCCAGGCCGCCGTGGGTGATCGTGAAGCCGTCGACCTGGCCGTCCGACGAGGTGGTCAGGCGCGCGAACCAGCGGGTCCCCTCGCCCGCCGCGGGGGGCAGCCAGGAGGGGTAGGGTGTCAGGTCGACCTGGACCTGGTGGCTGCCGGCGTCGTACCAGCCGGAGGTGCCCTCGACCGCCAGCAGGGGGGCGTCGGGCTCGCCGACCCCCAGGTCCAGGGCGACGGTGCCGGCCTGGTCGGTGGAGAAGGTGACGGTGGCGGTGGAGGGCAGGCCGACGACCATGGACGGTTCCCAGGCCCAGGTCTGCGCCCCGTCGGTGAAGGAGAGGGCGAGCGGGAGGTAGCTGTGCAGGGGCCAGGCGGGGTCCAGCACCACCGTCCAGGTCGCGGTGGTGGTGGACAGACCGGCCAGCGTGCCCAGGTCGAGGGCCGGCGCGGGCAGGGTGCCGCCCCCCTCCGGCAGGGAGAGGGTGGCGACGAGCCCCTCGGCCGCCTGGTCGATGGTGTTCTCGACGGTGACCGAGACGGCCACCTCCTGGCCGGGAGCGGCCGGGTCCGGACTCCAGGAGAGGGCGACGAAGGCCAGCTCCGGCGCGCGCGGGCCGACCTGGACCTCGTCGATCCACCAGTCGTCGGCCTCCTGCCCCTCGGTGCGCCAGGCCAGGGCCGCGGGGCCGGCGCCGGCCCAGGGGGTGAGGTCGACGACGAAGCGCCCCCAGGCGCCCTCGGGCGGGGCGGTGAGCGCGGTGACCGGGACGAAGTCGCCGTCGGCGGGGTCGCGGCTGCCGGTGGACAGCCACAGGCTGTGGACGGCCCGCTCGGTCGCGGCGCCGCGGGCCTGCCAGGTGAGCATGACCGGGTCGGCCCCCGACAGGTCCAGGGCGGGCGAGACCAGCCAGTCGTCCAGCTCCCCGGCGCCGGCGGTGCCGCGCAGGTGCTGGGCGCTGCGCAGCCCCTGGGCGGCCTGGGCCTGGGTCAGGCGCCAGGCGTTGCCGGTGAAGGCCAGCGAGGGGGTCCACCAGCCGAGATCGAGGAGATCGTCCACTGTGCCGTCCACTGTGCCGTCCACCGTGCCCTCTGTGGCGCCGGCCTCGAAGCCCTCGGACCAGGGCAGGGGCAGGGCGTCGACGACCACGGGCGGATCAGTGTCCGGAGCGGCGGAGTCGGCGGGGGGGCCGCCGGTCGGAGGGGCCGCCACGCAGGCCAGCCAGAGGGGGATCACCCGGCCTCCGCGTACAGCCAGCACCAGGTGATGCACTGGCTGGAGATCGGGTTGCCGGCGTCGTCGGGGATGACCGTGCAGGTGTAGCCGGAGGGACAGTCCACGTCCGTCTGGCAGGTCACGCCGCAGAAGTCGCCGTTGTCGGACCAGGACAGGCAGAGGTTGCCGTTGCCGCCGCAGTCGTCGTCGCCGTCACAGGAGCGGCAGTAGTAGCCCTCGGCGTCGTAGCAGGTGCCCTGGTCGGGGTCGCAGAGCTGCTGGAAGGCGCAGTCGCGGTGGCTGTCCTGGCAGGCGGCGGGGCCGCAGGTGGCGGTCGCGAGGTCGCAGGCCTCGCCGGGGTAACAGTCGGTGTCCTCTCCGCAGCCGGCGACACACTCGCCCGCGTCGCAGCGCTGCTCCATCGGGCACTGGGCGCTGGTCGCGCAGCCCTGGACGGCGCAGGTCCCCTCGACGCACAGCTCGCCGAAGCCCGCGCAGGGGCGGTCGGCGTCACACTCCGGGGGGGCGGCGCAGGCCAGCAGGAGCAGGGGGATCACAGCGCCTGCCCCTCGGCCAACAGCTCGTACTCGACCGTGATCCAGCTCAGGCTGGGGGGCACGGCGTGGGCCAGGAAGGAGATCGCGTTGTCCGAGGACAGAAAGACATAGTCGGCCCCTTGGACCGCCTCGTACAGCAGGCTGTCGTCGTCCTGGCTGTCGTAGACGCGGACGACCAGCGTGTCGGGGTCGGCGGGCCGCGAGAGGGGCAGCACCGTCGTGAGACCCGAGACGACCAGGCCGACCTGCCCGGCGAGGGTGGCGAAGTCGTCCTGGCAGATGTCCTGGGCGGTGCCGGCGCTGCGCTCCACCAGGGCGAGGTAGCGGCTGCCGTACTCGGCGGCGCCGTCCTGGCTCTCGCAGGACAGGGCGCCGTCGTAGGGCGGAGGGGTCACGCCGGCGACGGCGCTGACGGTCAGCAGGCCGGCGGTGCGGAAGGCGGCGTCGCCCTTGCCCTCGGCGTAGGCGAGCAGGTAGTCGGCGGGGGCCAGCGGGCTGTAGTCGTCCTCGTCGGTGACGAAGACCAGGGCCAGGCGGGCGTCGTCGCGCAGGAAGCCGGCGTTGGCGCCCGAGCGCAGGGGCTCGGACAGCGCCAGGCGCGCCGCCTCCAGGCCCATCTCGAAGCCGGCGCCCCGGGTGCCCACGGCGACCAGCTCGGCGAAGAGCTCGGCCTGGTCGGGCAGGTCGGGGGTGAGCACGGTGACGGGATCGGCCAGGGTCAGGCCGGCGTCGACGGCGACGGCGGGGGCGAGGCCGCCAGAGGCGTCCGGGCCGCGGGTGAGCAGGAGGTGGCCGCCCGGGGGGATGAGGGTGCCCTCGGGCACCGTGAAGGTGTTGCGACCCAGGTCGCTGACGACCGCGCCCGAGAGGTCGAGGAAGTCCAGCACCAGGCTGGTCAGCTCGACCCACTCACCCACGGCGTCGGGCGAGGCGCTCGGGTCGATCATCAGCTCGGAGATGACCAGGTCGCCGACCTGCGGGGTGCGGGTGGGGGCGCCGGCGCCGGTGCCCTCGGGCCAGCGCGCCCAGGCGCTGCCGTCGGCGCACCAGGGGTTGGGCTGGCCGGGGCTGCCGCGGTCGCCGTCGGCCATGGGGGTGGAGGCGGCGCACCAGGCGGGGGCGCCGTCGGCGGTGGTGGGGGCGTCGTTGGCGGTGGGGCTGTGGCTGGCGGGGTCGAGCTGCAGGGCGGCGCCTGGGGGCACGGGCCAGGACAGGTCCCAGGCGACGCGGTCCAGCTCGACGCCGTCGGCGCGGGTGAGCACGACCTCGTCCTCGCCGCCGCGCAGGTGGCCGGCGCGGTCCTGGTCGGCCACGTCGGTAGTGGTGACAGCGATGCGCCAGTCGACGTCGACGCCCTGAAAGGCGTCGATGAAGCGCTGGAAGCTGGCGGCCAGCTTGTCCTGCTCCTCGGCCATCGAGCCCGAGTCGTCGACGACCAGCAGCACGTCGACGGTGTTGCGGCGGGCCTGCTGGAAGACGTCCAGGCCCTGCAGGTTGCTGTAGCCGTACTGGGGGGCGCAGGAGATCAACAGCAGGATCACGGGGTGGGCGCCTCCCCCAGCGGCAGGCCCGGGACCAGGGCGGGCAGCAGGGCGTCGGCGATCGCGGGGGCCTGGGACCACCAGGCGAAGCTGCTGAGCACGACGCGGCCGCCGCCGGCGGAGAAGCTGACGAGCAGGGGGGCGCCGGGCAGGTCGGCCTGGCTGTCGTCGGCGGAGGGGCGGTAGAGAGCGTCGCCGCGCAGGTGGACGGTGGTGTCGGGCCCGACCTCCTGCAGGACGGCCCAGGCGCGGAAGTCGAAGTCGACCGCCACCACGTCGGCGCCCAGGGCGGCGGCGAGGGCGGGGTCCTCGACCGTGGCGACGATGCGCTCGGAGAGGCCGACCTGGGCGGCGTCCAGCCCCTCGCCCTCGCGAGCGAAGGTGGCGGCGTCGGGCCAAGCCTGCTCGGCCAGGTCGTAGGCCCAGTCGCTGAGCACCAGGACGCCGCCTCCCTCGACCCAGGCGACGACGGCGGCGAGCACCTGGGGGTCGGCGACGAAGGCGTCGTCGGGCTCCAGGCTGTTGTAGGCGCGCTCGCCCAGTCCACGCGCGCCGGAGTCGACGAAGACGGCGTCGTGGCTCGGCAGGGTCCCCTCGCCCGCCGCGAGCAGGTCTTCGATCGTCGGGGTCAGGCCGTCGCCTCCGATGGCCGGCTGCCCGGTGGCGGGGGCGACGATGTAGCCCTCGTAGGCGGTCGCGGGCACGCCCAGGCGGGTCAGCGTCGGCTCGACGGCGTCGAAGTCGCCGGAGACCCACGCGACGCTGTCGAGCGCGAAGGAGGCCAGGCCCTGGTCGGAGCCGCAGCCGCCCAAGGCGCCGACGAACCAGAGCGGCAGGGCGTGTCCGGTGGGCAAGGGCACTTCCCCGGAGGGACCGATGATGCTGCCACAAGCGCGTGGGACCGAGGCGCGGAGTTGACAGACCGTGACATCTCGCGACAAGTGCCGGCTGCGGGTCTCCGGGCGCGCGGCTACCGTTGAGGTCGATGCACACGCACTCCTCGCCCATGGCCGCCGCGCCGCTGCTGCTGTTGCTGGCCTGCGGCGCCCCGGCCGCCGACCTGCCCGCGCGACAGGGCCCGGGGATCGACGACACCGGGTCCGAGAGCGGCGACGCGGGCGACGACACGGCGGGAACCCAGGCCGACGGCACCGACGCGGGCTGGCAGGCCTGCGACGAGGCGGACCTGCGGTGGACGGCCGAGGTCCAGGACCAGGACGGCAGGGTGGTGGACCGGCTGGCAGCGGGGTCTCCCGCGACGCTGGTCGGGCGGGTGGAGAACCCCTGCACCCAGGACGTGGTGCTCGACGTCGACGAGAGCTGCCCGGTGCTGGCCTTCGAGCTGGTGCAGGACGAGACGGGCGGCGGGGACTACGCGCCCGTCGACTGCCCGCTGCAGGGTGTCGGCCTGCGCCTGCGCGCCGGCGAGGTGGTGGAGGCGCGGCACTCCTGGGGCGCCCTGCCCGGCGGCACCTACGAGCTGACCGTGCACTTCGTGGTGCACGGCCTGCGGGTCACCACGGGCCTCAAGGTCGACTGAGAGGCTGCCGCGGCGGCATCACCGGCGGCGTCACCGGCGGTGGCCCGGGCGGCCGTCCCCTCAGGTGCCGCTCCAGGCCGCCAGGCTGAGCAGCGACTCGCGGGCCCAGTCGACCAGCGGGCCGGGCATCAGGCCCAGCAGCAGGACACCGGCGACGGCCACGGCCAGCGCGCCCATCGCCGCCCGGTTGAGCTGCGGCGCGACGGGGTGCTCCTCGGCGGGGTGCATGTACATGACCACGATGGGCCGCAGGTAGTAGTAGACGCCGATGCCACCGGCGACGGCGCCGACCACGGCAAGGCCGACCAGCCCGCCCTCGACCGCGGCGGCGAACAGGTAGAACTTTCCGACGAAGCCCATCGTCGGCGGGATGCCCGCGAGCGACAGCAGGCAGACCGACAGGCCGGCGGCGACCAGGGGGTGGCGGTCGGCCAGGCCGGCCAGGCCCGCGATGCGTGTGTCCTCGGCGCCGTCGCGGGTGAACAGCGAGATCACCGAGAAGGCGCCGATGTTCATGATGGTGTAGGCCAGCAGGTAGAACAGGATGCCGCCCATGCGGGGGTTGTCCGCCAGGCCGGTGACCGGGGCCGCGGCGACGGCCATCAGCAGGTAGCCGGCGTGGCCGATGCTGCTGTAGGCCAGCATGCGCTTGAGGTCCTTCTGCACCAGGGCGCCGATGTTCCCGGCGAGCATGGTGAGCGCGGCCATCACCCACAGGGTGCCGCCCCAGTCGACCTTGCCGTCGAGGAAGGCGACGAAGAGCACGCGCGCCAGGGCGGCGAAGCCGGCGGCCTTGACGCCGGTCGCCATGAAGGCGGTCACCGGGGCCGGGGCGCCCTGGTAGACGTCGGGGCTCCACATGTGGAAGGGCGCGGCGGCCACCTTGAAGCCGAAGCCGACGATCAGCATGGCCAGGCCGACGCCCAGCATGGGTGTGGCGCCCAGGGTGTTGCCCTCGATGGCGAACCACTGGGCGACAGCGCGCAGCTCGGTGCTGCCGACGGTGCCGTAGACCAGGGCGACGCCCATCAGCAGGATCGCCGACGCGAAGGCGCCCATCACGAAGTACTTGAAGGCCGCCTCGGCCGCCGTCGGCTCGCCGCGGTTGATGCCGGCCAGAACGTACAGGGCGATCGACATCACCTCGAGGGCGATGAACAGCAGGATGAGGTCGTTGGCACCGGCCAGCAACATCATGCCGGTCGCGCTGAACAGCACGAGCGGGTTGTACTCGGGGATGAGCACGTCGACGCGGCGCAGGAAGTCATGGCCGATGAGCAGGGCGCCGGCGGCCGACAGCAGGACGACGAAGTTGAGGAACAGCCCGAAGGAGTCGACCGCCAGCATGCCACTGAAGGCCAGGACCGGCGTCGGCGACGACTGCAGGGTGAGGAGGTTGAGCACCGCGGCCACGCCCAGGCCCATCAGGGTCACGGCGAGGGACACCTCGCGGTTGGGCCGCCGCGCGATCACGTCGTGCAGCAGCACGAGCATGGCGAAGGCGAAGAGGGCGATCTCGGGGGAGAGGTAGCGAAGCTCGCCGGCGTCGAAGCTCACCGGGCACCTCCGACGGGGGTGGGCTGCTGCCGCTCGGCCAGCAGGTCCACCTCGGCGTTGATCTTGACCAGCACCCTCTCGACCGAGGGCTCCATCTTGGCCAGGAACGGCGTCGGGGCGACGCCCATCAGGACGATGAGGACCAGCAGCGGCGCCAGGTAGCCGACCTCACGCAGGGTGAGATCCGGCATCTCCTTGTTGGCCTGGATGGTCAGCGGGCCGAACACTACGCGCTGCACCATCCACAACATGTAGACCGCGCCGAAGATGACGCCCGAGGTGCCGACCACCGTGGCCACCGGGTGGGTGTCGAAGGAGCCCAGCAGGGACAGCGCCTCGCCGATGAAGCCGTTGAGCCCCGGCAGGCCGATGCTGGAGAAGGTGACCAGCAGGAGCACGAAGGAGAACTTGGGCACCGAGGTGGCCAGGCCGCCGTACTCGCTGATGAGGCGAGTGTGCCGCCGCTCGTAGATGACGCCGACCAGGAGGAAGAGGGCGCCCGTGCTCAGGCCGTGGTTGAGCATCTGGTAGACCGAGCCGGACACGCCCTCGACGTTGAAGGCGAACAGGCCCAGCATCACCACGCCCATGTGGCTGACCGAGCTGTAGGCGACCAGCTTCTTGACGTCGTCCTGGACCATCGCGACCAGGGCACCGTAGACGATGCCCACCGCGGCGAGTCCGGCGATGAGCGGGCCCATCGCGTGGGTCGCCTGCGGGAACAGGGGCATCGCGTAGCGCAGGAAGCCGAAGGTCCCGAGCTTGAGCAGCACGCCGGCCAGGATGACCGAGCCGCCCGTCGGCGCCTGCACGTGGGCGTCCGGCAGCCAGGTGTGCACCGGGAACATCGGGACCTTGATGGCGAAGGCCACCGCGAAGGCCGCGAACAGCCACAGCTCGGTGCGGTAGGGCAGCGCGACGTTGTAGAGGTCCAGGACGCTGGCCGACCAGAAGCCGAGCTGCTGGTGGTGGAACACGAACATCGACAGGATGGCGACCAGCATCAACAGCGAGCCGACCAGCGTGAAGATGAAGAACTTCATCGCCGCGTAGATGCGGTTGGGGCCGCCCCACAGCCCGATGATGAAGTACATCGGGATGAGCATCAGCTCCCAGAAGACGTAGAAGAGGAAGGTGTCCAGGGCCACGAAGCTGCCGAGCATGCCCGTCTCGAGCATGAGCATGAAGCCCATGTACTGGCCCACCTTCTTGTGGACCGACGAGGTGCTGGCGACGATGACCACGGGCGTCAGCATGGTGGTCAGCAGCACCAGCAGCAGGGCGATGCCGTCGATGCCCACCGTGTAGGTGATGCCCAGGTCCTCGATCCAGGGGTAGGGCCCTTCGACGAGCTGGAAGGTCTCCCAGGACAGCGGCCCCTTGGCCGCGGGGTCGTAGAGGAACCACAGGGGGATCGACGCCGCGAAGGTCAACAGCGCGGTGACCAGGGCGACGGCCTTGGCCGTGCCCTCGGGGCTGAGGAAGCAGGCGACGGCGCCCAGCAGGGGCAGGAAGGTCACGATGGTCAGCAGGTGGTCCATCTCAGCCTCCGACCGCGAAGGCGAAGACGATCACCGCGGTCCCGGCGGCGAGCACCATCGCGTAGGTCTGGACTCGTCCGGTCTGGGCCAGCTCGCCGTAGACCTCGCTGATCCGGCGCATCGCCTTCGCGGCGCCGTTGACCGCGCCGTCGACCAGCTCCGCGTCGACCACCGCCCACAGCACCTGGCGGCTGACCAGGACGATGGGCTTGATGAGCGTGGCCTCGTACAGCTCGTCCACCCACCACTTGTGCAGGGAGCCGCGGTACAGCAGGTCGGGGACCAGCTCGTCCTTGGTCTGGACCAGGTCGCCGGGGTTCCGGACGTAGAGGTACCAGGCGATGAAGACCGAGGTGAGGATCATCAGCAGCGTGAGCCCCATCAGCGGGAGCTCCAGGCTGGAGTCGGCGCCGTCGAAGGACATCGGCGCGGCGGCGAAGACGGGCTCGAGGAAGTGGTGCAGCGCACCCGTCAGGCCCTCGACGTGGATCCAGTGCGGCAGGTTGAGCAGGCCACCGCCCAGCGACAGCAGGGCGAGCACCGCCAGCGGCGCCCACATCAGGGGGCTCACCTCGTGCGGGGTGTGGCCGTGGCCGTGGCCGTGCGCGTCGTCGTGGTGGCCGTGGCCGTCGTCGTGGCCGTGGCCGCCGCGGTGGGCGCCGAAGAAGGTCATGAAGACCAGGCGGCTCATGTAGAAGGCCGTCATCGCCGCGGTGATGGCGCCGATGATCCACAGCAGCTTGGGCAGCGGGAACTCGGGGCCGAAGAGCGCGAGCTGGGCGGGGTCGGCCGCGAAGGTCAGCCAGAGGATCTCGTCCTTGCTGAAGAAGCCCGAGGTCCCGGGGAAGCCGATGATGGCGAGCCAGGCCACCAGCATCGTGCCGCCCGTGATCTTCATCTTGGACAGCAGGCCGCCCATCTTCCGCATGTCCTGCTCGTGGTGCATCGCGTGGATGACCGCGCCGGCGCCCAGGAAGAGCAGGGCCTTGAAGAAGGCGTGGGTCACGACGTGGAAGAAGCCGGCCGTGAAGGCGCCGACGCCGACCCCCAGGAACATGTAGCCGAGCTGGCTGACGGTCGAGTAGGCCAGCACCTTCTTGATGTCCGTCTGCGTCATCGCGATGGTCGCCGCGAACAGGGCGGTCAGCGCCCCCACCGTGGCGATGACGCCCATCGCGACCGGCGCCATGGCGAAGAGGAAGGACAGCCGCGAGATCATGTAGATGCCGCTGGTGACCATCGTGGCCGCGTGGATCAGGGCCGAGACCGGGGTCGGGCCGGCCATCGCGTCCGGCAGCCAGACGAACAGCGGGATCTGGGCGCTCTTGCCCGTGGCGCCGCCGAAGAGCAGCAGGGCGATGGCCGTGACCAGGGTGCCGCCGTGACCGCCCACCAGCTCAGGCTGGGCCACCAGGGTGCCCTTGAGCTCGACGAAGGACAGGGTCGCCTGGTCCCCCAGCGCCCAGAACAGCATGAACAGGCCGATGAGGAAGCTGAAGTCACCGACCCGGTTGGTGATGAAGGCCTTCTTGCCGGCCTTGGCGAAGTCGGTGTTCTTGTACCAGAAGCCGATCAGCAGGTAGCTGCACAGGCCGACACCTTCCCAGCCCACGAACATCAGCAGGAAGTTGTCGCCCATGATGAGCAGCAACATCGCGAAGACGAACAGGTTCAGGTAGGCGAAGAAGCGCCAGGTGCTCTGCGCGTCGGCCGGATCGTCCATGTAGCCGACGCTGTAGAGGTGGATCAGCGCGCCCACGCCGGTGACCACGCACATCATCACAGCGGTCAGCGGGTCGGCCAGGAACGCGATGTCCACCTGCACGCCGCCCACAGAGATCCACTCGTAGAGCCGGTGGTGCAGGGACTCGAGCGCCCCGTGCGAGGACCACAACGTCGCCAGCGTCCAGAACGACAGGGCCGCGCTCATCGACACCATCAGGGTGGCGATGCCGCCGGCCACCACGCGGGAGGCCTTGCGGTTGAGCAGGGCGATGAGGATGGCGCCGAAGAGGGGGAAGGCGGGCACGAGGCCCAGCAGGGCAGGGTTCACGGGGTCAGCCCTTCAACAGCGTGAAGTTCTCGAGGTCCACGGTGGCCTTGTGCCGGAACAGCAGGAGGACCAGGGCCAGGCCGACGGCGGCCTCGGCTGCCGCGACCGCCATGACGAAGACCGCGAAGACGTGCCCGTCGACCTGGCCCAGGTGCCGGGCGAAGCCGACGAAGGCCAGGTTCACGGCGTTGAGCATGAGCTCGATGCTCATGAGCACGATGAGGGCGTTGCGGCGCGTCAGCACGCCCACGGCCCCGATGGTGAACAGCACGGCGCTGGTGAACAGCACCGGGTACAGCCCGACCTGGTCCATCAGATCTCCCGCTTGGCGAGGACGACGGCGCCCACCATCGCCACCGTGAGCAGCACCGAGGCCACCTCGAAGGGCAGCAGGTAGGTGCCGTCGAAGATGAGGCCACCCACCTGCTGGATGGTGCCGAAGCCCTCTGCGGCCGGCCCCATGTCGACCCGCCGCAGCGCGTCCAGCGAGGTCACCAGCCCCGTCCCCACCAGCCCCGCCACCGCCAGCCCCACCTGCGCGCGCGCCGAGGGCTGCGGCAGGGCCGCCCCCTGGTCCCCGCGCAGGTTGAGCAGCAT
Organism: Myxococcota bacterium; assembly: GCA_023150805.1. Taxonomy (GTDB): domain Bacteria; phylum Myxococcota_A; class UBA796; order UBA796; family UBA2385; genus UBA2385. The sequence continues at coordinate 37,820 of JAKLKF010000026.1, read as the reverse complement.
GATGACGAAGACGAAGAGGACCATGATCGCGCCGGCGTAGACCAGCACCTGGGTCACCGCCACGAAGTGCGCGTCGAGCAGCACGTAGAGCGCTGCCTGGAAGAAGAAGGCGACGACCAGGGCCAGCGCGGCCGAGATCGGGTTGCGTCGCGTGACCACCACCACCCCGGCGATGACCGCCGCGATGGCGAGGGTGTAGAAGATGACCGCTTGCAGCATCAGCAGCCTCGGGAGCGGGCTCCGGCCGCGCTCGCCTGTCTCCGCGCCGCGCCACCGCCTCTCGGGTCGAGGGGGGCCCCGGTGCGAGCGTGTGCGGAGACCTCCATGAGCTTCCGGTTGGGCCGGGGAACGAAGGAGCGCCGGGCTATCCCACGCTGGCAGGCCACGCAAACGACGGCCGGAACGAGCCAGAGGGGCACTTTCCACACTCGTTCCAATAGCTTGCATGGTTCCACGGGCCCCCGGTCCCCGCGACAGCCGCCGCATGCCCTTGCGACCAAGTGACCCTTGCGGGTAGGGAGCAAGGTGCACCGCACTGGCCACCGCTCGCCGCGGGCGGCCCCCGCACGCATCCCCCGGCCGGGGCGGCCTCGCCCCACCTGCACGCACCCAACCTCGTGGAGCCCTCCATGCGCGTCCGCCCCTACCTCCTCGCCGCCGCCTTCCTCGCCGGCTGCGCCCCCGCCGACAAGGTCGACGCGCTCGAGCAGCGCGTCGCCACCCTGGAAGATGAGGTCAAGACCCTCAAGGCCAACCCCTCGGCCGCCAAGACCGCCGCCGCCAACTCCCCGGAGGAGGCCGCCGCCGAGGAGCTGCTCAAGGAGATCGCGGCCCTGACCCGCGACGGCAAGTACGAGGAGGCCAAGACCCAGCTGGCCACCCTCAAGGGCACCTACGGCGCCACCACCGCCTACAAGAAGGCCCGCAAGCTCGAGCAGGAGCTGGACGTCATCGGCAAGGCCGCGCCGCCCTCCTGGGAGATCGAGAAGTGGTACCAGGGCCAGGGCAACATCGACCTGACCAGCAGCAAGGCGACCCTGGTCGTCTTCTGGGAGGTCTGGTGCCCGCACTGCCAGCGCGAGGTGCCCGAGCTCGAGGCCACCTACAAGAGCCTCGGCCCGCAGGGGCTCCAGGTGGTCGGCCTGACCAAGATCACGAAGTCCGCCACCGAGGAGAAGGTCACCGAGTTCATCAAGGAGAAGGGCGTGACCTACCCGATGGCCAAGGAGACCGGCGCGCTGTCGGAGTACTTCGGCGTCTCGGGCATCCCGGCGGCCGCCGTGGTCAAGGACGGCAAGGTCGTCTGGCGCGGCCACCCCGCCCGCCTGGACGAGGAGACGCTCAAGGCCTGGCTCTGAGCCGGACCTGAGCTCCTGAGCGCGGCCGCAGACCGATGGCTGGCGTGGCGCCGCGCGCGCCGGCGGCGGGGCTGGCGGCGGCCGCGCTCTTCGCGCTCCTGCAGCTCGCCCTGCTCGGCAACCCCGAGCTGGTCGAGCTGAACCCCGAGGAGCTGTACAACGCCGCCCACGCCGAGGCGATCCTGGCGCTGGGCCCGGCGGTCGCCTCGCCCTTGCAGTACCGGCCCTTCTGCGGGGGCTGCACCCTGGACGCCGCGCTGGGCGCCGGCCTGTTCGGCCTGCTGGGGCCCTCGCTGCTGGCCTGGAAGCTGGTGCCCATCCTGCTGGGTGCGCTGGGGGTGGGGACCCTGGTCGCCTCGGCCTGGCGCCACGCCGGACGCGCCTGCGGCCAGGCCCTGGCCCTGGCGCTGATCCTGGCTCCGCCGGCCTGGTCCCGCCTGGGGCTGGTGGCCTGGGGCAACCACTACGAGTGCAGCGCCGTGGCCCTGCTGGCGCTGGCCCTGGCGCTGGCGCCCCCTCGTCCGCGGACCGAGCTGGCGACCGGGCTGGCGCTCGGCCTCGGCGTGGCCATCGGCTGGTCGGGCGCCTTCGCGGCGCTGGGAATGGGCGCCTGGCTGGGGGTGCAGCGGCGGTGGGCCGGCCTGTCGCGCCTGGCCCTGGGAGCCGCGATCGCCCTGGCGCCCGTGGCCTGGCGCGCCGCCTCCACCGGGCAGCTCCCCACCGCCACGATCTACCACCCCGACGAGGCGGTCCCGAGCCTGGCGCGCCTGCCCTCGAAGCTGATGACCCTGCTCCCTCCCACCCAGCTCGCGGGCCTGCTCGGCGTCTCGCACCCGACCGCGGGGCCGGCGCTGGGCGTGCTGGCCGCGGCCTCGCTGGGCGGGGCCCTCGCCCTCGCGGCCAGGCGGCCCGGCCCCGCCCGCCTCGCCGCAACGCTGCTCGGCGCCTGGCTGGCCGTCTACGGCCTGGTGCGCTTCCAGGTCCAGGTCCCCGGCGACGGCGGCATCCCCTCGGCCGAGGGGCTGCGCTACGCCGCGCCCGCCATGGTCCTGGCCGTCGTGGTCGTCGCCCTGTCCGCCGGCCAGGCCTGGCAGCGGGGCGCCCGCCTGGCCCCGACCCTGCTGCTGCTGCCCTGGCTGCTGGCGGGCCTGGGGGCACGAGCCTGGGCGCTGGCGCCCCCCTTCCCGTCGGGCGCGGCGGCGCGGATGTGGCCGGGGGACATGGCCTTCTTCCGCGAGCAGGCGAGCTGGGCGCTGCCGGTCGAGGTCCACCGCGCCGCCCTGGCCGACGCCGGCCCGCGGCTGGCGCCGGTCCACGCCTACGCGCTGGGGCGCGCCGAGCTGGCCGATCGGCTGTCGCCGGGGCCCGACCTGCCGGCGGGAACGCGGCTGGCGCCGCCCACGGGCCCCGCGCCCGAGGCCTGGGCCCAGGGGATCGCCGCGGTGGTGGTGGACCGCCTGGACGCCGCCGACACCGGCGACGGGGCGACCCTGGTCCGGGCGCTGGCCTGGGTCGAGCAGGCGGGGGCGGACTGGCCCGACGCGGTGCGGGACGAGGCCCTGCGCGAGGTCGCCTGGCGGCGGGTCGACGGCGCGGCGCCCCAGCCGCTGGTCGGGTCCCTGGCCGGCCCTGGCGACCTGCGCGCGCTGGACCGCCGCCTGGACGCCTGGGGCCTCTCTCCTGCCGCGGCCCGGGCCACCTGGTGGGCCGCGGGCCGCCGCTGGGGTCGGGACCGGGCGCGCCTGTGGCAACCGGGCCCCGTGGAGCTGCCCGGGGCGGCCCTGCCCTCTCCGCCGATGGACAGCGCCTTCTTCGAGGGACTGGGCCAGGCCCTGGGCGAGCGGTGGGGGCCCGCCGCGGAGACCACCGCGCCCGCGACCTCGTCCCCCGCGCAGGCCCAGGCCTGGGCCCAGGGGGTCGCCGCCGGGGTCGCGGCGCGTTGGCGGGGCGGCAAGCGCGAAACCGAGTAGGCTTGCCCTCCTGGCCCCGGTCCACCTGGGGCGACGAGAGGTGCCCGATGCTCCCGCTGTTCCTGCTGCTCGCCTGCCACCGCGGCGAGGACTTCGACCTCTCCGGCGTCTGGCGCCTGGAGATCGCCGTAGAGGCGACCGCCGACGGCACCGACGGGCAGGTCTGCGAGGAGCGCTTGCTGCACAACGTGAGCGACGCCATCGAGGAGAGCGACGGCGACACCGGCGACACCGGCACGGGCGGCTGGACCGAGGAGAGCGACGTCGAGCTCTCTCCCGAGACCCGGCTGGTGCGCTTCGTGCGGGACGGCGCCCGCTGGCTGCTGATCAGCGGCGGCGAGATGCTGCCGCAGGAGGAGGGAGGGGACGCGGCGGCGCCCACCTTCGCCTGGGAGCGCTCCGAGCTGTCCCGCCAGGAGCGTACCCACATGAGCGGCTACGCCTGGGTCGAGGAGATCGCGCAGACGGCGGTGCAGCGGGTGCAGGTCGAGCTGCCCAACGAGCAGGCCCAGACCGACGCCGAGCGCACCGAGGTGCCCGTCTCCCTCCAGGGCTCGTGGTCCGAGCAGGGCGGCACCACCTCGAGCTGGGAGGAGTCCGACCTGTGGCCCGAGGAGCTGGGCCTGGGCGAGGCGGGTGCCATCCCCTTCGCCAGCTACCTGACCCGCCTGGACAGCCTGGGCTACGTCGTGCCGGTGGTCAACCAGCGGGCGGTCGCGGACTGCTCCGACGAGCGCTGCGTCCTGACGGTCGGCCAGAGCTGCGCCTGGACCCGCAGCTTCACCGCCACCCGCACGGAGATCGACGCCGGGGACCCGGGCTGGCAGGACCTGCAGTGGGAGGCCGGCTACTAGGCCCATGGGGGGGACCGAGGCCACCGCTGACCCCGACCTCGGCAGGCTGCTGCACCAGGGCAGGTACCGCCTGGAGGAGCCGCTGGGCAGGGGCGCGACCGCCACGGTCTGGCGGGCGACGGACACGGTGCTGGGCGTCACCCGCGCCATCAAGCTGCTGAACCCCCGCGCGGCCGGGCAGTCCTCGCTGCGCAAGCGCCTGCTGTCCGAGGCGCGGGCCATGGCGCAGCTCCGCCACCCCAACATCCTGCAGGTCTACGACATCGGCTTCGAAGGGGATCGCGACTACGTCGTGATGGACCTGGCCGAGCAGGGCAGCCTGGCGGACTGGGTGGACGCCTGGGGCCCCATGCCGCCGGACCTGGCCCTGCCGTGGATGATCCAGGTCCTCTCCGCCCTGCAGGCGGCCCACGTCCGCGGCATCGTGCACCGCGACGTCAAGCCCCAGAACATCCTGCTGGACGCGGAGGGCGTGGCCCGCCTGGCGGACTTCGGCATCGCGCTGCTGGCCGAGGACCAGCTCCGCAGCACGCGGACCGGCATGGCGATGGGATCGCTGGCCTTCATGGCGCCCGAGCAGCGGCTGGACGCGCGCTCGGTGACCGCAGCGGCGGATGTGTACGCCGCCGGCACCACCCTCTACAACCTGCTGACGGCCGCGAACCCCGTCGACCTCTTCGCCGCGGCGCCGGACTCCGTGCGCTGGCGCGGCCTGCCCCCCGAGCTGGCGCAGGTGGTCAACCGGGCGGTGGCCTACGCGCCGGCCGACCGCTACGCCGACGCCCGGGCGATGGGCCTGGCGCTGGCGGCGCTGCTGGACCAGGCAGCCTCGACACCGCTGTCGCCCTGCCCACAGGCCCCCGCCCTCCCCGGCCACGAGCCGGAGCTGCGGGGCCACTCCCACCTGCCGGCGCGGGACCTCCGCCCCAGCGCGGCCACGATCACGGCCGCCATCACCCTGCTGGCGGAGGACCTGCCGCCGCCGGAGGGCGCCGACCCGCGGGCGACCGGCCCCATGGCGCCGCCTCCCGCCGCCACGCTGCCCGAGCGGCCCCGTGACACCGCGGCGAAACCCCCGGCCGAGCCCCGCGCCGCCCCCCCCCGCGCGCCGGCCCGCGCGGCGCTCGCGGCCCTCGCGGCGCTGGCCGCCGCCGCTGCGCTCATCGGCGTCATGGGGGGGATCTGGCGCGGGGTCGGGCGGCCGGACGGGCAGGTGGAGGCTGCCGGCGCGGCCGGGGGGCCGGCGGCGGCGACCACGGAAGACGCGCCCGGCGCCGCGGACCCGCCCGTGGCCACGCCGTCGCCGGGAGAACCGACGGGAGAGAATGGGATCGCCACACGGACAGCCCCGGCGGCGACCGGCAGCCCCGGCGATCCGCTCCCCTCGACGCCCGCGCCAGAGCCCGCAGTGCCCGCAGAGCCCGCAGTGCCCGCAGAGCCCGCAGTGCCCGCAGAGCCCGCAGCGACGCACGAACCTACGCCCGCCGCGCCCGGCGCCCGCAGCGCCAGCGGCCCCGCGACGCCGCCAGTGACCCTGCCGGCCGGGCCGGCGCCGGACGACGGCGGCGCCTCGGTCGCCGGCACCTGGAGCGGGAACGTGCACGTCCAGCGCGGACGGCTGGTCCTGGCGGGCCCGGACGACTCGCTGTCCGGCACGCTCACGACGACCCACCCGACGACCGGGATCGCCCGCACCGTCGAGGTGCGCGGACGCTACGACGAGGCCAGCCGCACCCTGGTGCTGGAGGAGCAGCTCGACCCGGCCGAGGATCCGACCGCCGGCCGCTACGAGGCGACCGTGGCCGAGGACGGCCGGACGCTCACGGGCCGCTACCACGCGGCCATCGGCGGCCGCACGGCGACCATCACGCTGAGCCGGAGCGGCGGGTGAGCCTCGCGGTGCGCGCGCTCCTGGCCTGCGGCCTGGTGCCGGTTGGCGCCGCCCTGGCCGGGCCCGCGGCGGCCGCGCCGGGGGACGGCCCGACGGCGCCTCGGACCCAGGGCAGCGCGTGGGCCTGGGGCGCGGTGGGTGAGCAGGCGCGGCCGGACCTGGTGGGAGGAGGGCTGGGCGCCGCCCTGGGCCTGCGGCTGGCGAGGCCGCTGTACCTGGACCTGGCCGGCGAGGCCGGGCTGGACGGGCAGGCCGAGCCCTGGCTCGGCGCGCGGCCCGAGCTGCGCCTGTTCCTGGCTCCCCGCCTGTCGCCCGAGGCCAGCCTGAGCCTGACCCTGGGAGGAGGGCTGCGCTGGGCCGGCCCGGTCCATCCCGACCTGTCGGTGGGCGCCGCCCTGGACCTGCCCGGCGGCGGACGGCTGCAGCCGCGGGTGCAGGCCCGCTACCTGCTCGACCCCACGGGCGGCGGCAGCACCCTGCAGGCGGGCGTGGGCCTGGCCTGGCCCCGCCCCGCGGCGCCGACGCCCGCGCCGCCGGTGGAGGCCGCCGCCACTCCCGCCCCGCCCGGGCCGCCCGCGCGCCTCGACTGGACCTGGGTGCCCCACCCGATCAGCGCCTGCGTCGACACCCGCCTCCTCGGCGAGCGCGGCGGCGCGCAGGGCGACGGGTCCGACCGACCGCCCTCCCCCCTCGACGGCGTCCGCCTGCCCGACGGCCTCGACCTGCAGGCCCTCCTCCAGCCCACCCAGGGCTCGCTGATCGTGGTCGCCCTCCCCGGGGACCAGGTCGAGGTCGCCGGCCGGCCGGTCCGGCTGGCCGCGGACGCCACCGCGGTCACCCACGCCCCCGAGGGCCCCATCGAGGTGCGGATCCGCGGCGCGGGCCAGCTCCAGGTGCTGCAGCCCGCCATCGCCGGCGGCTACGCGGTCTGGGTCCGGTCGCGGCCCGACCCGACCCCGGTCACCCTGTCTTTCGCCCAGGGCTCGGCCGAGCTGACGGCCGCGGACCGGGAGGTGCTGGTCACCCTCGCGCAGAACGCCGGGGACTGGCGCTTCGAGCTGCGGGGCAGCTTCTCGCCCGAGGGGGACCTCGCCCGCAACCGCGCCCTGGCCCTGGCGCGCGCCGAGGCCGTGCGCGACGCCCTGCTGGCCGCGGGCCTGCCGCCCACGCGCGTCCAGGTGGCGGCCGCCCCCGACCAGGTCGCCCCGGACCAGCCCCCCGCCAGCCAGCGGGCCTGCACCATCCTGCCCCTGCCCCCGGAGGCGCGGTGATCCTCCTTCTGCTGGCCCTGCAGCCGCCGGCCCTGGCCCAGGACGGCGCGGTGATCGTCTCGCTGTCGGGGCAGGCCTGGGTCCAGGTGCCCGGCGGCGCGCCGACCGCGGTGGACCGCTGCGCCACTGTGCCGGCCGGCGCCACCATCTGCACCGCCCCCGACGCCTTCGCCGCCGTGCGGCTGGCCCCCTCCCCCGACGACGCCGGGGCCGACGACGTGGTGCTGCTGGGCGGCACCTGCCTGGACGTCCTGGCCACCGCCATCGACCGCGCCCGCGTCAACGTCTCCCGCGGCGGGGTGACGATCTCGCCCTCGCGCGACGGCGGCCTGGTCGAGGTGGCCACCCGCGACGGCGTGACCGCGGGGCGCGAGGGCGGCTTCCGCGTGACCCTGGAGGAGGTGGCCACCCGCACCGAGGCGGTCACCGGGCGGGTCCAGCTCCAGGGCGACGGCGGCGTGCTCGACCTGCCCGCCGGCAAGGGCAGCCGCATGCGGCCGGGAAGGGCGCCCGACGCCCCCACCGACCTGCTGCTGCCGCAGGCCCTGCTCCACCCTCCCGCGGACGCCAGCCTGCGCCGGCCGGACTTCGCCTGGACCGCGGTGCCGGGCAGCACGGGCTACCACCTGCAGCTCGCCGCCGACCCCGCCTTCCTCGACATCGTCGAGGCCGTCGACGTCGGGCCGCCGCAGTGGCAGCCCGACTTCCTGTTCTCGCCCACGGAGATCGCCGGCCTGTGGTGGCGGGTGGCGGCCTACGACCGCCTGGGCTTCCTGGGAGTGCCCACCGCGGGGTGGCCCCTCTCCCTGCCGGCCGGGGTCCCGCGATGAGCCGCCGTGCGTGGGCGCTGCTGCTGCTGGCGGGGGCGGCCCTGCCCGGGCCGGCCGCCGCGGCCGAGGGCCTGCCCGCCTTCGACGCCTCCTCGCCCCTGCTGGCGGCCGACGGCGAGCAGGCGGCGCTCGTGCCCGGCACCGCCGCGCGGCCGGGCTTCGTCGCGCGGGTGGACGTGCAGCACGCCCACGCCCCCATGGTCTACGACGACGGGGAGGGTGGGCGGATCCCCCTGATCGCGGCGGCGACCCAGGTGGACCTGTCGGCGAGCTGGGGCTGGCGCCACCTGCGACTGGAAGGCACGGCGCCGATGGTCGTGCGCGCGACGGGCGAGACGCTGGACGGCGCGCCGGCCGCCTCGCGCGCGGGGCTGGCGGATCCCGCGCTGCGGGCCAGGTTCGCGGCCCTGCCGGGGGGGGCGGGCAGGGTCGGGCTGGCGGCCCAGGCGGGCGCCCGCCTGCCGATGCAGGGGGCCACGCACGGGATGGGCCAGCCGGGGCCGACCGGGCTGGCGGGGGTCGTGGTCGACGCGGCGCCCGGCCGCCTGTGGGCCGGCCTGCAGGCGGAGGTGGCCGTGGCCCCGCGGGCAGAGGACCGCGGCCTCTCGCTGGACGACCGGCTGGACCTGCGCGCCGCGGCCAGCCTGCGGGTCGCCGGCGCCCCGGAGCTGGGCACGCGCGTCGGCGTGGAGCTGCGCGCCGACACCGCGCTGGCGGCGCCGTGGGCCCAGGGGCCGGCCAGCCCGACCGAGCTGCTGCTCACCGGGCTGCACGCCCGACCCGGGGGGCTGCGGCTGCGCCTGGGCCTGGGCGCGGGCGTGGTGCCGGCGGTCGGCGCGCCAGCCTGGCGGCTGCTGGTCGGGGTGGGCCACCGGCAGGGCTGAGAGGCCCGGCGCCCGCGGGACCGACCGCCGCTCCCCGGCTCAGGCGCCGCCGATCCGCACCTGCGGCGGCGCGCCGCGCCATTGCCCGCGGACCCTGCCGCTGTCGACGTCGATGGGGCCGTAGGGCGTGGGCAGGCCCCGGGCGCGCTGCAGGCCCGGCAGCAGCCGGAGCACGCCACGCCCGGCCTGCACCCGCTCGACGGCCAGCAGCACGAACAGCGCGGCCGACAGGACGTCATCCCCCTCGCCCACCGCGCCGCGGGTCGGGTGGCGCGCCGTCGGCAGGGCGCCGGTCGGGCTGGCCAGCCGGGCGACCAGGTCGAGCTGGTCCAGGCCCGGGCTGCGGCGCTCCTCCGCCGCGACGAGCAGGGCCGTGGCCGCGATGTGCGCACCGCCGTGCAGCAGGACACCGCCGCCGTGCCACTGTCGCTGGCGCAGGGCGACCAGGGTCGGCCCGACGCCGCGGTGCTGCGGCGACACCACCCCCAGCCACACCGCTGCCAGCAGGGCCGCCGCCGACCCGTCGTGGACGCGATCCCGCGCGCTGGTCCAGGGACCGTCGCCCAGCCAGCCGTCCAGCTCCTCGGCGGCGGCGGCGCCGGCCAGGCCCCACCGGGTCGCGTCCTCCCCCCGGGCGACGTGGTGGTGGTCCCGCAGGACGGCCGCGCAGCCGACCAGCGCCGCGGCGCGCCAGATCGCCGACCAGCGCCGCGACCCGCGGCTGCCGAACAGGGCGAAGCCGCCCGCCTGCAAGGGAGCACGGACCAGCCCCTCGACCAGCCTCAGCCAGGCGCGGCGGGTGGCCCGTGCCTGGGTCGACGCGTCGGTCCAGCGCAGGTGCTCGGCGGCGGCCCAGGCCAGCGCAGCGGCCGTCTCCGGGCCCTCGGCCCCCTCCAGGGTCCCGTCCCGGCGCACGCGCGCCAGGCCCGCGGCGATGCGGTCGGCCGCCCGCCGCTGGAAGCCCAGGCGCGCCAGGGCGACCGCGCCGAGCAGGCCGCCCAGGCTGACGGCCTCGTCCGGATCGACCGGCTCGACCAGCAGCCGCTGGCGCGCCGCCTCCAGCACGTGGTTGTGCGAGGAGAGCACCAGCTCGCAGCCCGACTGCAGCAGGCCCCGCCGGTCCGCCTGCGCCCCCGCCCACAGGCTCTCGGCCGAGGTGCGCTCGAGGACCTCGGCGGTGCGCCGCGGGGGCGCGAGGATCGCCAGGCGTGCCAGCTCCTGGCCCGGCGCGAGCCAGGCCCGGTAGACCTCGGCGCCGCTGGCCAGGCCGACCGGGCAGTGCACCTGGCCAGGCGCCGCCGCGCCCTGCAGGCCGCCCCCGCCGGCGCCGAGCAGGGCCCAGGGGTCGGGCTGGCCGTGGCTGCCCAGCAGCGCGTGCTGCCCACGCTCGCCGACCGCCAGGATCGGCACCCCGTCGGCGGTCCACAGCCCCGCGGCGTCCCGGGCCAGCTGGAAGACGGGGCGGACCCCCTCGGTCCCGGCGGGGCGCAGCGCGAAGCTCAGGTGGGCCGGACCGGCGGAGCCGCCCAGCCGCCGCAGGCGGGCGACCAGGGCCCAGGCCACCGCGCCGTCGAGCACCACGGGGAGGATCGACAGCTCCAGCTCCAGGGATCCCCGGCGTCCGCGCGTGACCACGCCCAGGCCCCCCTCCCCTCGCCGCTGCTCGACCGGGGCGCTCTCGGGCGCCCGGGCCTCGTCCGGCGCGCGCCCCAGGGGCCAGCACCCACCGCCGCCGCCGGGCTCGCCCTCGCCGAACCAGGCCGTGACCGCCGGGCCGTCCCCCAGCCCGCACCAGCCCAGCGGATCGACCCAGGCCAGCCTTCCACGCTCGGGAAGGCCCAGCAGCGTCCGGTCCCGGGCCGCCAGCACCGGGTGCATGCCCAGCGGGGGCAGGAAGGCGGGGTCGTCCGGGTCGAGCTGGCGCATCATGGCCGAGGGCCAGGGGCAGGCCGCCATGACCTGCAGCGCGTTGCCCGTCAGCAGGGCCCGCGGCACCGAGCTGGGACCGCCGGGGAGGGACAGCCCCTCGGGCGCGCGGCCGACCAGGGCCGTGAGCGCCCGCGCGCAGGCGGCGGCGTCCTCCACCACCTCGCGCTGCAGCAGGCGGCCGAGCTGGCGGCGCCCGCGACGGGCCAGGTCGGGCAGGTCGGCCGGACCCACTCAGCGCACCAGCGAGAGCGTGCAGTCCTCGCCCTGCATCTCGATGGAGTCGGCCCCGTCCCACAGCCAGGTCGCCTCGCCCGCCGGGCAGGCCTGGTCCTCGAGCTGACCGCCGACGTAGCGCACGCAGTCGTCGATCCGCGCGGTCAGCTCCTGCCGACCCGAGGGAGAGGTCCGCTCCAGCTCCAGCTCCCAGGCCAGCACCAGCTCCTGCCGCCCCGCGGCGCTGACGTGCTCGCCCTCGGCGCGGAGCTCGCCCGCCAGCTCGCCGCCCCGGTCGGCCACCAGGGTGACGGCGGCCTGGCCGTCGATGGTCTCGTCCGCCTCCAGGCAGACCAGCGGGCCCGTCCAGGACCCCGCAAGGCCCTGGCACCCCCCCAGCACCAGCGAAGGCAGCCACCGCATCCCCAGACCTTGCCCCGTTGCCCCGGCGCCGGCAATCCGCGCCCCGCCGGCCCCGCGGGGTTAGCCCTGGCGCCCGGAGGTGCCGATGTCCGTCGATCCCACCGCCTTCCGCCACCTGAAGGTCCGCCTGCCCGACGTGGACGGCCTGCCCGCGGGCGCCCTGGTCGAGGTCGAGCTGGACCACGGCCGGGCCAACGAGATGGGCAGCGCCTTGCTGGCCGAGTGGAGGCAGCTCGCCGAGGGGCTGGAGCGCGGCCCGGCCCGGGCGCTGCTGACCTGGAGCCAGCGGCGCAGCGCCAAGGGCACCCCGCTGTTCATCTCGGGCGCCGACGTGACCGAGCGCAGCGGCTGGGACGACGAGCGAGTGCGCAACCACGTCCGCCACCAGCGCGCGGTGCTGGCGCGCCTGCGCCGGGCCCCGGTCTTCCACGTCGTCGTGGTCGACGGGGTGGCCCTGGGCTGGGGCACGGAGTTCCTGATCTGCGCCGACTACCGCATCGCGGGCCCCGGGGCGTCCTTCGGCCTGCCCGAGACCGGCATCGGCATCGTGCCCGGCGCCGGCGGCACCAGCGAGCTGTGGGCCCTGATCGGCGTACCGCAGGCCCTGCGCCTGGGCATGACCGGGGAGCGCCTGGACTACCGGGAGGCCGTGCGGATCGGCCTGTGCCAGGAGCGCGCCGACAGCCTGGAGGCCGGCCTGGCCCGCGCCCGGGCCCTGATGGAGGGGGCCGCCCGCCGATCGCCGACCGCCGTCGCGGCCTTCAAGCGCGGGGTGCTGCACAGCGTCGGCCTGGACAACTCCGACCGCGCCGAGGTGGAGGCCCGCGCCTACGAGACCTGCCTGGAGAACGGCGACGCCAGCATCGGCCGCGCCGCCTTCAAGGAGATCACGGCCGGCCAGCCCGTGGACTGGCCGGCGCGGAGCCCGCGGCTGCCGTGAGGGGGGCCCTGCTCCTGCTGGCCCTGGGCTGCGCCCGCCCGCCCGCCAGCTTCGCCGACTGCGCCACCCTGCGGGACCCCGCCGCCCGCGAGGACTGCCGCTTCACGCATGCCCGGGCCCTGCTGGACCAGCCGCAGGCGCTGCAGGCGGCCCTCGACAGCGTGGCGGAGCCCGAGAGCCGCGACCTGCTGCTGCTGCGGCTGGCCGTCGCCGAGCCGACCCGCGCCGCCGCCCTCTGCCACCAGGCGGCCACGCCCGGCGCGCAGGAGAAGTGCCGGCAGGTGCTGGGCCGGCCGCACCTGTCCACCTCGCCCCAGCCGCCGCGTTGAGCATGGGCCCCCTCCTGGTGCTGTGGGCCTGCGCCGGACCGCCCGCGCCCTCCGGCGGGGACGTCGCGACCTCCGCCCTGGCGCCCTGGCCCTCCGAGCCCGCGGCCCTGCTGGACCGCTGCCGCGCCGAGCCGATCGCCGAGCTGGCGACCACCTGCCGGGTCCAGGCGGCGGCGCTGCTCGCCGGACAGGGACGGGGCGAGGAGGCCGGGCAGGTCTGCGCCGAGGTCCCGGCCGGCACCTGGCAGGAGGAGTGCCACTTCCGCGTGGGCGAGGAGCTGGCCGTGGCCGGGCAGGCCGCCGCGGCCGCCGCCTGGTGCGGCCGGGCCGGCTGGTTCGCGCGGCGCTGCGTGACCCACGCCGCCTGGCGGCTGCGCCTGCCGCCGGGCCTGGGTCCCGACGCCGACGGCGAGGCCCTGACCGCCGACGCCGACGAGCTGCTGGCCACGGTCCAGGCCGGGCTGGCCCACCACCCCGATCCCGGCGTCGCGGGCGAGGGCACCCACGCCTTCCAGGCCGCCTGGGGCCGCGCGGTCTACCTGGGCAGCGGGCGCGCGAATCCCGCCCCCGCGCGCGCCGCGGGCGACCACGGCCCCGCCCTGCGGACCGGCTGGGCCACGGAGGCGGTGCGCCTGCTGGGACCGACGCCGCCCGACGACGCGCTCGCCCGGCTCCAGGGCGACTGGGAGGGGCAGGTCGCGCGCTCCGGGCCGCCCGACCCCGCGCCGGCGCCCGCCCGCTACGCACCGCTCCAGGTCGGCCCCCAGGACGAGGGGCTGCCCCACCTTCCGCTGTACGGCGGCGGCATGCGCCTGGTCGGCCAGGACGCCGACGAGGATGCCACCATCGCGATCGTCGAGGCCCTCTACGGCCACCCGGCGGTCACCGCGGCCCACCTCTCGCCGGCGCTCTCCGACCCGCGGCCGCGGGTGCGCTGGACCGCGGCCCGGCTGGTGGCCCTCTGCCTGCACCAGGAGGACCCCGCCGGGGCGCCGACGCGGGCCGGGGCCCTGGCCGCCGCCGCCCCCGACGAGGTCACGGCGCGCCTGCTGCGCGAGAGCCGCCCGCCTGCCCCGGCGGGCCGGTAGCGCCCCCTCCCCCTGTGCGCCGGGAGCCACCGTGACCCGCTCCTCCCCTCCCTCGCTCCCCCTCTCCGGCGGCTGCGCCTGTGGCGCCGTGCGCTTCACCGCCACGGCCCCTCCCACCGAGGTCGCGTGGTGCCACTGCCGCACCTGCCAGCGCAGCGTCGGCGCGCCCGCCGTGGCCTGGGCCAGCTTCCCCGCCGGCACGGTCACCTGGCGGGGCCCGCTGGCGACCTGGCGCTCCTCGGACCGCGCGCAGCGGGGCTTCTGCGGCGCCTGCGGCAGCTCGCTGGCCTGGCTGCCCGACCGCGCGGGCATGGGGCCGGACCTGGCGGTCGCGACCTTCGACGCGCCCGAGGCCCTGGCCCCGACCTTCTCGATCTGGTGTGGCGACCGGCTGCCCTGCACCGAGGGGCTCGACGCGCACCTGCCCCGCTCCGTCGACGCGGGGCCCGACCCCGCGTGATCGGCGCCCGCCTCAGCCCGCGGCCACCCGGTCGCAGGCGGCGGCCAGCGCGGCGTCCAGGTGCTCGGGCTGGGTGCCGCCGGCCTGGGCGAAGTCGGGTCGACCGCCGCCCTTGCCGCCGACCATCGCCGCCAGGGCGCCGACCAGCTTGCCGGCGTGCACCCGGCTGCCCGCCAGGTCCTTGCTGACCGCGACCAGCAGCGAGACCTTGCCCTCGGCCGCCGTGCCCAGCACGACGACGCCGCTGCCCAGGCTGTCGCGCAGCTTGTCGGCCTGCTCGCGCAGCAGCTCGGGCCCGCCCTCGGTCCGCGCCGCCAGGACCTTGATCCCGCCGACGTCCCGCGCGGTGGCGAGCAGCCCGTCCACGCCGGCCAGCGCGTCGGCCCGGCGCGCGTCCTCCAGCTCCTTGCGCAGGGCCTTGACCTCGCCCTGCAGCTTCTCGACGGCGCCGGTCAGCTCGGTGGGCTTGACGTGCAGCCGGTCGGCGGCGGCCTCGGCCGCCTGGCGCAGGCCCCGCATCGCGGCCAGGGCGCCGCGGCCGGTGGTCGCCTCGATCCGGCGCACGCCGCTGCTCACGCCGCCCTCGGCCGTCACGCTGAACAGGCCGATGTCCCCCGTGCGCTCGACGTGCGTGCCGCCGCACAGCTCCATGCTGTGGGCGCCCATGCGGATCACCCGCACCCGGGCGCCGTACTTCTCGCCGAACATGGCCATCGCCCCTTCGGCGCGGGCCTGGTCCAGGTCCATGATCCGGTGGTCGACGGCGACGTTCTCCAGGATCCAGCCGTTGACCAGGTCTTCGATCTCGGCCAGCTCGGCGGGGCTGACGGCCTGGAAGTGGCTGAAGTCGAAGCGCAGGCGGCGCGGCTCGACCAGCGAGCCCTTCTGCATGACGTGGTCGCCCAGCACCCGGCGCAGGGCCGCGTGCAGCAGGTGGGTGGCCGAGTGGTTGCGGCGGGTGTCGGCGCGGGCGGCGCCGGCGACCTCCAGCCGGACCAGGTCGCCCACCGCGACCGAGCCCTGCTCCACCGTGACGTGGTGCACGACCAGGCCGTCGGCCGGCTTCTGGGTGTCGGTCACCGACAGGCGCAGGCCCGGCGCCGTGACGAGGCCGGTGTCGCCGACCTGGCCGCCGCTCTCGCCGTAGAAGGGGGTGCGGTCGGTGACGAGCTGGCCCCTGGCCCCGGCGGGCAGGGAGGGGACGCGCTGCCCCTCGTGCAGCAGCGCCACGACGGCGCCCTCGGCGTGCAGCGAGGTGTAGCCCTCGAAGGCGACCTGCAGGCCCTCGCCGGCCATGGCGGCGTAGGCGGCGTCGGTGCCCTCGGCGCCCGAGCCCTTCCAGGCGGCCCGCCCGGCCTCGCGCTGGGCCTCCATCAGGCGGTCGAAGCCGGCCTCGTCCACGCCCACGCCCCGCTCGGCGGCGATGAGCCGGGTCAGGTCGAGGGGGAAGCCGAAGGTGTCGTGCAGGCGGAAGGCCAGGTCGCCGGGCAGGATCCGCCCGCCCTTGCCCATCTCCTCGTCCAGCAGGGCCAGGCCCTTGTCGCGCGTCTCGGCGAAGCGCTCCTCCTCGGTGCGCAGCACGTGGTCGATGAAGCCGCGGCGCTGGACCAGCTCGGGGTAGGCGCCGCCGAAGTGCTCGACCACCCGGTCGGTGAGCCGGTGGAAGAAGGGGGTCTTGCCCAGGCCCAGGCGCACGCCGAAGCGGATGGCCCGCCGGGCGATGCGGCGCAGCACGTAGCCGCGCCCCTCGTTGGTGGGGATGATGCCGTCGGCGACCAGGAAGGCGCAGGCGCGGGAGTGGTCGGCCAGCACGCGCAGGGCGGTGTCGGTCGCCTCGTCGCGGCCCATCGCCACCGAGCCGATCTCGGCGCCGTCGGCCATGAGCTGGCGCAGCAGGTCGCTGTCGTAGTTGCTGGTCACGCCCTGCAGCACGCTGGCGATGCGCTCGAGCCCCATGCCGGTGTCGACGCTGGGCCGGGGCAGCGGGTCCATGCTGCCGTCGGGGTGGCGCACGAACTGCATGAAGACGTTGTTCCAGATCTCCATGTAGCGGTTGCCGCCGCCGCCGGGGCCCTCGGGGTGGGCGGGGCCCATCGAGTCCCCCAGGTCGACGTGGATCTCGGTGCAGGGGCCGCAGGGGCCGGTGTCCCCCATGCTCCAGAAGTTGTCCTTGTCGCCCAGCCGGATGACCCGGGCCGCGGGCATCCCGATCTTGCGGGTCCACAGGTCGTAGGCTTCGTCGTCGCTGTGGTGCACGCTGACCCACAGCTTGCCCGGGTCGACCCCCCAGTGGCCGACGACCAGGGCCCAGGCCATGTCGATGGCCTCCTCCTTGAAGTAGTCGCCGAAGGAGAAGTTCCCGAGCATCTCGAAGAGGGTGTGGTGCCGCGGGGTGCGCCCGACCTCTTCCAGGTCGTTGTGCTTGCCGCTGACGCGCAGGCACTTCTGGCAGGAGGCGGCGCGGCTGTAGGGGCGCTTCTCGACGCCGGTGAAGACGTTCTTGAAGGGCACCATGCCGGCGTTGGTGAACATCAGCGTGGCGTCGTCGGGCACCAGGCTGGCTGCGGGGACCACGGCGTGGCCGCGCTCGGCGAAGAAGTCCAAGAACTCGCGCCGGATCTGCGCGCCGTGACGGAAGGCGGGGCTCACAGGGCACCTCGGAGAAGGGGGCGAGGGATAACCCACGGCGCACGCGCGCACGCGCCCGGCCGGACCGGAATGGGTCGACCGACCGACCGCGACACGACGCCGCAGAATGGCTCCACGACGCGATCCTCGGGGGTGCGAGCCGCCGACTCGTGATAGCCTGCGCCGCTGCTCACGGGCGATGTCCCCCCTCGACGCCCTTGGTGCCGCGTGTCCCCACTCCTCCCCGCATCCCGCTCCGCCCGCCTCCGGGTCGGGTCGCTGCTGCCCCTGCTCGCGCTGGTCGCCTGCGGCGTGGACCCGTTGCCGGGGGGCGGTGACACCACCGACGACACCGGCCAGGCGCCGGTGGTCCTGGGCCTGGGTGGCCTGGAGGGCCAGGTCCTGGACGCGACGGGCGCCCCGGTCGCCGGCGCGCTGCTCACGACCGACCCGAGGGGCTACACCGCCACCAGCAGCGCGGACGGCAGCTACCGGATCACGCTGCTGCCCCCCGACGACTACCAGGTGTTCGCCGCGGCGCCGGGCTGGCTGCCGGCCGGCTCCGACGCGGTGGCCGTGCAGGCCGAGCAGGTGGCCAGCGCCGACGTGGTGCTCTCGCAGGTGCCCCCGGCGGGCGGGCGGGTGCAGGTGGTGGTGTCGGGCCCCGACGGGGCGCCGCTGGCGGGCGCGACGGTCTCGGCCAGCACGGGCGCCTCGGGCCTGACCGACGCCGACGGCCGGGTCGAGCTGGAGGGGGTCTGGGGCGAGGGCCTGGCGCTGTCGGTGCAGGCCGACCGGACCTGGGGCCGCAGCCTGGCCGACGTGGCGATCGACGAGGCGGGAGGCCTGCAGTGGCAGGTCCAGCTCTCCGGGCGCCAGGACGAGGGCGCGCTGGTCGTGGGCAGCACCGTCTGCGGGCTGTGCCACGAGGACGCCGGCGCCGCGCACGGAGACACCCTGCACGCCCGCGCCCACGCCAGCGAGCCGGGCGAGGAGCTGGCGACCTGGTTCCAGGCCGGCGAGGGGCTGGACCTGGGCAACGGCGCGACGGCGGCGCTCTCCTCCGACGGGGCCGGCTGGCAGGTGACCGTCACCGACAGCGCCGACGCCACGCGGACCTTCGACGTCGCCGGCTTCATCGGCGACCCCGACCGGGCCACGGTGCCCTGGACCGACCTGGGTGAGCAGGGCTACCCCCTGCCGCTGGCCTTCTTCGCGACCGCCGACGAGCGCCAGGGCTACCCCGACGCCAGCGCGCGCCTGGTGCCCTACCAGCTCGAGCGGTGGTTCGATCGCGCCGGCCGCTTCGACCTGGACGACGGCGCCCCGGACCCGGCCACCTCGGCCGAGCGGACCTGCCTGGCCTGCCACGTCACGGGCTTCCAGGCCAGGGCGCGCGCCGACGGCGGCATGGACCTGGTCGGCCCCATCGGCGACAGCCGCTTCCGCGAGGACGGGGTGGGCTGCGAGCGCTGCCACGGCCCCGGCGGGCAGCACACCAGCTCGCCCGTGGCCGACATGCCCTTCGCCATCACCAGCCCCCAGTGGCTGGACGTCGAGGCCAGCCGCGACGTGTGCGGCCAGTGCCACGCCCGCACCCACTCGGGCCCCGACGACCTGCCCTGGCCGTGGACCGAGGAGCTGGGCGCCTTCCGGCCCGGCCAGGTGCTGGCCGACCGCAGCACCTCCGACGCGCAGCACTGGCCCGCGGGGCCGGCGGCGGCGACGCGGATGCAGCTCGACGAGCTGCGCCTGTCGGCCCACGGCGCTCCCCAGGCCGGCAGCCTGCGCTGCCAGGACTGCCACGATCCGCACGGCGCCAGCGTGGACGGCGGCGGCCAGCCCCACGACCAGATGCTGCGGCTGGCCCCCGACGACAACAGCCTGTGCCTGACCTGCCACCTGGACATGGACTTCCAGGGCGACCTGGCCCAGGTCCAGGCCCACACCGGCCACCTGGTCTACGACCCCGAAGACCTGCCCGAGCACGGGCGCTGCACCGGCTGCCACATGCCGCCGACGGCCAGCGAGATCGGCTGGAGCGAGCTGTCCGGCGCCGGAGACCACTCCTCGCACTGGTTCTCCTTCGTCGAGCCGCAGGCCACCGTGGACTGGTTCGACGACGCTGGCGCCACCTCGCTGGACGTGGGCACCTTCCCCCCCCACGGCTGCGCCGACTGCCACGCCTGGAACGCCTGGCGCTGGGACCTGGCCGGCGCCGACTTCCTGGGCCCGCACGGCGACCCGACCCTGCGGGAGAGCCACGTCGAGCACCAGGCCGCCACCGAGGAGATGTGGCCATGAACCCGCTCCTGCTGGCGCCCGCCCTGCTCGCCCTGGCCTGCGGCACCCCGGCCGACTGGGGCACCCCCTCGGGCGACGGCGCCCTGTTCCCCCACGCCGAGGGCTACGACGCCGGGGCGGCCCACGGCGCCGACTTCCGCGCCCGCGGCGCCCAGGCCTGCGGCACCTGCCACGACCCCGGCGGCACCGCGAAGGCCTGCGTCGACTGCCACGCGGCCTACCCGCACCCCGACGGCTTCGTCGCCGGCAGCCTGCATGGACCCGGCACCTGGGGCGCTGGCGGCGACCGCAGCGCCTGCGACGCCTGCCACGCCGACCCGGGGCTGTGGGCCGGCCAGAACCTGCCCTGCACCGCCTGCCACGAGACCTGGCCCCACCCCGAGGGCTGGGGGACCCAGGCGGGCCACGGCGTCTACGTGACCAACCGCGGCGGCGGCAGCTCGGACAGCCCGGTGGCGGCGGCCGCCTGCGGCGCCTGCCACGGTCCGGACCTCACGGGCGGCAGCTCGGGCGTGAGCTGCACCTCCTGCCACAGCACCTGGCCCCACCCCGAGGGCTGGGTCGGCGCCGACTCCGGCCAGGCCGGCGACCACGCCGCCGCCTGGCAGGCCAGCGGCGAGGCCGCCGCGAGCTGCGCGGCCTGCCACGGCGACGACGGCACCGGCGGATCCTCGGGCGTCGCCTGCAGCCAGTGCCACCAGGGCTTCCCGCACGCCGAGGGCTGGGACCGCGGCCACATCCTCCTCTCCGTCCAGGTGGGCGAGGGCCCCTGCCTGGCCTGCCACGAGGCCGGCGAGGGGCCCGCGGGCATGATCGCCTCCTGCGGCGGCGCCTGCCATGGGGGTGCGAAGTGATCCCCCTCGTCCTGCTCCTCGCCGCGGGCCCCGCCCGGGCCGAGGAGGTCGCGATCACCACCGCCGACGCCCGCGACGACCGCGTCGACTGGCGCCTGTGGAGCTGGAGCCGGGCCGAGGCCCTGCCCGACCACCGGGGCGACGGGCTGGTGCGGGCCAGCCAGACCCTGCGGCTGGACCTCCGCGTCGACGGCGGCTGGCGCTTCGACGCCCTGGGCGGCGTGCGGGACCCCGCCATGGACGGCGAGCCGGTCGAGCCCGACCTGTACCGCCTGTCGCTGCGGCACCGCAGCGCCTGGTACAGCCTGGCGGCCGGCCGGGTCACCCGGCTGGACAGCCGCGGCGCGATGCGCCTGGACGGGCTCTCGCTGGACCTGGGCAGCGACCGGCGGCTGCACGGCGGCCTGTGGGGCGGCGTCCTGTGGCACCCCGAGACCTGGGAGACCGGCAGCACCGCCGTCTTCGGCGGCGAGCTGCGCGGGCAGCCCCTGCCCTCGGGCGCGGTCGACCTGGGCCTGGGCTACGAGGCCCGCTGGGCCGAGGACGAGGGGCAGGCCGACCTGGCCCACCGCCTCTTCGGCAGCGGCGCGGTGCGCGCGGTCAACGGCGCCCGGCTGGCGCTGCTGGCCGAGGTGGACGCCGCCTCGGCGGGAGGCGACGACGCCGATGGCGGCCTGCCCGACGCCCGCGCGACGGCCCGCCTGGGCAGCCCGCTGGGCCGCCACGCCGACCTGTCGGCGACCGCGCGCTGGGAGGGCCTGCCCGCCTCCTACGCGCCCGTCGCCCTGACCGACCCGACCGAGTGGCTGGCCGGCGACGGCTACGGCGCGGTCGAGGCCGAGGGGCGCCTGCACCTGGGCGACGTGACCGTCCTGGCCAGCGGCGGCCCGACCTGGCTGCCCGAGGGCGCACAGCCGGGGACCGGCGGACGGGCCCGCCTGGGCGCGCAGGCGCACCTGCTCGACCACCTGGAGCTGGGCGCCGCGGCCATCCACGCCGCGGTGGACAGCTCCTGGATCCGCGGCGGCGTGCTCGAGGCCGGCGCGCACGCCGGGCACCTGCGGGTCGGCGCCGACGCCGGGTGGTTCCGCTTCCAGCCCCTGGCCGGGCCGCTGGCCGGCGTCTGGGAGGGCCGGCTGACCGCCGAGGGCGCCCTGCCCGTCGCCGCGCGCGGCCTGCAGGAGGTCTCGCTCCAGGGCTGGGCCGCGACCGGCTCGGACCGGGTGCTGGAGCCCTGGGTCCGCGGCGGCGTCAGCCTGGTCGGCCGCCTGGGCACCCTGCCGGAGGACTCGCCGTGACGGCCCGCTCGCCCCGCCTGTTGTCGCCTGCCCTCGCGCTGGGCCTCGGTCTCGCCGGCGGCACGGCCGTGCTGGCCAGCACGCCGCCTCCCCTGGACGAGGCGCCGGCCCTGCACGAGCCGCTGCCCTTCGACCACGCCCAGCACGCCGGCGCCTTCGAGGCCGCCCGCGTCTCGTGCAGCGACTGCCACCCCATCGGCGTCGCGGTCCCCGCCCAGGAAGGCGTCGCCTCGCCCGGCGTGGACCTGCCCGGTCCCATCTCCTCCTGCCACGGCTGCCACCGCCAGGAGCTGCCCCGCACGCCGCGGGCGGCGCCCTCGGCCTGCGCCTCCTGCCACGCCGACCTCGAGGCCCTGCTGCCCGCCGACCACGGCGCGGGCTGGGAGACCGCCCACGCCGTCGAGGCGCGGGCATTCCGCAGCTCCTGCCTGGACTGCCACGAGACCAGCCAGTGCTTCGAGTGCCACGACGAGCGCGGGCCGGGCGTCGACAACCCGCACCCGCCGGTCTTCCGCAGCACCCACGGGGTCGAGGCGCGGCTGGACCCGCGATCCTGCAGCTCCTGCCACACCGGCGAGACCTGCATGACCTGCCACGAGGAAGGGGGCTGGCCATGGTGACGGTGCCCGCCATCCAGGTGCTGGCCCTGCTGTGGGCCTGCCAGGCCCGGGACGTCTGCGAGGGCGGCTCGATGCTGGACAGCGAAGAGGGCCTGGTCGTGACCCAGGCCGAACACGGCGCCGGCTGGGGCCAGGAGGACTGCTTCGCCTGCCACGCCGAGGCGGTGCTGCACCGCACCGGCTGCACGCCGGACGTCGACCTGGCCCGCCTGCAGGAGCAGGTCGAGGCCCAGGGCCTGGCCTCCTGCGCGCGGTGCCACGGGGAGAACGGGGGCGAGGAAGGCAGCGAGGCCGTCGGCGACACCGGCGAGGAGGCGTCGCGATGATCGGTCTGTTGGCCTGGTTTCCCCTGCTGCTGCTGGGCGCGAAGGAGCCGAGCACGCCCTCGGCCCGCGACAACCCCCACGGTGCCCCCCAGGGCTGCTTCGCCTGCCACGTCGTCACCAACGGCGAGGTCACCGGCGGCAAGCCGATCATCGAGAACTGCCGGAGCTGCCACCCGACCGCCGACATGCACCCGGTCGACGTCCCCAGCGTCGACGTGCCGGTGCCCGAGCGCTTCCCGCTGACCGGCGGCGTGATCACCTGCTGGACCTGCCACGTCGAGCCGGCCCACGGCGGGGACGAGGTGGTGCCTCCGCCCTACCACCGCGGCGGCCCCTACAGCCCGGTGACCGACCTGTGCTACGCCTGCCACGAGCGCACGGCCTACACGCGGTCCAACCCCCACCATCCCCAGGCGCCCTGGTCTCCCGAGGACGAGACCTGCACGGCCTGCCACCGCACCAACCCCGACCCCGGCGCCCCGCCCCAGGCGGCGCGCCTGCGATCCGCGGCGATCGAGGCCTGTGACACCTGCCACACCCGGGACCCGCACCTGGGGGCCAGCACCCACATGGGCAAGGTGCTCAGCGCCGAGATGAAGGCCCGCCTGCCGGCCGCGCTGCCGCTGGACACCGACGACAGCGTGGCCTGCTGGACCTGCCACGACGTGCACGGGCCGCCGCTGCAGGGCGGCTACAAGCTGGGCCGACGCTGGCAGGGGGAGCGCGTGGTGGCCGAGGCCCTGCGGGAGCGGGCGCTCGACGAGGACTGGAGCGGCCTGGTGCCCGCCGAGGCGCGCTGGCCGGGCTCCGACGACGCCGACCGCCCCGATCCGCTGCTGGCGCTACCGACCGAAGACGGCGCCCTCTGCATGGCCTGCCACGGCAACGGCCCCTGAGCGCGACCCGCATCCGAAACGGAGTGAGATGATGAGCCCGGCCCTCACAAGCCCGAAGGTGACGCTCCTCGCGGGGTTGTTGCTGACGTCCCTGCTCTCGGGGGGCGCCGCGTCCGCCCAGGATCCGGCGGCGGCCCCCTCGCCTGCCGGGGCCGAGACCAACACCCCGCCGGAGGCGGTCGGCAGCCAGCAAGTCGGAAGCACGGAGGGCTGCCTCTCCTGCCACCGCTTCCCCGGCCTGGGCCGCGTGGACCACGA
This sequence comes from Myxococcota bacterium, assembly GCA_023150805.1. Classification (GTDB taxonomy): domain Bacteria; phylum Myxococcota_A; class UBA796; order UBA796; family UBA2385; genus UBA2385. The sequence continues at coordinate 14,196 of JAKLKF010000026.1, read as the reverse complement.
GGACGGAGAGATCCACCTCTACTTCACGAGCGAGCGCTACTACCTCGACGCCGAGGGGCCCCACGCCCGCCTGGAGTGCACCCAGTGCCACTCCGGCGACGGCCTGGAGAAGGTCCCGCACGACGAGGTCGGACCCGTGGACTGCACCCAGGCCTGCCACCTGGTCACCTCGGCCGGCGCCAACGTGCACTTCAGCCACCAGGGCGTCAGCAAGCGCATGGAGGCCTCGGTCCACAGCTCCGAGGCGATGGGCGAGCTGCCCTTCGCCGTGGACCCGCTGCGGGAGGGCCAGTCCTCCTGCCTGTACTGCCACGACGAGCCGGTCTTCGCCGCCCTGCCCGAGGGCAAGTACGCCCACCGCGGCAGCGAGCTGACGACCCGCTGCGACACCTGCCACGACGAAGAGCTGCCGGTCGACGCCGACTACTTCGTGCAGCACACCGCTGCCCGGCTGGAGCCGGCGCGCCCGGTCCTGCAGAGCGCCCAGGTCTGCGCGGCCTGCCACAGCGACGAGGCGCTGCTCGCCGACATGGAGCAGCACGACGCGGTCACCAGCTACCTGCACAGCTTCCACGGCAAGGCCAGCCTGCTGGGCAGCGGCGAGACCGCGACCTGCCTGGACTGCCACGCCGCCGAGGACGGCAACGCCCACGGGATGCTGCCCGGGGACGACGCCACCTCGATGACCAACGAGGCGAACCTCGGCCTGACCTGCCGGACCTCGGGCTGCCACCCCAACGCCGCGCCCGAGCTGACGGACGCCGCCGTGCACCTGCGGGTCGACCCCGCCGCCCGCACCATCGAGTACTGGCTGATCGTCGCCTTCGTGGCGCTGATCGCCTTCGAGCTGTCGACCTACTTCGGCCTGGCGATCCTCGAGCTCGTCAACACCATCGTCCGCCGCCACGATCCCGTCGAGCTGCGCCGCGTCTCCCTGGTGCACGCCATCCAGGAGACCGCGAAGGGCCGCAAGCTCATCGAGCGCATGACCATCGGCCAGCGCATCCAGCACTGGCTGCTGGTCGTGACCTTCGGCATGCTCGTGCTGACCGGCATGCCGATGCGCTTCGCCTGGCACCCGGTCTCGGAGTTCATCGCCAACGCCATGGGCGGCATCGCGGCCCTGCGGGTGATCCACCGCGCCTCGGGCGTGGGCATGTTCATCGTCTTCGGCTTCCACCTGCTCTACCTGGGGGTGCAGGCCTACAAGCTGTTCCAGGAGCACAAGGCCGCGCAGCCCGGGCGCTCCCTGGTCCTGCTGCTCAAGGACACGGCCCTGTCCATGCCGATGCTGCCGACGCCGACCGACGTCAAGCAGTTCACCCAGATGTACATGTACCTGCTGGGCCTGCGCAATGAGCGGCCCGCCCGCGGCAAGTACCACTTCTCCCAGAAGATCGAGTACTGGGCCGTGTTCTGGGGAATGGGCATCATCGGCCTGTCGGGCCTGATGATGTGGTGGACGGACTGGGTCCCCGCCGTCCTGGGCGGCCGCGCGCTGAACTTCGCCATCATCGTGCACAGCTACGAGGCCTTCCTGGCGATGATGTACATCGTCATCGCGCACCTCTACGCCGTGATCCTGGCGCCGGCGGCCTTCCCGCTGTCCCTGGCCGCCATCACCGGGCAGATGCCCGCCCACGAGATGGCCGAGAACCACATCGGCCACCTCGAGTCCGTCGCCCGCAGCCTGGACATCGACCCCGAGAAGGTCCACGTCCACCACCCGACCCTGCTGCAGTCGGCCATCAAGCGTAGCTACGCCCTGTTCCTGGTCGCGCCGGTCGCCCTGCTGGGCGCCTGGTCCGCCAACTACCTCTACGACCAGACCATGGGCGAGCTGCCCGGCGTCGAGGTCGAGAAGCTGCCCCTGCGCCTGGACGAGCCCACCCTGGTCGCGATGGCCGAGGGCCAGGCGACGGGCGGCACCCTCAGCGGCAGCGCCAGCGACCGCTACCAGCGCGGGCCCCTGGCGCACTACCACCAGATCCCGACCTGGTACCGCCCCGACGCCGGCAACACCTGCGCCGGCTCGGGTTGCCACGAGAGCCTGCCGCATGGCGAGCGCAAGGAGGACCGTGCCTGGCTGAACATGCACAGCACCTTCGTCGACTGCCAGGTCTGCCACCTGGAGACGCAGCCCGACAAGGCAGAGCTGCGCTGGGTGTCCCTGGCCCAGGGTCGCGCCGAGCGGCAGGCGCCGGCCGTCATGCGCCTGGCCGACGCCCTGAAGGTCCCCCTGGCCGAGGACCTGGCGGAGCGCACGCGCCAGAACGAGGCCCTGGTCGCCCTGCTGGACGAGGCCATCGCCGACGCCGGCGCCGACCCCGAGCTGGTGGACTGGCGGCAGCAGCTGACCAGCAGCCGGGTCGGCGGCCCGGTGCACACGCTCCACGTCGACCAGATGCGCCGCAAGGTGCACCTGCACGGCCACGGCGAGTTCGGCGCCAAGATCGGCCTGCCCGGCAGCCACGCCTCCACCTGGGCCCCCACCGAGGCGGTGCGGACCGCGGCCAAGGCCCTGCGCGAGGGCGGCGCCAACCTGCCCGAGGCCGAGCGCACCCGCCTGATCGCCGAGAGCCACCCCGGCCTGAAGCGGCCCGAGGTGCAGTGCACGCGTTGCCACGCCGACGCGCCCGAGGGCATCGACTTCGCCGCCCTCTCCTACTCGGAGACCCGCACCAACGCGCTGCTGTCCAACACCATCGTGCGCCAGGCCGAGGCGGTCGAGAAGGGCGAGCCCTTCTACATCCCCTCGCTGCTGCCCCCCTTGCCGGCCCCTCCCGCGCCGGAGGGCACGCAGGCGCCGGCGCCCGAGGAGCCGCGGTGATGTCCCCCCTGATCCTGGCCTGCGGCCTGGTCGCGCCGGCCTGGGCCTCCGCGCAGATCCTGGTCGGCTCGACCGTCCAGGTCTACCAGGCGCCCGCGCTGGACCCGATGACCATGCCCACCGCCGTCGCCGCCGGCCCCTCGGGGCAGGTCTGGGTGGCCGACGGCGTCAGCGACCGCGTCCTGGAGTTCGACGCCAGCGGCGGGCTGGTGCGCAGCATCGAGGCCGTCGCCGGCCAGCCGCTGTCCAACCCCACCGCCGTCGCCGCCGACGAGGCCGGGCGGCTCTGGATCGCCGACAGCGACCACGCGCGGGTGGTGTGGCTCGGCCCGGGCCCCGGCGACCAGGGCGAGCTGCCCATCGACCTGGCGCTCCTGCCCGGCCTGGACCTGACCGGCGTGGGCGTCTCGCCCGACGGCGACCTGTTGTGGCTGGTCGACAACGAGCAGCACCGCGTGCTGCGGGGCGAGGTCGACGCCGGGATCTGGGCCGTCATGGGCAGCTATGGCGAAGGCCTGGGGCAGCTGCGCCACCCCTTCATGGTCGGCGTGGACGACGACGGTGGCGCCTGGGTGAGCGACGCCATCGGCGCGCGCATCGTCGGCTGGTCGGCCGAGGGTGAGGCGCGGCGACCCATCGGCCGCTTCGGCGTGCAGCCCGGCCAGGTCTTCCGCCCCAAGGGAGTGGCGGTCCAGGGCGACCGGGTGTGGGTGAGCGACAGCACCCTGGGCGTCATCCAGGCCTTCAGCCCCGGCGGGAAGCTGCTCGACGTGCTGCGCGACGAGCAGGGGCGCATCCTGCACCTCGAGGGACCCACCGGCCTGGCGGTGCGAGGGGATCGCCTCTTCGTCGTGGAGCTGACCGCCCACCGCGTCACCGAGCTGTCGATCGGCACCAAGGTGGGCCAGCCCTACGAGGCGCCCGTCGCCAGCGTCATCGGCGCCGAAGGCACCGAGAACCAGGCGTGCAGCATGTGCCACCTCGAGATGATCCCCGCCCTGTCCCGGGGCGCTGCGGACCTGCTGACCAGCCTGCCCCCCAACCCCAAGTCCGAGCCCTACGTCAGCACCGAGGGTGCCTGCCTGTCCTGCCACGACGGCTCGGTCATGGACTCCCGCAAGGCGGTGTGGGCGATGCACGGCCACCCGCTGGGCGAGCCCATCCCCGACGACATGACGGTGCCCGACCACCTGCCCCTGGTCGACGGCGCCATGGCCTGCCGGACCTGCCACTCGGCCCACACCGAGGGCGGCTCGGGCCAGGTGCACCGGGACGCGCTGATGGTGCGGGTCGAGGACGACATCGAGGAGCTGTGCGTGGCCTGCCACGGCGACATGCAGAAGGGAGGCGGCAAGTGACCCCCCGCTCCCCCCGCCCCCGCGGCTCCTGGCCCCTCGCCGCCGCCCTGGCCCTGGCCGGCCTGGCCCTGCTTCCCCAGGGCAGCCCCCGCGCCGAGCACCCCACCGGCGACATCGACACGGCCGCCGCCCGCCGCGCGGGCATCGACCCGGCGGTGACCGAGGTCGGCTGCCTGGACTGCCACACCGCCCACGGCGCCGGCCCCGAGCAGATGCTGACGGCGGGCTCGGCGACCTCGGGCTGCTTGACCTGCCACACCGGGCTCGGTCGCAACCTCAAGGCCAGCCACCCCTGGGGCGTGCGCCTGGACGGGGCCAGCGCGCGAGCCGTGCAGGCCCGCGGTCGAGTGGTCGGCGCCCAGGACACGATGACCTGCCTGAGCTGCCACGCGGCGCACGAGGACGTGAGCGCCCAGGAGAGCTGCGCCTCCTGCCACCGCGACCAGGGCCGCGCCCTCACCGCGGTGCGGGGCGAGGGCCACTCCGGGGTCGCCTGCCTGGAGTGCCACGCCGTGCACCCCGGCGTCGGTGACACCTCGCGGCGCGCCACCCGCGCCAGCGCCGGCGACCCCGAGGGCTGCAACGCCTGCCACGCGCCGGGCCGCCCCGCCGCCAAGGCCGGGCTGAGCCCCGGCAAGCTGGGCCACCCGGTCGCCGGCATCCAGCACGAGGGCAAGGCCGTGGCCTGCGAGACCTGCCACGACAGCCACGCGCCCCAGGTCCAGGGCGACGGCTGCGCCGACTGCCACCAGGAGCAGCAGGCGGCCAAGGCCCGCGGCGGCCACGGCGACGCGACCTGCCAGACCTGCCACCCGGCGCACGGCGCCTCGCCCATGGACAGCGGCGCCGCCGCGGCGCTCGACGTCAACCCGGTCAGCCAGGCCTGCCTGGCCTGCCACGGCGAGAAGGTCGGCCAGGGCGACGCCAGCCGCGTCATCGAGTACGAGCACCCGACCCCGGTCTTCGACCTGCAGGGCAAGCGCTGGACCCCGCTGGCCGGCCTGGTCCTCTACAGCGCCACCGGCGAGCAGCTCCCCACCGGGCAGAACGGCGACCTCACCTGCTCGACCTGCCACGTGACGCACGGACCCGAGTCCGACAAGAACCGGGACAACCTGCGCCGCGGCGGCTGGGAGGACGCCTGCGCCGCCTGCCACGGCGACGACGCCCTGCCGCTGTACCGCTACTTCCACCAGCCCGAGCGGCGGGCGGACGTCAGGACCCCGACGGGCGGCTGAGGCTGCGCGGCAGCGGCGCGTCGGTCGGATCCTCCTCCACCAGGACCGGGACCACCGTCGGCGTGGCGTCGGGGGAGGGCGTGTGGAGCGGGCCGTCGGGGACCGGCGGCTCCTCGATCCAGGTGGCCCCCGGCGGCGCCACGTCGCCGTCCAGCTCGGTGGGCACCCAAGGCAGCTCGGTCGGGTCCTTGCCCAGCTCGACGAGGTGGTGCGTGATCCAGTCCTGCACCTCGTCCACGCCCAGCGGCGTCGGGGAGAGCTGGGGCAGCGGGTCGAAGGCGGCGGCGAGGAAGTCCTCCTCGGGGGCACCCAGCTTCCCGCGCGCGTCGGCGAGGTAGCGCTCGCGATCCCGGGGGCGCAGCGTGTCGATCTTGTTGATGACCGCGAGCACCGGGCGCCCGGTGGACAGGCAGCCGCGGTAGTCGGCCAGCTCGCGGGCCTGCACGCCCCCCTGGGCGTTGACAACGTAGACGAAGACGTCGATGTGGTGGAGGATCTGCCGCGCCTCCTCGGTCACGGCCTGCACCACGTCGCCCATGCCCGGCGTGTTCACCACGAACAGTGCCGAGGCGTCGCGCAGGCGGATGATCGCCACCTCCTTGGTGGAGCCGGCGACGGGGTGGACGTTGCCCGTGTCCACCCCGAAGATGGCCTTGATGGCCGCGTCCTTCCCCGAGGAGGGCGAGCCCACCACCCCCACCGTGACCCGGTGCCGGACGACCTGGCGCAGGCGGGCCACCTCCAGGACTGCCGGAAGCAGCAGGTCGTCCTTGGGGCGCCCCAGCCACCACGCGCCGGCCGCCATCGCCGCCGGCGCCAGGATGGGCACGAACAGGGGCAGCACGCGCAGCGCGCCCCCCGCGGCCAGGAGGCGGCCGGAGGGGGGGGAGTCGGGGGCAGCGAGCGGGCCGGCCGGAACCAGGGCGGCGGGGGCCTCGCCAAAGACGGCCTCGACCTGGGCCTGCTGATCCGCCGACATGCGGGACCGCTCCCGGCGCAGCCAGGCCGCCACGATGGACAGCTCGGTGCGCTCCAGGGTCGGCTCGGTGGGCGCGCCGGTCCGCGCGGCCAGCTCCCGCAGCACCTGGGGGTAGCCCGGTCCCTCGCCGCCGCGCTGCAGCAGGTTGGCCAGCTCGTGCCCCCCCGCGCGCCGCAGGGTCCAGGCGCAGACCCGCGCCAGCTTGCCCGTGCCCAGGCCCTGCGGGTTGACGTGCAGCACCTGGCACAAGGGCAGCAGCTCGTCGCGGTGACAGCGCCGCAGCAGCTCCTCCAGCGTCAGCTCCTCCCGGGCGCGCTGCAGGTCGGCGTCCCACCGCCCCGGCCCCTCGATCCCCGGGGCGCTCACCCCTGCTTCTCCTTCCAGCGGGTCGCCTCGGCGTCGAAGACCGCGCGCAGCTCGGCCCCGCTCATCTGCTTGTTCTTGCCCATGTAGCTGACCGCCGCCTTGCCCACGCCGTAGGTGGCCGCCCCGGCGATGGTGGCACCCAGCGCGCTGGCCGCGATCTCGGCCACCGCTCCGCCGGGGACCCAGCCGCCGGCCTTGAGCGCCGACAGCGCCCAGCGCACGAAGCCCTTGCTGGTGCCGGCCAGCGCCTCCGCCAGGATGAACATCGCCACGTCCTTGTCCAGGCGGACCTCGTGGATGGCGGCGATGTCGGTGATCAGCTTGACCTGTACCGCGGTCACGGCGGCCATGTCGGCGCCGGGCACCGGGATGGCGCCGGCCATGGCGGCCCGCTGGGCCGCGGCCTGGATGATCACCTCGCAGGCCGCGGCCTTGTTGCGGAGCTGCTTGGCGAAGAGCAGCGACTTGCCCTGCTCGTCGAGCTTGGCGTGGATCCAGGCGATCACGGCGTCCACGCCGATGGGCTGGTCGGCCAGGGCCGGCAGCGGGTCGAAGGCCGTGACGACGGCGTCGGCGCGCTCGACCCCGAGCTGGACCAGGGTGGTCTGGACGAACTCCTCGCGCTGGTGCGGCCGGATCAGGTCGATCTTGTTCAGGCAGACCAGCACCGGCCGGCCCAGGTTGCGGATCGCGTCCAGGTCGCGCCGCTCGTCGATGGTGGCGCCGCCGTCGCAGTTGACGACGTAGACCGCCAGGTCGAGGTGGTCGAGCACCCCCCGCGCGGCGTCCTCCACGCTGCCGCGCAGGTCCCCGAAGCCCGGCGCGTTGACGACCAGCACGTTGCGCGCCGCGTCCATCGGCGCCACCACCACGCGGTCGGTCGAGCCGGGGATCGGGTCGATCTGCCCGAAGTCGATGCCGAAGAGGGCGCGGATGGCGCTGTCCTTGCCCGACGACGCGCTGCCGAGGAAGGCGACGACGAGCTGCTGGCCCAGGTTGGCGGCCGTCCGCGTGCGCACCAGCTCGACGCTGGCGCCGACCAGCTCGCCGGAGACGACCATGCCGGTCTCCTCGACGCGCGCGGGCAGGTGGGGGTCGGCGGGAGGGGGAGAGGTCATCGCAGGTCCTTGAGCTTCTGGAGTCCGTCGACCAGGGGAGGCACCAGCTTGTCGAGCAGCCACAGGGTCTTGGCCCGGGGCGAGAGGATCACCTGCCGCTTGCGCGCGAGCGCGGCCTGCAGGGTCTGCTCGGCCACCTGCCCGGCGCTCATCATCGACAGGCCCGGGTGCTTCTCCTTGTAGTCGTGGAAGCCGGCGTTGCCGAAGAAGGGCGTGTCCACGGCGGGCGGGCAGACGATCACGACGTCCACCCCGCTGCCCTTGAGGTCCTTCTGCAGGCCGCGCGACCAGCCGATCATCGCGTGCTTGCTGGCGCAGTAGGCCGTGTGCTTCGCGTAGCCGCGCTCGCCGGCGACGCTGGCGATGTTCACGACGCAGCCGCGCCCGCGCTCCACCATGCCCGGCAGGAAGGCCTGGGTGACCCGCACGGCGCCGAACAGGTTCACGTCCATGATGCGCCGCATGTCGGCCATCGACGTGTCCTGCCAGGACTGGAACAGCCCGACGCCGGCGTTGTTGATCAGCAGGTCCAGCCGCCCGTAGCGATCCTGGACCGCCGCCGTCGCCGCCTGCACGCTGTCGTCCTGCAGCACGTCCAGGGTCAGCGCCAGGTCGACCTGCGGCGCCAGGGCCATCAGGCGGCCCTGGTCCCGGCCCGTGGCCACCACCTTGGCGCCCCTCGCCGCGAGCTGGCGGGCCAGCTCCAGCCCGATGCCCGAGGTGGCTCCGGTCACGAGGGCGATCTGGTCGTCGAAGCGGCCCGATGCGGACATCCGGACTCTCCCCGCGGGTGGCTGGGTTGGCCCCGTGCGGGCCGCGCCAGCTATATCGCATGGCCTGTCCGGAGGAGCCGATGCCCCACGCCCGCCGCCCCATGCTCGCCGCCGCCCTGCTGTGCCTGGCCGTGGCCTGCGAGCCCGACCCGTGCAGCGACTACGTCGACTACATGTGCGACTGCCACGACGGCGAGCCGGGCGTGGACTGCGAGGCCCTGGAGAACACCTACGCCGACGCCGGCCCCGACCTGCAGGACGAGTGCGTCATCGCGCTGGAGGACCAGCAGGACGAGGACGCCCAGAACGGCGTCGAGTGCGACAGCGACGTCGCCACCGAGTAGGCCGGGCCCCCGGGGTCCGTCTCAGGTGTCGTCGTCGGAGGGGACGAAGGGGGTCTCGGGCGCCAGGCCGCCGCGGGCCTTGATCGCCACGATGAGCACGGCGAGCGCCACCATGCCGATGCTGACCACCTGCGAGGTGCTGAACAGCCCGAAGTAGTCGGTGCCGCGGATGGTGTCGCCGCGGAACTCCTCGATGGTGCTGCGCAGGCCCGCGTAGAGCACGAGCATCGTGGCGAGCACCTGGCCGTCGAACCTGCGGGCCTTGTGCCACATCCAGGACAGCAGCAGGAACAGCGTGAAGCCGCCCAGGCTCTCCCACACCTGCGTCGGGTACAACGGGACCTCGAAGATGTCCCCCACGCCGACGCCCTTGTGGAAGACCAGGGCCAGGTAGGGCGCACCCTGGGTCGTGACCACGTTGCCGCCGGGCAGGCTGAGCAGGGTGTCCTTCACGGGTACCGGGCAGGCGCTGCCGTGGCAGCACCCGGCCAGGAAGCAGCCGATGCGCCCGATCCCCAGGCCGATCATGATGCTGGGCGCCGCGATGTCGGCGATCTTCCAGCGGGGCAGGCCGTGGCGCCAGGCGTAGCCCACGCCGGCCGCGGTCCCGCCGATGACACCGCCGTAGAAGGCGAAGCCGCCCTCGTCCAGGTCGAAGAAGACCAGGGGGTTGGCGAAGAAGGTGGTCGGCTCGGCCATCACGAAGTGCAGCAGGCGCGAGCCCAGCAGGCCCCCCACGACGGCCCACAGGTACAGGCCGACCATGCGGTCGGGGTCGATGCCCACCCGGGGCACGCGCCGGCTGACGAAGAAGAAGGCCGCGATGAAGCCCAGCATCACCATCAGCCCCCACGAGTGGAAGCCCAGGCTGCCGTGCTGGTAGATGGTCGGGAACATCGCCAGGGTGTAACCAACGCCGCGCGCCCGTGGACCGCGCGCCCCGCCGAGGAGATAGAGCGCGCCCCCCGCGGAGGCCCCCTTGAAGGACGCGCTCATCGTGACGGCGCTCAGCGTCGTGCCCAAGAACCCGGTCGCGCGCCTCATGGGGCGCACCGCCCGCCTGCGCCTGCCGGGCTGGCTGCACCGCGCCGTCGTCGGCTGGTTCGTCCGCAAGTACCGGGTCGACCTGAGCGAGTGCCAGGGCCAGCTCCAGGACTTCCCCACCCTGGCCGACCTGTTCGTGCGCCCGCTGCGACCCGGGGTGCGCCCGATCGACCCGCGGCCCGAGGTGCTGGTCAGCCCGGTCGACGCCCGGGTCCACACCCTGGGCACCGTCGCGGGCGGGCGCTTCGCCCAGGCCGACGGGATCGACGCCTCCGTCGCCGAGCTGGTCGGCCCCGGCGGCGTCGACGCCGCGCCCGACGCGCGGCGCTACGAGGGCGGCAGCTACGCGATCCTCTACCTCTCGCCCCGCGACTACCACCGCGTGCACACCCCCCGGGCCGGCACGGTCTCCTGGCTGCGCTACCTGCCCGGCACCCTGTGGCCCGTCTTCCCCGCCGCCACCCGCAAGGTCGAGGGCCTCTTCGGCCGGAACGAGCGCCTGGTCTTCCGCATCGACACGGACCTGGGGCCCATCCTGCAGGTCATGGTCGGCGCCTTCGGCGTGGGCCGCATGACCACCGTGGTCAGCGACATCACCACCAACACAGACGGCCTGCCCGCCGACCGGGCCCTGACCCCCGCCCCGTCGCTGGACCGCTGCGCCGAGCTCGGCCGCTTCGAGCTGGGCAGCACGGTCATCCTGCTGCTGGAGCCCGGCAAGGTCGAGTGGACCGTGCAGCCGGGGGACCCGGTGCGGCTGGGTCGCCCCATCGCCCGGGTCCTGCCGACCCGCACCTGAGCGCGGTCGCTCAGTCCTTGCGCTCCTCGATCCACATCTCGACCCGGCGGTTCTGGGCCCAGGCCTCCTCGTTGTGGGCCGGGTTCAGCGGCTTGGACTCGCCGTAGCCGATGCTGCGCAGCCGCTCGGGGGCGATGCCCTTGCCCTCCAGGTACTGCCGCACGCTGGCCGCGCGGGAGTCGGACAGCTTCTGGTTGTAGGCGTCGTTGCCGCGCTCGTCGGTGTGGCCCTCGATCCGCAGCCGCTGGATCTCGGGGTGGGCGGCCAGGACGGTGGCCACCTCGTCCAGCAGCGGGAAGCTCTCGGGCTTGATCGTGGCCTTGTTGTACTCGAAGAACACGCTCTCGCGGAGCTCGATGCGCTCGGTCGTCACCACCACGCGGGACGGCACCAGCACGATCTCGACGATCTCGGTGGTCTCGGCCTGCAGGTCGACGGTGACCTCGGCCGGGCGGTAGCCGTTGGCCGTCGCGGCCACCGTGTGCTCACCGGCCCGGACCTTGACCTGCGGCGAGGTGGCGCCCACGCGCCCGCGGTCCCCGCCGTCCAGCGACCAGCGCGCGTCGATGGCGCGGCCGTCGGGCCCGACCACCCGCACCTCGATGATGCCCGTGGGCCGCACCAGGACCTTGGTGACCTGGTGCTCCTCGGCCTCGGGCACGGCCAGCTCGCTGGTCAGGGGCACGAAGCCCTCCGCCGTGGCCTGCAGCTCGTAGGTGCCGGGGTGCAGCTCGTGCCCGCGCACCGGGTCCATCTCCCGGAAGCCCTGGCCCTCGTTCACCGCCATCCGCACGCCGTCCACCGGCGCCCCGTCCTCGTCGACGAAGCGCACCCGCACCAGGGTCTCGGGATCGGGGCAGCCGTCCTGGTCGCGGAAGCCGTCGCCGTCCTCCGGCTCGTCCACGCAGTTGTCGGTGTCGTCCAGGATGCCGTCGCGGTCGCGGTCCGCCACGTTGGGCGGCTCGTAGCCCAGCGAGACCAGCACGCGGGCGTCGGGCGCGCCGATGCCCTCGGTCAGGCCCGCGCCGCCGCCGGCCCGGAGCACGAAGTCGCCGAAGCGCAGCCAGCCGGTCACCAGGCCCTCGACGGGGACCGCGGCCAGGTTGTCCAGGGGCGCCGAGTAGTTGGCGTGCGCGCCGAGCTCACCGGCCACCCCCGCCCGGTCCTGGTCCATGAGCGACTGCGCCACCGCCAGCCGTCCGTAGACCTGGTCGTTGAGGGTCACGTTCTCCAGCACCGCCTCGGGCTGCCCGCGCGTGCCCAGGTTGAGCAGCACCACGGTGTCGTCGAAGCGGAAGTCCCCGATCGCGCCGACCTCGTAGCCCGCGCCGGGCGCGCCCAGCGCGTTCTCGACCGTGGCCGTCGGGAGCATCACGCGCCCCTGCAGGGCCAGCCCCAGCACCTCCTGCTCGGGGTCGAGCAGCCCCAGGCGCAGGTCGGCCGACACGTCGCCCAGCCCGGCGCCCTCGCCGCCCTCGCCCAGCGTCACCAGGTAGACCGGCAGGTCCACGCCCAGGTGCAGCCGATCCGCGCCCAGTCCCAGCAGCAGGTCGCCCTGCACCAGGTCGGAGATGATGTCCACCTCGTCCTCGGAGCCCGAAGACCGGTAGACGAGCGGATCGTTGAGGTACTGGAAGAGCAGGCGGGCCGAGGGGCGGACCTTGTCGTAGAAGGTCGCGTCGTCGGCCCACAGCGTGAACTGGCCGTCCGTGGTCGGGCGGAGCGTCTGGGCGTTGAGGTCGGGCGCGCTCTGCGCCATGACCGTACCGGTCAGCACGAGGGGGAGCAGCATCGTCCTTCCTGGGCAGCGAGGAACGAGGGATTGCCGATCCCTACCACGGCGACACGGCGCAGGCCGCTATGACAGATCGTGACGAGCCCCGCCCCGCCGCTCCAGGATGGCGGCGAGCCGGCGCACCCCCTCGGCGACCTGCTCGGGCGGCGCCGAGGTGGTGCAGACCCGCACGCAGTCCTGGTAGGCGCGCCCGCAGGACCCTCCGGGCGCGACCAGCAGGTTGTGGTCCAGGCACTCCTCGAGCAGCCCCTGCATCCCGCCCGCGTCCAGGCAGCGGCGCACGTCGACCAGCAGGAAGGTGCCGCCCTCGGGCTCGGGCTGGCCGAGCGCCGCCGCCGCCGCCCGCCCCGCCTGCTGGTAGGCCCGGCGGGCGCGCGCCACCCAGGCGTCCCCCGTCCGCAGCGCCCGCTCGGCGCTGCGCTGCAGGCCCACCGGCGCCGAGTAGGCCGTGTGCATGTGGACCTTGTGCACCTGGGCCATCACCGCGGGGTCCTCGGGCCCGACCAGGTAGCCCACCCGGCTGCCTGCCATCCCGTAGGCCTTGGAGAAGCTGTAGGCCGACACGGTGCGCTCCGGCGCGAAGCGGGCGACGGGCAGGTGCGGGCGCGCCCAGGCGAAGTCCTCGTAGACCTCGTCGGCCAGGATCCACAACCCGTGGGCCCGCGCGAAGGCCGCCAGCCCGGAGAGCACCTCGGCGTCGAGCACCTGGCCCGTCGGGTTGTTGGGCGTGTTGACATAGACGGCGACCGTGCGGGCGCTGAGCCACGGCCGCAGGCGCTCCTCCACCGAGCCCGTCGGCAGCTCCTGCCCCGGCGGCGCACGGAAGAAGGGCACCTCCACCGGCACGCCGCCGTGGGCCTGCACGATCCCGCGGATGAGCGGCCAGAACGGCGCCAGGATGAGCACCTCGTCCCCCGGCGCCAGCAGCGCGCCGGCCGCGCTCGACAGCCCCCCGGTCGCGCCCACCGTCACCAGCACCCGCCTCCGGTCCACCCCGCGCCGCTCGGCGACGGCGGCCACGAGCTCGGGCTGGCCGCCGGGCGGGCCGTAGCGGTGCAGGCCGGCCGGCGCGTCGGCCAGGTCCTGCAGCCGCGCGCCCTCGACCGGCTCCATCCACGTGTCGCCTACGTGCAGCGGGAACACCTCGCCCTGGAGCGCGGCGATGCGGTGGGCAACGGTCGAGAACACGCCCTCGGGCATGCCCGCGACCGCGGGGGCGACGCCAGGGTGACGAGGCAAGGCGCGCCCTCCTCAGCGCCGGCCGGGCTTGCGCGGCAGCTCCCGCGCGACCTTCTCGGGCACCTCCACGAGCCCCTGCTCGACGGCGTAGTACAGCCCCAGCAGGCCCACGCCGCCCCCGCCCACCGCCAGCAGCAGCAGGCCCAGACCGCAACCCAGGCAGCCGCAGCCCTTCTTGCCGCCGCCACCCCCTGGGGCAGGCGCGGTCGGCACCTTCGGCGTGGGGGCCGGCGCGGGCTTCGCGGCCGGGGTCGGCTTCGCGGCCAGCGCCGGCTTCGCCGGGGGAGGAGGAGGCGCGGGCGCGGGCTTCGGC
>JAKLKF010000269.1 GCA_023150805.1 Myxococcota bacterium | reverse complement strand
TCCATCCAGTTGGAGACCCTGACCGAAGGCCGGACGGCCCAGCACGAGTGGAAGGTGGTGCTGTTCTACAGCCTGGACGGCAAGCTGTGGTCGCTGCCGGTGGACCTGGTGGGCGCCATCTCGGCCAACGGCGACCTGGTGCACAACCCCTTCACCGACACCACGAAGTTCGGCCTCCACATCCGCCTCGCGTTGGCCGTGCGCAGCGCCTCGGGCAGCAACCTGGACAGCGCCATCGTCTCGGCGGTCGCCTTCCTGCGGCGGGTGACCTGATGACGGTGCTGACCCCTCCTGCCCCTTGGTGGCAGGACGGGGATGGCCGGGACCCCGGGTTCTGGTCCCGTGCGCCCCTGCGGTCGGGTGGCCTGGAATCCTCCACGCTGGCCGGGCCTGGCGGCGCCTCCGCGGCGGGGGCCTGTGGTGCCTCCTGTGGCTGTGGCTCCGGGGAGCCGCGCACCTCGCGCCCGGGGCGGGACGAGTCCTCGGGCCGTTGGGGGCGCCAGGCGCAGGACGAGTGGCCCGGGCGCTCCGGCCGTGCCCACCGACGCGCGACGGGCGTGCAGGCGCTCGACCTGTCGCCCACGGCGAAGTCGGCGGCTTGCGGCTGTAGCAGGGGGGGCGACGTGGGTCGCGCTCGCCCCTCGGCGCTCGCCCCGTCACCGCCACTTTCACCGCCGCTGTCGCTGCCTGGAGGCTTGGGTCTGCCCGTCGACCGGGGCGGCTATCGCGTCTTGGGCGACCGGGTCCTGTTCGCCTATCGGGCGACCTCCTTCGAGGTCCCCCAGGAGTGGTACGACGCCTATCAGGCGGACCTGACCACCCAGCACGAGCGGGGCACACCAGGCGTTGCGGTGGGCCTGGTCTCGTCGGTGACCGACTTCCTGGACTGGGCATGGTCCGACCTGAAGGCGGACTGGGACGAGACCGGGGCCAGCCGGGCGAGCTGGATCGACCAGTTGAGCTGCTACAACCTGCCGACCACCGACATGCCCGAGCGGATCTCGGCCAGGTTCTGGCATGGGGGCTGGGGCCCGCCCTACCGGGTCTTCGGCCTGACGAATGTGCTGGTGCTCAGCACGGCCCGGTGGATCTCCGATCTGTGCTCGGGCACCGAGGTGTGCGAGGATTTTCCGGACTTCGTCGAGACGATGTTGCGTGGGGAGACGGCGCGCGACCGGTTGGGCGAGGGCCCGTGCGGGCTGCGGTTCCGGTTCATGAACTCTGCTACAGCTCACGCCTTCGTTGCGTCGACCGGCGCCACCAGCGACAGGATCCGATGCGGGAGCCGGGCTGGCGAGACCTTCGCTTGCGACGAGGGCTTCCTGATGGAAGGGGACATCGCCGACATGGGTCGAGAGTGGGATCATGCCTTCCCCGGTCGCTTCGACTGGACGGCCGCCGCCTGGGTCACCTGGCTGAACGGAAGTCACCCCTCGCGCAGCCTGTCCGAGCCCCCGAAGGAGACCGGCTCGGCGCGCAACTACGTCTCCGATGGCTCGTGGGTCTTCACCTCCCGGCCCGAGCACCTGGCCTGGCACGGTTTCCTGTGCGACTGGATCCTCTACCTGGCCCGCCTGGCACATGATCGGGCGCGTGACCGGACCTCGTCGATCAGCCTGGCCGACCGCCTGGCGTTGATGCGAAAGGCGTGGGAGCTGGGGCGCTACGCGCTGCGCATCCTGGTGTGGCGGGGCGAGATCCTGATCCACGAGCTGGGGCATGTGCACGCCGGAGAGGG
>JAKLKF010000268.1 GCA_023150805.1 Myxococcota bacterium | reverse complement strand
CTGGTGTCCCGCACGCCGCAGGCCTCGCTGGCCGCCCCCACCGCCTCGCGCAGCGCGACGGTGAGCGCGGCGTGCAGCCGGATGTCCTCACCTACCTTCTCGGCCGGGCCCTTGAACCACTTGCCCTGCCGGATGACCGTCCACACCCACTTCTTGCCGTGGCCCACCACCCGGACGGTGACGTAGGACGACACCTTGCGCTCCAGGACCACGGCCGGCCCGGCGCTCGGGCCCTCGCCGTCGGCGCAGGTGACGTAGCCCTTCCACTGCCCGCGAAAGGTGATGGGGCCCAGGGTGCTCTCGACCTTGCGGGCCGACTTGACCAGGGCGATGGCCTCCCTGGCGGGGATCTCCCGGGTCGGCATCTGGGGCACGCGGGGGTGGCCGGCCTGGGCCTCCCACACCTTGCTGCTGGACCGGGTCTGGTGGACCAGGACGTGCTGGTCGTCCTGAGGCCGCAGGATCAGGGCGAACTCGCCCCCGCAGGCGCGGCCCACCGAGACCATGACGCGCGGGACGTCCTCGGCGGCGTTGTCGATGACGAGCTTGTGCTTCTTCAGGGCGTCCTTCACGACATCACCCCCTCGGGCGGCGGGGCCCAGGTGCGGAACTTCTTGACGTAGGGCTTCGATGCCACCCCGGTCACCGGGTCCCGGTTGGCCACGTAGGCGTGGTACATCTTGGTCGGGTCCGTGAACGGACGCTGTGCACCGTCGGAGCGGTGGCTGACGTGGACGTGGCCGCCCAGCTCGGGGTCGTACCAGATGACCTGGTCGAAGGGCACGCCAGAGCGCACGATCTCCGTGGCCAGGTGCTCGGCGGGCATGTCGCCCGCCTTGATGTCGGCGGCCTCGGCCCGCATGTGCTGGCTGTCCTTGGCGCCCCCGATCAGCCTGTTCAGCTCGGGGCTGCGGTAGCCCGACCCGACGCCGATGGGACGGCCGATCCGGGCCCGGACCGGGTCCAGGACGAAGCGGACGAGCTTCAGGATCCGGGGGTAGGCCCAGGAGGGCAGGCTGTTGTCGACCTTCCTGGAGGTGACGATGAACTCGCGCCAGGTGAACCAGACGCCGGGACGCTCGGGCATCCCCTCGGGAACGGACATGCGCTCACCTCGCAAGGTGGAGAGGAGGCGGTCGGAGCTGGCGGGGGTCGACGGCGCCGCGGCGATGGCGAGTGCGACGGCACCCAGGCCCAGCAGGGCCCCCCCGCCGACGAGCAGCACCCCGGGGCGAGCGCGGGCCATCACACATCTCGCAGCGTCCACCACAGGACGCCGGCGATGCCCAGGCCGACGACGGTGAGCCCGCCGATCACGGCCAGGCCGGCCTTCATGTCGTCGGGGATGAAGGGGTCCTTGTCGCCCGCCCCGGGCGCCGGGGGGTTGGGGCGCAGGGTGGTCTCCTGCAGGACGCGGCCGTTGCGCATCGCCTCCAGGCGCGCGGCCAGCTCGGCCTGCTCGACCTGGGACGCCTGGTAGGCGGCGACGGCGTCGGCGACGTGGGCGAGCGCCCAGGCCGTGCCGGTGACGCCCACCGCCAGGGTGCCGATGATGACCACCGGCATCCAGCCGACGCCCGTGGTCCCCTCCTCGCGCGCGTCGCCGTAGAAGGGCAGCGCCAGGCTGTCCCACTGCTTCACCCGGGCCTCGTAGCGGTCCACGTCGGCGCGGGTGACGCCCGGCTGCTTGAGCAGGGCCGCCCACTTCACGAGCTGGCTCCGCCACTCGCGCAGCGTCCACCAGTAGTCCTCGACCGC
>JAKLKF010000267.1 GCA_023150805.1 Myxococcota bacterium | reverse complement strand
GACAAGACGCTGTTCAGCCCGCCCAAGAAGTACGACGACGAGGGCGAGAAGGACATCGACAAGGCCCGGATGAAGAAGGCGGCCGAGTGGGACGCCGCCTTCAAGGGCTGGGCGGGCGCCACCCCGGAGCGCCGCGGGAAGATCGAGCACGCCTACAACCGGCAGTTCAAGGGCTTCATCGCGCCCTCCTACGCCGCCGAGGCCCTGCCCATCGCCCGTTGGAAGAAGGACGGCCCCCGCCTGCACCCCCACCAGGTCGCCGGCGCGCGGCGTGTGCTCGCCAACCGCGGCGGCCTGCTCGCCTTCGACGTGGGCGTGGGCAAGACCTACACCGGCATCGGCGTCATCGCGCGGGCCCGGCAGGAGGGCTGGTGCAAGCGGCCCGTCGTGCTCGTCCCGAACAGCATCGTGTGGAAGTGGGAGGCGGACTTCCGCCGGGTCCTGCCCGACTACCGCGTCGCCGTCATCGGCTCCAAGCTCAAGACCATCAGCCGGGGCGAGCGCAAGGGCCTGGCCACGAGCGACACGGACACGCCGCAGGAGCGGGCCGAGAAGTGGACCCGCTTCCAGGCTGGCGAGTACGACGTGGTGCTGCTCACCTACACCGCACTCGGCCGCACGCGCATGAACGAGAAGGCCGTGCGCGCCTACGCCGAGCAGACCGAGGCCATCCAGCGCGAGGTGGCCCTGCGCCGCCGCAACGCCGCCAAGCGCAAGAAGCTCTCCGAGCGTGACGAGGCCATCCTGCGCGAGGGCATCGCCGCCTGGGTGGCCCAGCAGATGGAGCTGGCCGCCGGCTGGGACTACGACCCTGGCGTGGCCTGGGACGACATCGGCGTGGATCTGCTGATGGTGGACGAGGCCCAGAATTTCAAGAACCTGTACCTGCCCGAGGACCGCGAGGGCGGCGTGCCCCGCTTCATGGGCAACCCCGGCGACGGCAGCAAGCGCGCCTGGCAGCTCGACTTCCGCTGCGCCGCCGTGCGCCGCAAGACCGGCGGCGCGGGCGTCGTGCTCCTGAGCGCCACCCCGGCCAAGAACAGCCCCCTGGAGTTCTACAACCTCATCCAGTACGTCGATCCGGCGGCCTGGTCTCGCATGGGGATCCGCGACCCCGAACAGTTCATCGACCGGTATCTCCGCATCGAGATCAAGCCGGTCGTCACGCCCAGCATGGAGGTCGAGGAGCGCGGCGCCGTCGTCGGCTTCCAGAACCTCCACGAGCTGCGCGACGTGATCCTCCGCTACGGCGAGTTCAAGACCGCCGAGGATGTCGGCCTGAAGCTCCCCGAGCCCAAGGTCGAGATGGTCGAGGTGGACATGGACGCCGGGCAGGATGCCAAGTACGACGCCTATGTCCGCCAGATCGAGGCCGCGCTCAAGAGCGACGACCCCTCCGACAAGGCCAAGATCCTGGGCCTGCTCGCCCGCATGGCGCTGGTCGCCATCCACGCGGAGCTGGACGAGGGCTACGGCTGGAAGAACGCCGACCAGGTCAACGACGCCAGCTCGCCGAAGTTCGAGGCCCTGGCCGAGCGGGTGCTCGCCAACCGGACCTGCGGACACATCGTCTTCGTGGACAACGTCGCCGCCCACCGCTGGGTGAAGGACACGCTCGTCTCGGCTGGCATCGCCGCCGACCGAATCGGCGTGCTCAACGCCGAGGTCGCCCCCGCCGCTGCCGACCGCCAGCGCATCGCCCGGGAGTTCAACGGGGACGCCGAGGCCGGCGAGGCACCGAAGTTCGACGTCGTGCTCGCCAACGCCATCGCCTACGAGGGCATCGACCTCCAGACGCGGACCTGTGCGATCCACCACCTGGACCTGCCCTGGGAGCCCGCCACCCTCCAGCAGCG
>JAKLKF010000266.1 GCA_023150805.1 Myxococcota bacterium | reverse complement strand
GGCACGCTGACCGTGCCCCTGCACGACTTCGCCTGGCTGCGGGCCCAGCTCCACATCCGCCCTGACCAGGACATCCTGCAGACCCTGCGGGAGCGGTCCCCGGAGCAGGCGGCGGCCGACCAGACCTTCATCGCCGCCTGGGAGGACGGCCTGGCCCGCCGGGCGCAGGCGCAGCAGGACGCGGTGGCGCTCCTGGAGAGCCTGTCGGCGCGGGGCTGCCGCCTGGGGATCCTGACCCGCAACACGCTGGTCGGTACGCACACGACCCTGGAGGCCGCCGGCCTGGCCCGGTGGTTCCGGCAGCAGGATCGCGTGGGCCGGGACACCGCCCCGCCCAAGCCCGACCCGGCCGGCGTGCACCACCTGCTCCGCGCCTGGGGCGTGGGCCCGGAGGTGGCGGTCGTGGTGGGGGACTGGATCCACGACGTGCGGGCCGGCAAGCGCGCCGGCGCCGCGGCGATCCTGGTGCGGCGGCACGGGCCGCAGCCCTGGGAGGATGAGGCGGATCGGGTGGTGGAGGACCTGCGGGAGCTGGTGGGCTAGCGGTGCCAGAACCACTGTCCAAGGTCTGTCCGAAGGAGGCGACGTCCAAGGCGCACGCTCCGGCGAGGCCGCTCGGAGGGCTTGGCCTGCTCGCGCGGGTTGTGTCGCCATCGCATGGCCCCGCCGCCGGGCCCCGTGCGGTCCTTCCGCCATCGGCGGCGCCGGACCCCGACGCAACCCGACTGGATGCTGCATCCAAGCGACTGGCGCCGGGCTGACGGAGACTCGCTCGTTGCGCTGAGGTTCAGCGGTCGCGCCCGGGCTGCCTTGGCCGGCTCTGCCTCAGCGCGGGCGGCCTGACGCCGACCCGCCCGGCGCGAGGTCGCGCAAGGCTGTCAACAGATACCAGTCGGCACCTGGACGGTCTGGACGAGGAGCGGCGGGAGCTGGATCCCACGGCACCCCAACGCCTCGGACTATGTGGGCTCGAAGCCTTCCAGAACACAAAGGAAGTCGTTCATGTCCGGTTCGACCAGACCGCTCAGCTCCCCATCTGTCCCGACAACATAGAAACGCCACTCCTCCAGGCGGGCGGAGACCGCCCAGTGCGTCCAGACGCCATCCGTGTATTCCATCTGGGAAGCAGACGAACCCGCGTGCTCGAACAAATCCCAACCAGCGAGGGAGATGCTGCCAGTCGAGCAGTGAACGAGTAGTGTTGTATCATCGCACGCATCTCCCTCCATGGTGTTGAGCTGCATGTCACTGACCGAACACTGCTCCAGGCTCAGGGTTGCCGTGCCGTCGTACTCGGGGTGGGTCTCGCACCTCACGTCCACCGTCCACGCTCCGTCTGCCTCCAGGTAGCTGTCGACCATCTCCGCGAGTCCATCAGGCCAATCTGCCTCATCCAGCTCGTCGAGCGATTGCTGGCTCACGATGGTACAAGGGGTTCCGCCACCAGGCCCACCCTTTTCGCACGCAGGATTCAGCGCGGTCGAAATGAAGAAGGCCAACTTGGCGGCGCGAGAACGGTTCATGGCGATCCTCCTACCAGTCCTCTGTGGGAACGAGCAGCGTGCCCAGCCTCAGGCGATGCGTCCATCCCGTGGTCCGTGGTCAATTGTCGCACCGGTCCACCCCGCTCGCCGAAGCCAAGGAACCGGAGGAAGGCATGGGTCGTCCATGGATCCATCGAGCCGGGCAGGTCTGTGCCCCACGGAGAGTCCGGGCACCTCGTGACCGGGCTATCGGCGCTGGCTTGCCTGGATTTGCGCCTCGACCTCCCACTGCCACCGGACCACCGAGCCGGTCGGGATCTCGGCCTCCCACAGCCGGTCGCCGGCGCGGATCATCAGCCGCCGCTGCATGAAGACGTGCATGGTCGACACCTCTTCCAGCGGCAGGCGCCAGTCGCTGCCCTCGACCCGCAGCACGTCCGGCTCCAGCACCAGGGCGAGGGCGACCTGGCGGCGGCGGTCACGCGGCGCCTGCAGCAGCCAGCCGGTCAGGCCGAAGGCCAGGGCC
>JAKLKF010000265.1 GCA_023150805.1 Myxococcota bacterium | reverse complement strand
CTACTTCGGCGTGGGCAGCGCGCAGCGCCTGGACATGTACGGCCGGCGCTGGGTGCTGGTCTACGTCGACTACGACAAGGCGCTGGAGATGCGCGAGGAGTACGACCGCGAGGTGGAGGCGCTCTTCGGCGCAGAGGAGGGGGAGCGCGCCGTGGCCGCCTGGGAGACGCCTGCGGACGCGGGGGTGGCCCGGACGTTGGAACCGACCAGCTACTCGAGCTGGAGGTGCGACTACGATGGCACCATCATGACCGCCCGGCTGGATCTGGATGGCGCCGAGCTGGTTCCCGTCGCGGCTCCGCTGGACGGCACTGGCCGCAAGGTGCTGCACCTGGCCAACGGCTCCTGCTCGGGAACGATGGTCGACGACGAGTGGCTGTTGACGGCTGCTCATTGCGTGAACCGACCGGCGTTGGAACAGGTCTGGTGCACCCATGAGAACCTGGATGAGAACACATCGGGAGGGATCTCGGCGCAGTGCAGCACGTGGTGCGAACGCACAGC
Organism: Myxococcota bacterium; assembly: GCA_023150805.1. Lineage (GTDB taxonomy): Bacteria > Myxococcota_A > UBA796 > UBA796 > UBA2385 > UBA2385. The sequence continues at coordinate 1,570 of JAKLKF010000265.1, read as the reverse complement.
GGATCCGGAATGGCACTGGGGTTCGGGCGAGCCGGATCACGCCGACTACGCCGTCGTGCGCTTGATCACGCCCCCGACCGGCGTAGGGTGGATGGCCATCACGGCGATGGCAGATTCTGGCTATGACGAGCTGTCCGACCACATTCGAGGCTATCCGCGCACGAAATACGACTGCACGAGCACCGCCGTTGGTGACGACACTCTGACCACCGTCGACAGCTTCAACCGGCACACGCCCCATGGTTGGGTCGACTTGTACGGCAAGGACCAGCACCACGCGGTCGGCCAGATCGATGCCCTGAGCAGTGAAATGGCCTACTTCACGACTTCGACCGGCAGGGGCATGTCCGGCGGCCCGCACTACTATTGCGTGGGAACCCACTGCGAGCTTCAGTATTTGACTGCGGTCAATGCCTACGGCGTTGAAGGTGCGTGTCTGGGATACCTCAATCCGTACACCTGTCTCGTCGGCGGCTCGTCAGGACCCAAGGGCTCTGCCATCCGTGATTGGGTCATCCTCAACACGCCGTAGGAGACATCCATGGCACTCTTCCTCTGGCTGGCGATCCTGGCCTGCACGACCCCCGACACCGTGGATGACACCAGCTCCGGCGCTACCGCCGACGCCGGCGTCACCGACGGGGGCACCACCACGGGCGAACGATGCCGGGAAGTCATCTCGACCTACGACGAGGACACCGCACCGGCGAACTCGAAGGCGATGGAGATCTCCCAAGCCGCGATGGCGAGCCTCGGACTCGCCAGTTGGACCACCACCCTGGACGGCTCACCCTACTCCGAGTTGAAAGTGGCGCCGGAGTGGACGGGAGACCTGATGATCGTGAACTGGATCGCCGATGGTTCATCCGAGGCTGTGTACGATTGCTGGGATGGTCCCGCCACCCGGCTCCGTCTTGCGGTCGGCGTCGAGGTCGGAAGCCGCTACGCTCGCGCGGACATCGGCGGGTTCATGGACAGTGACGGCGTCAGGACCTGGTTCACCAGGGCTCGGAGTGAGTCCGTCAGGCTGTCAGATTCGTGGGAGGATCTCGTGGGCGCCGCGGAGGAGGGCGCAGGACACGGTGATGCAACCACCTTCCTGACGATATCCACGACGGATGGGCCCGAGCCGGTACTCACGGTGGGCTCGGTGGACGATGCCTGGTCCCAGGCCTGGTGGTCCGGAGTCATGACCGACGGCAAGGTCTTCCCTACCTCCCAGGTCCCGGACTGATCCGCCTCCGCCCCGTCCGCCCGCCCCTCGACCTGCCGCTCGTGGTGGACCAGGTCTATGATGGCGTCACACTCGTCCCACGCCCGCCGCCTCCGCCGGACCGCTGAGGCTTCCGACGACAGGGGTCCTCGCCCGTTCGTGTCGGCGCCCTGGCTGCACCGAGGGCTGCGACAGGTTGTCCCCCAACCCATTATTTTCTGGTAGGCTTCTCCACATCGACCTATGCTGTGGCCACTGCACACCAGGGAGTGCATATGCACCAGCAGCCAGCAGCCAGCAGCCAGCAGCCGCGCTTCGCGCGTTCCTTGTCCTGAGCACGGCGCTCGCCGTGGGGGC
>JAKLKF010000264.1 GCA_023150805.1 Myxococcota bacterium | reverse complement strand
GCCCCCACGGCGAGCGCCGTGCTCAGGACAAGGAACGCGCGAAGCGCGGCTGCTGGCTGCTGGCTGCTGGCTGCTGGCTGCTGGTGCATATGCACTCCCTGGTGTGGAGTGGCCACAGCGTAGGTCGATGTGGAGAAGCCTACCAGAAAGTAATGAGTTGGGGGACGACTTGTCGCAGCCCTCGGTGCAGCCAGGGCGCCCAACCGAACAGGCGAGCGGGTCGATCGGCGCCCACCGTTCGCCCCTTTCCCCGACGTCCTCGCATCAGGCGGGCCCGTTGTCGTGGGAGGATTCAGCGGTCCGGCGGAGGCGGCGGGCGTGGGACGAGTGTGACGCCATCGTAGACCCGGTCCACCACGAGCTGCAGGTCGAGGGGGCGGGCAGACGGGGCGGAGGCGGATCAGTCCAGGGGGAGCGAGCTGGGGATCCGACCGTACTCGATCAGCGGGCCCGACCACCAGTACTGGGACCAGGTGGCGGTCTCCGATCCGATGGTGAGAACCTCCGGATTGTCGAGAGACATGAACGTGGTCGCCTCGGGGTGTCCGGCCGCCTCTTCAGCGACGTCCACCAACGCCTGCCAATCGTCCGACAGGACCGGCGTCGCGGTCCGCATGCGAGTGAACCAGTAGTCCACGCCGTTCGTGTCAAGGGCTCCCGGCAGGGTACCGGATGCTTCGCCGGGCACGACCCAGAAGTTCAAGTCCACCCAGGCGCGGGTAGCGGGGCCGTCTCTGCACGGATGAACCGCCTCCTCGCTGCCGTCGGCCACCCAATCCACGATGGAGAGCTCACCCGTCCACTGTCCCCCCACGTTGACCTCGGACAGCTCGGAGCCATCCAGCGAGAGGGACCAACTGGCAGCACCAGCGGCCAGGATGGCCTCGTGCCAGCTCGACAGCGCACTGCCGGAGGCGGGCGCCGTGCTCTCGTCGAAGGGCGTCTCCACCTCCCGGCAGAGCTCCGCAGTGGACGTGCCGCCATCGGTGGTGGTGCCGCCGCCGTCCGAGGTCGCGCCACCATCGGTGGTGACGCCGGGGCCGGTGTCGTCATCGGTGTCGGGCTCGGCGCAGGCGAGCAGGGCGAAGAGGATGGACAGGGAGAGCATGACAACCTCCTATGGGGTGTTGAGGATGACCCAATCGCGGATGGCGGAGCCCTTGGGGCCGGATGAGCTGCTGCCGGTGCAGGAGTACGGGTTGGCCGAGCCGGTACAGGACCCCGGATCCATGTAGGCGTTGACCGCCGTCAGGTACTCCGGCGCACAGTCGGGGCCGGCGCAGTAGTAGTGCGGGCCACCGGACATGCCCCGGCCGGTCGATGTGGTGAAGAAGGCCATGCCAGGGGTCAACTCGAGGACCTCTCCGACCGCGTGGTGCAGGTGCTTCCCCTCCAGATCCGTCCACCCATAGGGGGTGTGGCGGTTGAAGGTGTCGATGGTCGTCAGCGCATCGAAGGTGATGGCGGTGCTGGAACAGTCGTAGGCAGACCGCGGGTAGCCGCGGGCGTGGTCGTCGATGTCGTCGTAGCCCGAGTCGGCCAGCGCCGTGATGGCCATCCACCCCACGTCGGTCGGAGGCGTGATCAGCCGGACGACCGCGAAGTCCGCCTGGTCCGGTTCACCGATGGAGAAGTCCCAGGCGGGCGCGACGGCTCGCTCGTACCACGTGCTGCACTGCGCCGAGCTACCTCCCGACGTGTTCTCGTCCAGGTTCTCGATGGTGCACCAGACCTGGTAGAGCCTGTCATCGTTCACGCAGTGCGCCGCCGTCAACAGCCACTCGTCGTCGACCATCGTTCCCGAGCAGGAGCCGTTGGCCAGGTGCATCACCTTGCGCCCGGTACCGGCCAGCGGCGCGGCCACCGGATCCAGCTCCGCGCCGTCCAGGTCCAGCCGGGCGGTCCGGTAGCTGGTCCCATAGGTGCACCGCCAGTCCGAGTAGCTGGTCGGCTCCAGCGTTCGGGCCACCCCCGCGTCCGCTGGCGTCTCCCAGGCGGCCACAGCGCGCTCCCCCTCCTCTGCGCCGAAGAGCGCCTCGACCTCGCGGTCGTACTCCTCGCGCATCTCCAGCGCCCTGTCGTAGTCGACGTAGACCAGCACCCAGCGCCGGCCGTACATGTCCAGGCGCTGCGCGCTGCCCACGCCGAAGTAG
>JAKLKF010000263.1 GCA_023150805.1 Myxococcota bacterium | reverse complement strand
GGCGCCCCCGTCGGCGGGGCCGGTGTCGTCCCCGGCGTCCTTGTCTCCACAGGCCAGCACCAGCAGCACCGCCACGATCCGCACCATGTCGCCTCCGTCGCGGCAGTGTAGCCCGGCGCCCGGCACTCCGCGGACCGCGACGCACCGCCGGCTGGGGCGATGGGGACCGTCTCAGTGACCGGGCAGGTAGACGGGCACCAGGGCGTGCGCCGGGCTGTCGGCGCCGGAGGGGAGGGTGAAGCGCCAGTCTCGGGGGTCCAGGTCGCTGCGCAGCAGCAGCAGGTCGCAGTCCAGCCGCAGGCTCTCCTCCACCTGGCCGCGGCGGTCGATGCGCACCGCCACCAGGCAGGCGGAGTCCCGCTCCTCGTGGCGGGCGACCAGGGTCTCTCCGCCGCTGAGGGCGCGGACCTCGGGTGCCGGTCGCGCCGGGTCCAGCGTGTCCATGCGGCAGCCGTTGGCCTGGAGCGCGACGCAGGACCGCTGCTCCCAGCCCGCGGCGGCCGCGTCGTCCACCGAGACCCCCAGGCCGTGGTGGTACATCGTGGCCAGGCGCAGGCAGGCCAGGGCCGAGCCCAGGTCGCAGGCCCGGCCGGCGCGCGACAGGCCGTCGGCCAGCTCCCGCTCGAAGGACGAGGCGTCGAAGCGCAGGCGGGCGGCCAGGCGACAGGCCCGGGGCTGGCCGTCCTCGCAGAGGGGGTCGAGATCCAGGGCCCGCAGCGAGCGCCCGGCCTGCAGGGCCAGCACGCAGGCGGTGCGCTGGCCGGCCTCGCAGGCGGGGGCCAGCGCCGCCGGGAGCGCGTGGGCCGGGGCCAGCTCCCGCAGCCGCTCGGCCTCGGCGAAGCAGGCGGGCAACAGGCCGCCCTCGCAGGCGTCGGCCGCGTGGATCAGCGCGGCCACCGGGTCGGGTGGCGCCGCCTCGCTCGCCGCGCGCGAGGCCGCCCAGGCCGCCAGGGCGTCGGGGGCGGCGAGGGCAGGGAGCGCGGCCAGGAGGACCAGCATGATCGCACCAGAGGGGAGGGGGCCCGCGGGCAGGGTAGCGCGCCGCGGGTGCTGCAGGTGCGGCGGATCTCGCCGGAGATCGCGGCCCCTCGCCCCCGCGGTCGACCCCGGTCCGGGCCACGCGGCTAGGCGCCCCCCAGGTCCTCTCCCCGCACGCGGTGCTTCACCAGGTGCCGCCACATCCCGGCCTCGCCCACCGCCCAGTCCGGCGCGTCGGCCCGGCGCTTGCGCAGGGCGTCGGGCAGGGCCTGCACCCCGGCCAGCAGGCCGGTGGCGACCGCGCCGAGATCCCGGGGGGCGACGTCGGCGCCGACCCCGCGGCCGGCGGCGGCGGACAGGCCCATGGCGCCCAGGCGCAGCCCCGTCCACAGCGGCAGGGTCCACAGCGCGGTGGCGGGCAGGCTGCGGGCGGCGGCGCGCAGGTGGTTGCGCTGGACCAGGTGGACCTTGCGCGGTCCGGCCCGGCCGTAGCTGGCGCCGAGCTGGTGGAGGATGCGGGCCTCGGGCACGGTGCGCACCCGGAAGCCGCGGCGCACGGCGCGCAGGCTGAGGTCGAGATCCTCGCCGAAGGCCTCCAGGTCCTCGTCGAAGAGGCCGACGCGGTCCAGCACCTCGGCCGTCAGCAGGACGGCGGCGCCGGAGAAGGCGCCGGCCTCGGCGGGCAGGTGGGCGGGGTCGGGGCGGCCGCGGCCGCGGGCGAGGTTGAAGCCGTCGGGGAAGAGGTGGTGGCCGCTGTTGTCCAGCCGGCCGCTGCCGTCGGCCAGCAGGATGCGGGGCTGGTAGATGCCCTCGCCCCCCCGGGCGCGGGCCACGGCGAGCGCGGCCAGGAAGCCCGGCTGGGCGACGGTGTCGTCGTTGAGCAGCAGGACGTCGGCGCCGGGGCGGCGGGCGCGCAGGCCGGCGTTGGCGCTGGCCGCGAAGCCGGAGGGGCGCGGCATGACCAGGGCGGGCTGGCCGACGGGGGCGCGCGAGGGCTCGGCGCTGGCGACGACCACGCGCAGCTCGTCGGGGGGTGGGTCCTGGACCTGCAGGGCGTCCAGGCACCGCGCGAGCAGGGGGCCACCGTGCCAGGTGACCACGAGCACGCTGAGGGGAGGGGAGGGCATCTCAGCGGTCCAGGAAGCCCTTGCCGGCGCGGATCTTCTCGGCGCACTTGTGGGCCCGGGAGGCGCGGGCGGCCGGGGTCTTGGCGCCGTCGACGTGCAGGGTGTGGCTGCGCTGGCGGCCGGGGGTCAGGGCGTCGAAGGCCGCCCGCAGCGCGGGATCGGCGTCGAGCAGCGCCTGCAGCTCGGCGGGGATGGCGGCCGGCCCGCGCTGGAACTCGACCTTGACGCCGGCGCGCTCCAGCTCGACGGCCTGGGCCAGCAGGCGCGGGACCAGGGCCCGGTGGGCCAGCACC
>JAKLKF010000262.1 GCA_023150805.1 Myxococcota bacterium | reverse complement strand
GCGGGCGACGGCGGCGGCGGAGACGGCGGCGCGGACGGCGGCGCGGACGGCGGCGGGGACGGCGGCGCGGACGGCGGCGGGGACGGCGGCGCGGCCTCGCTCGACGGGGAGTGGCGGGGCGCCATCGACGTCAGCTTCGAGGTGGACGGGACCTCGATGGGCACCTGCTTCACGCCGCTGGTCGTCGAGCTGGTGGACAACCGCTTCGAGGGCGAGTGGGAGCTGCGCTGCGAGGGGCCGGTCGCCTCCCTGGGCCTGGGGCTCGGCCTGGACGGCCGGATCACGGGCTCCGGCCTGGCGGGCGAGGCGCACCTCGTGTCGGACGCCGACACCCTGAGCACGGCGCTGTCGGGCGCGGTGTCCACCGAGCGCATCGAGCTGGCCTTCGTGCTGCGAGACGGGACGGGCTCGTCGGCCGTCGAGGCCACGGGCGAGGGCGAGCTCATCCGCTGAGCGGCGCGAGGTTGCTCAGGCCTCCCGGGCCAGGCGGAAGCCCAGGTCGGCCGAGCGCGTCTCGGGCGCGATCATCTCCAGCGCCTTGGCCCAGCTCGCCATCGAGGGCTGCTGCCAGGATCCGGGGTGGATCACCCGGCTGACCTCGCTGCCGTCGGCGCACCACTCGGCCACGTTGCCGGCCAGGTCCCAGACGCCCTCGGGGGTCTTGTCGCTGTAGAACAGCCCCACGGCGCAGGGGCGGCCGAGCACCTCCTCCCGGGTGTTGGCGTTGCCGGAGCCGAAGGGCTCGCCCCAGGGGTAGGGCCGCTTCTCGGGGCCGCGCACGACGAAGCGCCGCTCGTCCAGGGTCAGCAGGCGGGCGCCCTTGGCGGTGGCGTAGGCCTCGGCCTCGTACCAGGTGACGCCCACGACGGGCTGGTTGGGCACGACCAGGTCGCTCACGTCGTCGGCCTGGGACAGGTCCGACCAGGTCTGGGCGCCGCTGTCCCGCCAGGCGCGTCCGGCCGCGCTCCAGGCGCTGTCGTCGCGGTAGCCGCCGGCGTCGACCCAGGCGCGGAACTCGGCCGTGGTCACGGGGAAGCGGCCCACCTTGAAGGCGTGGCCGGGCTGGTCCATCGGCACCCAGTAGGCCGGATCCTCGGGCACCCGCAGGCGCGGGTCGCCCAGGTGGCCCAGGATGACGCCCATCTCCAGGCGCTGGCGGCTGTCCCCGGCGCAGGCGCGGATCAGGTCGACCAGCCCGTGCACCAGCGACTCCCGGGTGGCCGGGTCGCGCTCCGCCCGGCTCAGGTACTGCTGGCCGTAGCTGATCAGCGGTTCGATGCGGCGCCCGGCCGGCAGGGCCAGGATGTCGTCGATGTCGTGCACAGCGGGCAGGTCCTGCTCGGCGGGCGGGGGCGGGGCGTGGCTCATCTCGACCTCCAGGACCTCGGTAACCGGGCACCCGGCTCCCGCGCGAGGTCCGGCGCGCCGCGCGGCGGCCGCACCTGGATAGGAGCCGAGGGCACGCGGAGACCCCATGGAACGACTCCAGGACCTGTTCATCGGCATCGCCGGCATGATCGGCGCGGGCAAGAGCACGCTGGCCACGGCGCTGGGCCAGCACCTGGGCTTGCCGGTCTACTACGAGCCCGTCGCCGACAACGAGTACCTGGAGGACTTCTACCGGGACACGGCGCGCTACAGCTTCGCCACGCAGATCTACCTGCTCAACCGTCGCTTCCAGCAACACCAGGAGATCATCTGGCGCGGCGGTGGCGGCGTGCAGGACCGCACGATCTACGAGGACGCCGTCTTCGCCAAGACCCTGGTCGACCTGGGCCTGATGGAGGCCCGCGACTACCGGACCTACCTGGACCTGTTCCGGCACATGAGCAACTTCATGTGCCGCCCCAACATCATCATCTACCTGGACGTGGCGCCCGAGCGCTCCTACGAGCGGGTGCTGATGCGGGCCCGCGGCGTGGAGAGCGGCATCACCCTGCAGTACCTGACCGCCCTGCACCGCGAGTACGAGGCCTTCATCCGGGACATCAGCCGCTCGGTGCCGGTGATCCGCGTCGACTGGGACCGCTTCCACACCACCGAGGAGATGGTCGAGGTCATCGACCGCACCTACTTCCACGGCTCCTTCCTGCGCGAGGTGAGCTGGACCCCCACCCGTCCCTGAGGTTCGCTGCGTGCTGTTGACCCTGGACCCCCACCCCCTGCTCGACGCCGTCGCCTTCACCTCGACCTGGCCCGGCCCGCTGGGCGGGCTGGACGCGCCCTCGCTGCGGACCTTCTTCGCGCCGGGCGCCGCGGCGCCCTTGCAGGCCGACGACGCGGTCCGCGCCGCGGTGCGCGAGCTCCTGCGGCAGGGCGGCTTCAAGCCCACCGGCCGCAGCAAGCCGGCCAGCGAGTACCTGGTCAAGGCGGTCGAGGAGGGCTGGCTGTCCCCCGCGCGCGGCATCAACGCCTGCGTGGACGCCTGCAACGCCGTCAGCCTGCACAGCGGCCTGCCGATCAGCGTGGTCGACCTCGACCTGGCCCGGCCGCCCCTCCGCCTGGCCACCTGT
>JAKLKF010000261.1 GCA_023150805.1 Myxococcota bacterium | reverse complement strand
AGGTCGGCCACGATCCGACCGTCCACGTGCACGCAGAGGGCGGCGCCGGCCTCCTGGTGCAGGTTGCGGGCGAAGGCGTCGTACAGGGGCAGAAAGCCCGGCGCGACGGTGCCGTGGACGGGGAGCGGGGGTCGGGAGGGGCGGGTGGGCAGGGGGGGCCTCGGGTCCCGCCGTCCTAGCCTGGGCCTCCCTCGCCCGCCCCCGCTCAGCCCGCCGCCGCCGTGCTGCTGCTCGCCGCCGCCCCTCGCCCGGCCAGCCGCAGCACCGTGAGCCCGGCGATGGCCGCGATGGCCGAGCCGCCCATGATGCCCAGCTTGGCCGTGTCGAGCAGGGCGGCGTCGTCGAAGGACAGGCCGGCGACGAAGGCGCTCATGGTGAAGCCGATGCCGCCCAGCAGGGCGATGCCGAGCATGTGGGTCCAGGTGGCGCCCTGGGGCAGGCTGCCCAGGCCCAGGCGCACGGCCAGCCAGGAGGCGCCGGTCACGCCGACCAGCTTGCCCAGGAGCAGGCCGCCGCCGATGCCGAGCGCGATGGGGTGGGCCAGGTCCAGGTCGGTGCCGAGCACGGTGACGCCGGCGTTGGCCAGGGCGAAGACGGGCAGCACCAGCCAGGTGACCCAGGGGTGCAGGGTGTGCTCCAGGTGGACCAGGGGGCTGTGGTCGTCGTCGCCGGGCACGACCAGGGGCACGGTGAGCGCCAGCAGCACGCCGGCGATGGTGGCGTGCACGCCGCTCTTGAGTACGGCCAGCCACAGGGCCGCGCCGATCAGCAGGTAGACGCCCAGGTTGCGGACGCCCAGGCGGTTGAGCGCGACCAGCAGGGCCAGCAGCGCGCCGGCGGCGACCAGGGCAGGCACCTTGATGCTGGCCGTGTAGAACAGGGCGATCACGATGACGGCGCCGATGTCGTCGGCGACGGCGAAGGCGGCCAGGAAGACCCGCAGGGACAGGGGCACGCGGTCGCCCAGCAGGGCCAGCACGCCGAGCGCGAAGGCGATGTCGGTGGCCATCGGGATGGCCCAGCCGGCAGCGCCGACGCCGCCCAGGTTGAGGGCCGTGTAGATGAGCGCGGGCACGACCATGCCGCCCAGGGCGGCAGCGACCGGCAGGGCGGCCTTGCGCACGCTGGAGAGCTCGCCCTGGAGCAGCTCGCGCTTGACCTCCAGGCCGACCAGCAGGAAGAACAAGGCCATCAGGCCGTCGTTGATCCACAGCAGCAGCGGCTTGTGCAGGCCGGCCGAGCCGATGGCGACCGAGACCGGGGTCTGCAGCAGGCCGTGGTAGGCGGTGGCCAGCGGGCTGTTGGCGACGACCATGGCGAAGGCCGCGGCGGCCATGAGCGCCAGGCCGGGGGCGACCGGGCTCTGGAGCAGCTCGCCGAGGCCGCCCAGGACCATGGGGCGGGCGGACGCGGTGGTGGAGGGGGTCGAGGACATCGGGCTCCCAAGGAGAGGTGCCATCAGGTAGTCGCGGCGGATCTTCGGTCCATCAGGTAATCTCGCTGTCACCCTTCGGTAGGACCGAACGATGGCTCTGGACTGGTTGAACTACCACCACCTGCACTACTTCTGGCTGGTGGCCCGCGAAGGCTCGCTGACCCGTGCGGCGGCGCGGCTACGGCTGGCACCCTCGACGGTCAGCGCCCAGATCAAGGCGCTGGAGGGGACGCTGGGCGCCCCGCTCTTCGCGCGCCAGGGGCGACGGCTGGTGCCCACGCCCACCGGCCGGCTGGTGGCCGCCTACGCCGACGAGATCTTTGGCCTGGGCCGCGAGCTGGTCGACACGGTGCGGCACGCGGGGGACAGCGATCGCGCCCTGCGCCTGCGAGTGGGCGTGGCCAGCATCGTCCCCCGGCTGGTGGGCTGGCGCTTGCTCTCGCCGGTCCTGGAGGTCGACGGGCGGCCGGTCCACCTCTCGTGCCGGGTGGACAGCGCCGAGGCGCTGGTGGCCGACCTGGCCCTGCACCGGCTGGACCTGGTCCTGGCCGACGCGCCGGTGGGCCTGGCCCGGGAGGTGCACGCCGACAGCCGGCTGCTGGGGCACTCCGGCGTGACGGTCCTGGGTACGCCCGCGCTGGCCGAGCGCTTCGGCCCGGGCTTCCCCGGGTCGCTGGCGGGGGCGCCGATGCTGTTGCCCGACGCGGCGACGACCCTGCGCGGAGGCATCGAGGCCTTCCTGCTGCAGCGCGACCTGGCGCCCCAGGTGGTGGCCGAGTTCTCGGACAGCGCCCTGATGAAGGCCTTCGGGCGGCGCGGAGCGGGGCTGTTCCCGGTGCCCTCGCTGGTGCGGGACGAGGTCGTGGCGACCTACGGGGTGGTGCCCCTGGGCGAGCTGGAGGGGGTCGTCGAGCGGCTCTACGCGCTGACCATGCCGCGCCGGACGCCGCACCCGGCGGTGCAGGGCGTGATCGCGGCGGCCGAGGCCGGGCTGGAGCAGGAGGATCGAGGGTGACGGGGAGGGACAGGTCCGACAGGCAGTGGAGACGCGCGACCCGCGTGGAGCCCGCCTGGGACTCAGAGCCCGTGAAGGAATCCCCGTCGGCTGACGGGGAAAATTGAAGGGAGGGCTTGCCGGCCGGCCCTGGGCGGG
>JAKLKF010000260.1 GCA_023150805.1 Myxococcota bacterium | reverse complement strand
CCGCGCCCTGTTGTGCGGGCCCGGCGGGCCGGAGGACGAGGCGCGGTATGGCCGCTCGGTGGCCGCCACGCTGGGGGTGTGGACCTTCGGCGCCGAGGTGGGGCCGGAATGGGCTTGCCGGGGTCGGCACGTATTGCCGACACCCGAGGAGCGTGATGGGGACAGATAGATCGAGGGTGCGGGCGAGGCGGACCTGCCGACCTTGCCGGGCATTGACACACTCTCAAAGATCTAGGGTCCAGGCTCGGTCGGGGACGGGGGCGCACCGGGCAGCAGCAGGCGCAGACCCCGGCTCACGCTCAGGTTCACGGCGAGCCCGAGGTTCCGGAACGCGGACCGGCACCCGTCGGCGCCGACCCAGTAGCTGCCGCCGCGCATCACGCGCCCCCCGCCGCCGTCGGCGTGCTCTGGGTTCTCGGCGGGGCCGCGGTAGCGGCGGTATCCCTCGTCCTGGCACCACTCCCAGACGTTGCCGTGCACATCGTACAGGCCCCAGGGGTTCGGCAGGCGCCGGCGGACAGGTGCCGTGTGGCCTCCGGCGCCCTTGCCGTACCAGGCGAAGCGCTCCAGCCCGGCCTCCTCTTCGCCATGGCACCAGCGCGTGTCGGTGCCGGCCCGGCAGGCCCGTTCCCACTGCGCCTCGGTCGGCAGCCGGATGCCGGCAGCTTCCGGCACACGCTTGCCAAGGTCCCGGCAGAAGTCGACACACTCCTGCCAGCTCACGGTCTCCACTGGCCGGTGTTTGCCCTTGAAGCGCGAACGGTCCTTCCCCCTGACCGCCTGCCACTGCGCTTGGGTGACCGGCGTCTCGCCCAGCCAGTAGCCGGTCGACAGGGTCACCGGGTGCCGCGGGTGCTCGTCGCTGTGGCCCACCCCGTCAGGGCTGCCCATCCAGAAGGTCCCGCCCGGCACCCACCGCATCGGCAGCTCCACGCCGCCCGGGAGCGTCAAGAGCCGCCGTGTGCCCGCCCCCTCCCCCAGTCCCCGCAGGCTCTCGGGCACCAGCCGCAGCAGCGGTTCTCCTTCCTTCACCCGCGCTCGCACCTGCTCGACCGGCACGCCCAGGATCCCCGCAAGGTCCTGGGCCGCCGCCCACCACGGGGGCGTGCGCAGAAGCGCCTGGATCCGCTCCTCCAGCACATCCCGCCCCGCTGTGACCGGCGCCGGTTCCAAGGCGCGGCGTACGGACTCGGGCACCGCAGCACCCGTCGCCTGCACCCAGGCCCGCAGCTCGCCCAGCGGGGCCTTGTCGGTGTCCCAGCCGGGTGGTGGCTCCTCCCCCTTGACCAGCGCGCGCAGCAGGTCCACAGATGGCAGGCACAGGGCCGGGTCGCGGGCCTGGCCCTCGTCGACGTAGCTCAGCAAGCGTTTCAAGATGCGGGGCAGGTCGCTCCGAGGAAGCCAGCGCACCGCGAAGCGGCGGGCCTCGAACGAGGTGAAGCGAACGACCGTGGAGTCATCCTGCCCGGCCCGCACCACCAAGCCACTGGTCAGCGCCTCGGCCAGGTGGGTGGGGGTGACGCGACCCAGTACTAGATCTTGGCCCAGCACCCGCAGCAGGTCCAGGTCGACCCGACCGGGCACCCCGGCGGCCAGGCCCAGCGCGGCCTGGCTGAGCGGGTGGGCCCGGCGCTGGAAGTGCACGGCGGCATCTTCAGGCGGCGTGGGGGGCGGCAGCCTTCGTGGGCCCGGGAGCAGCAGGCCGCGCAGGTGGCCAGAGCCCCGGCCCTGGGCCCAGGGCACCAGCGCCTGCAGGCCCCAGCCATCCAACGGCAGCAGGGGCAGGGCCCGGCCCCGGGGTGGCGGCTCGCCGACGCGGAAGGACGGGACCGGGGTGCGGCCCCAGGCATCGGGGTCCCAGGGGTGGATCCAGGCGCGCACGCTGCCTTCGGGCAGGTCGGCCAGCCAGGCGGAGAGGCCCCCTCCTTGCAGGGCCGGGGCGCGGCCATCCTGGATCAGCAGCACGATGGGCGGCAGACCTGCGGGCAGGGCGCGCCAGGGCGGTGGGTCCAGCACATGGTCCGGGGCAGACAGGTCCAGCCAGGCCAGCTCGACCCGGTGAAAACGCCGCCCCTGTCGTGCCGCCTGGGCAAGACCCTGCACCGCTCGGCGGAAGGGGGCCATGCTGAGCGCCCGGTCCCCGAGCAGCAGCAGGTGTCCGACCGGCTGCTCGGCGTGGCGGAGGACCGGGAGCGGCCGGCCCAGGCGGGCGTGCTGGTGAATGCTGGCGCGCAGGTCGATGGCGCGGGCGCCGGTGCGGGCGCGGGGGCCCAGGCGGTGCAGGGCCCGCTCGACCAGGCGAGGGGTGGACAGGGCTTCGGGCCGCGGGGGGCGGACCGAAGCTCGGGCGACGGGCTGCTCGGGCGGTGCTTCGAGCCCGACGCCGGGCTCGGCCGGCAGGGCTACCTGGGCATTCGGGGCCGGCGGGCCAGGCGCTTCGGTGACAGACTCGGGTGTGGGGACAGCGGCCACCGGGCGTCGCCCGCCCAGGCTCACCCCCTGTTCGAGCAGCCACAGCACCTCGGCCGCCTCGCGGGCGGTCAGGCCGTGGGCGGACAGCTCCTGGAGCAGGCTCACGCCGGGTCCTTCGCCTCGGGCTCCGCCACCTCTAGCAGCCTGTAGCCCGTTGGTCGAGCGACACCCCAACCGACCATGCGCAGGGGCGGAGGCCGCCCGGGTCGG
>JAKLKF010000025.1 GCA_023150805.1 Myxococcota bacterium | reverse complement strand
GACGACGACGACGACGCGGCCCCCGGGCCCGCGCCGGCCCAGGGCGCGTCGCCGCCCGCTGCCCGCCAGGACCCGCCCGCGCCGACGGGGACCGCGCCGTCTCCCCCTCCTGCGTCCGCGACGCCGCCGGTCGGCGGCACCGCCGCTGGGGGAACGGCTGCCCCCCCGCCCGCCTCCACCCAGGCAACTCCGCCCCCGCCCGCGGCGGCGGCTGCCCCCCCGGTCGCGCCCGCCGCGCCCTCGGCCGCGGAGCCCGCGCCCCGGCGCCGGAGCCTGCTGCTGCCGGCGCTGGCCCTGCTGGCCCTGCTGGGGGTCGGCGGGCTGGTCGGCGGCTGGGCCTGGCTGGCCTGGTCCTCCCCCCGCAGCCTGCCCGACCCCTTGCGGCTGGCGCCCGTGACCCTGGATCCCGCCGATCCGGCGGACGCCGCGGTGATCGCGCAGATGCAGGCGGCGCTGTCGGCGCGCGCTGCCGAGGTCACGGCCCGCTGCGGCGTGAAGAGCGGCAAGGTCACCGTGCTGCTGGTCGTGGAGCCCGGAGGGCAGGTCCGCAGCGCCGAGCTGAAGGAGCTGTCCGCCGGCCTCGACGGCCGCTGCACGGGCGAGGTGCTGACGGCGGACCTGCCCTCGCCGGGCTGGCGCCCGGTGCGCTTCGCGATGGCGCTGGCGCTGTAGGCGCGGGCGGCCGCAGCCTCGCGGCAGCTCAGTCGTCCCAGGGCACCAGGGTGTCGTCGTCGGCCTCGGAGGGCTCCTCCTCGGGGGCGGCGATGGGCAGCGAGCGCACGTGCACGACCACGGCGGTGACGTTGTCGTCGCTGCCGCTCTCCACGGCCAGGTCGACCAGGTCGTCGGCGGCCTCCTGGGGGTCGCGCGACCGCGCCAGCACCTGGGCGATGCGGTCGTCGGGCACGAAGCCGCACAGGCCATCCGTGCACAGCAGCAGGCGGTCGCCGACCGACAGGGTGAAGGTGCCCGAGTCCAGGCCGGGGTCCAGGCGCAGCTCGTGGTCGTGGCCCAGGCCGCGGGAGCCGTAGATGAAGCTCTGCGCGGGGTAGCTGGCGTTCGGGCCCGCCTCGCGGCGGTCGCGCTGGGCGAACTCGCCGTGGGTCTGGTCCCGGGTCAGCCGCCAGAAGGTGCCCGACCGCAGGCGGTACAGGCGGCTGTCTCCCACCTGGATCCAGCCCAGCCGGTCTCCCAGGATCCAGGCCGCGGTCAGGGTCGAGCCCAGGTTCACGCGGCCCGTCGGCACCAGGCGCTCCCGGGCCCGGCTGTGGGCGGCCGGCAGCCACTCGGCCAGGGCCCGCTCGGCGTCCCGGGGGCGCCCCCGCTGCCAGAGCTGCGCCAGCGCCTGCACCGCCGCCGCGCTGGCCACCTCGCCCTGCTCGTGGCCGCCCATGCCGTCGGCGACCGCGACCATCACGCCGTTGCCGACGGCCTCGACCCGGCGCAGCTCGCCCAGGTCGTCCCGGGAGAGGGCGCTGCCGCGGAGGGCGACCAGGAAGTTGTCCTCGTTCTGCGAGCGCCCGCCGTGCTCGGGGCCGATGCCGACCGAGCAGGTGGAGCCGATGACGACGCGCGCATCCACGGGCAGACCCTCCGCCGCTCAGCGCAGCTCGTACAAGGCGACCTCGACCAGCAGCCGGTCTCCGGGGCGCAGGACCACGGCGCTGCCGTCCTCGGGCAGCGTGCGCCAGGCCTGGCCCTGCTGCTGGACGAAGACCGGCCGCAGGCTGCCGTCGGCGCGTCGGTAGCTGGCCAGGTAGTCGGAGAGGGTGACGCCGGCGCCGTCGAAGTGCGCGCGGCTGTGGAGCGCGCCGAGCACGAGGGCGTGGTCGCGCCGCAGCGGCAGGCCCCGCGTGAACAGGGCCTCGGCCATCGGGTCGGGGTCGGCCAGGACCAGGAGCTGGGCGCGCGGATCGGGCAGGCCGCGGGGCTGCTCCAGCGCCAGCCCGACGCGGAAGTCCTCCTGGCCGTCGGGGGCCCGCCGCACCACCTCCATCCGGACGCCGGCCAGCTCCTCGGTGCGCTCCACCGGGCCGCCCGCGGTGACCAGCGCGGCGTCCTCGGCGTCCAGCCGGTCGATGGTGCCCCGGCGGCCGCGCACGAAGACGCGGAAGTAGTCCCGGGGCTGGAACTGCTGGCCGGGCGCGGACCGGTTCTCCGGCACGACCACCGCGGCGCCGCGGTGGTTCCCGATGGTCACCTCGCCGGTGATCATGAAGCCCTGGAGGCAGAAGGTCGCCGGCCGGGACAGCTCGAGCTGCCACTGGTTCTCGTCGACCTCGACCACCCCGTCCGCTCCGGTCGCCGGCAGCAGCGGCGCGGGGATGGAGTCCTCGGGCAGGGGCAGCGTGTCCAGGTGGACGCTGACCTCGCCCGGCCGGCTGGGGGGCGTCGGCGGGGGGGCCGGGGGCGCCGGGGCGGCGGCGGGGGGGCCGCGCAGGTCGAGCGAGTCGAGGGAGTCGTCGGCGCCCGAGCTGTCCAGGGTCTTGAACGAGGGCAGGGGCGGGGCGACCCGCGGGTCGGGCACGTCGGCGGGCGAGGCGGCGGGCGTGGGGGTCCCGGCCGCGGGGGGTGCGCTGGGGCGGGGCTGCTCCTCGGTGGGTGGGTCGTCCGCGGGGGGCAGGGGCGGGAGGGGGCCGCCCGCGAGCTGGACCCCGGCCGCCGTCTGGCGGGCTCGGGGCGACGGGGCGGGCTCGACGCCCAGGAAGGAGTCCGGCCCGGCCCGCGTCAGCGCGGGCCTCTGCGGGGCGCGGCCCGCCTCGCCCAGCCCGGCCGCGGCCGGCAGGTCGGCGCCCGAGGCGGGCCCGCCGGCCGCGGAGAGGTCCTCGTAGCTGACCGAGGCCGCCGCCAGCTCCTGGGCCGAGATCCGGGGCGCCAGCGACGGGGGGTCCGAGGGCAGCATCCGCGGGCCGTCCGCCGGCGGGTAGTCCACGGCGAAGACGCAGTTGCCGATCAGGATCTCGTCGCCGGCCTGCAGGTCCATGTCCAGCGGACCCCCGCGGCCCTGGGCGGGGGCCAGCGAGAAGACGTCGCCGCCGCGGCGGATGAAGGTGTAGCAGTGGCGCGCCGTCGAGCGCAGCACCGGCTCGCCGTCCAGGTTCAGCTCGGCGTGCTCGGAGGCTACCATGATCGAGTCGGTGTAGAAGCGGCTCTTGGGGATCTCGCCGTTGCGGGAGCGGATCGTGCCGCCGTGCACCATCTCCGGGCGCCACACGATGTTCGTGTTGTTGGGCTCGTCGGGCAGCCGCACCTTGCAGCGCCGGTCGCGGCCCAGCTTGTAGGTGCCGCCGAAGACCATGTGGGAGGCGCCGCCGGGCCGGCGCAGCTCGCCCAGGTAGGGCCAGCCCTCGGCCTCGATCATGCGCAGGTCGTGGAACTCCAGGCGCTGGCCGGCGACCTGGATCTCGACCCGGCCCTTGAGGTTCATGCGCTTGCCGGGTCCCACGGCGAGCCCGTCCACGCGCAGGTCGTCGACGTGGGGCACCAGCGCCATCGTGGTGCCGCGGATCTCGAAGGTCGCCGCCCGGTCCTTGATGGTGGTGCCGACCTCGCCGGACAGGCCCAGGTAGACGTCGTAGCCGTCCATGAACTTGTTGAAGTGGATCTTCTGGAAGAGCGCGCCCGTCTCGCGCAGGGTGAGGATGCGCTCGTCGACGTCGGCGGGGATGACCGTGCGGTTGCCGCCGTGGTTGAGGGTGCGCGAGGCCGACAGCGCGTCGGAGCGGGGCTCGATCGGCGGCGTGGGGGAGGGGGCGGGCACGGCCGGCGGTGGCGGCGCCTTGATCCGGGGCTGCGGCGCGGCGTCGACGACCGGGGCGGCGCTGGCGGCCGGGGCCGGCGCGGCGGGCTGCGCCGCGGGGGCGACCGTCTCCTCCACGATGGCCAGCACCATGTGGGCGATGGGCGCGCCGCTGGCGCCGGACAGCGTGAGCACCGCCGGGCCCTCGGGCGTCTCGTGGCTGGAGATCCGGAAGCGCTCCTTGCCATCGGGGTTCACGATGTGCACGAAGCTGCCGTCGGCGTACTGCTGCAGCCGGTACAGGGCAGGCGCCCGCAGGGCGGGGTGGCTGAAGTTGTCCAACCAGTGGGTGCCCAGCGTGAACTGGACCTGGTCGCTGTAGAGGCGGCCGACCTCCTGGTAGCCGTTCCACTGGCCGGGGATGTTGAGCAGCACGGAGATCACGGGCCGCGAGGCGGCCACGGCCCCGGTGTACATGTTGGGCAGCAGGCCGGTGACGAACTGGCCGGGCTCCAGGCCGATGCGGGCGCCGCCCATCTCGTGGCCCCCGTCCTCGATGAAGCGGAAGCCGAAGGGCCGCTGCGGGAAGACCTGGTGGAGATCGTGCGCCTCGCAGTGGCCCCACAGCAGGGCCGAGAGCGCCTGCCCGGCGCGCTGGGACCACGGCTCGCGCAGCTGCTCCAGGCTGTTGTGCCAGTCGTCGCTGGAGAGGATCACCAGGACGTCGGTGAAGCCGACGCCGTCGGTGTACTCCGAGCTCTCCAGGTGCCCCTTGAGCCCGCTGCGCGCCTCTCCGTCGCCCCGCCAGATGGCCGAGGGGTCCTCGACCAGGTCGTCGCCGGCCACGTGGCGGCGCAGCCGCGCGTTGAAGTACTCCAGCTCGGGATCGTCGAGCAGGACGCGGTCGGCGTCGCCGGAGAGGCCGCGGGTGCCGCCGCCGAAGAGCCGCGCGATGAAGTCGCCGAATTGCGCCATGGGAACTCCGAGGGGGGCCCATCTTAACCGCGGGGGCGGGCGCGGTGGCGATGCCGGCCGCCCGACCGGGCAGGTTAGCCCTTCGTCCCCCCCCTCTCGCACGCTGGAGATCGACATGAGCGACGTCCGACCCTTCCGCGGCCTGCGCCCCAAGGACGAGCTGGCCCCGCGCATCATCGCGCCCCCCTACGACGTGGTCTCCGAGGCCGAGGCGCGCGCCCTGACGGTGGGCAACCCCTACTGCTTCCTGCGGGTCACCCGCCCCGAGGTCGACCTGCCGGCGGGCAGCGACCCGCACGCTCCCGCGGCCTACGCCAAGGCGCGCGAGAACCTCGACGACTTCCGCGCGCGCGGCTTCGTCGTGCAGGACGAGGTCCCCTGCTTCTACGTCTACGCCCAGACCTGGCGCGGGCGCACCCAGGTCGGCCTGATGGCGGCCTGCTCGGTCGCCGAGTACGACGCCGACCTCATCAAGAAGCACGAGCTGACCCGCCCCGACAAGGAGCAGGATCGCGTCGACCACATCGAGGCGCTCGACGCCCAGACGGGCCTGGTCTTCCTGGCCTGGCGCGACGAGCACCCCCGCCTGCGGCTTGCCATGGCCGCGGCCCACGCGCTGCCGCCGGCCTGGGAGGTGGTCACCGACGACGGGGTGGTCCACGCCCTGCACGTGGTCTCCGACCCGGCGCTGGTCGCCGAGCTGCGCGCCGCCTTCGCCGAGGTGCCGGCGCTCTACGTCGCCGACGGCCACCACCGGTCGGCGGCCGCCAGCCGCGTCTGCGCCGCGCGGGGCGGGGCCGGCGACAGCGACCGCTTCCTGGCGGGGATCTTCCCCGACAGCCAGCTCGAGATCCTGGCCTACAACCGCCTGGTGGCCGACCTGGGGCGCTACGACGTGGTGTCGCTGCAGGCGGCGCTCTCCGAGCACTTCGAGCTGACGCCGGGCGTGGACCCGGTGCCCGCGGGCCGCGGCCGGTTCACCATGTACCTGGGCGGCGGTCGCTGGTGGGGCCTGTCCCCCAAGCCCGGCGTGGTTCCCGACGACCCGGTGGGCTGCCTGGACGTCTCGGTGCTCCAGGACCGGGTGCTCGGCCCGCTGCTGGGCATCGAGAACCCGCGCACCGACCAGCGCATCAGCTTCGTCGGCGGCATCCGCGGCCACCAGGCGCTGCAGCAGGCCGTCGACCGCGGCGAGGCGGCCGTCGCGTTCCACCTGCACCCCACCGGCCTGGACCAGCTCTTCGCCGTCGCGGACGCGGGGCGGCTGATGCCGCCGAAGTCGACCTGGTTCGAGCCGAAGCTGCGTGGCGGCGTGGTGGTCCACCCCCTGCAGGGCCGCCCGCGGTGAGCGGCGGCGCGCTGGTTCGCGAGGACCTCGCGCGCGGCCTGGTCGCGGGCACGGCCCTGCTGGCCGACGCGGCGGCCGAGCCCGACGACCTGGCCGCCAACCTCGAGCTGTACGCGCGGGTGGCGGCGATCCCGCGGGCGACGCGGGCGGGCCTGGGGCTGGAGGTGCCGTTCCAGGCGGCCACGCGGGCCTGGATGGAGGCCGGCGCCGACGCGCGCAGCCGCGCCTTCACCGGCCTGCACACCGACGCCCTGGTGGAGCTGGCCTACACGCTGGCCCACGGCGAGGAGCCCGAGACCGAGACGGTCGTGGGCTGGGCCGCCGCCGCGGTGCGCGCCGCCCTGGTCTCCCCGCTCCTGGAGCCCGACGACCGGGTCAAGGTGCAGGACGTGGTGGGCGAGCTGGTCGGCGTGGCCGACAGCCACCCGCAGGTCTTCCTGCCGGCGGCGATGGTGGCCAGCATGCTCGCCGAGGTCGAGCCCCTGGATCGCTGGCCGCGCGAGGCCGCCGCGCTGGTCGGCCTCTTCTCGCGCCTGCCCCTGCTCGCGGCGGTCGATGGGGAGCTGTGAGAGACGCCGGCGACCCCGGCGGATAACGACACGGGAACCCCTCGCACCGGGACCTGTCCGTGCTCCGTCCACTCCTCCTCCTGTCCCTGCTCTCCTGCGATCCCGCGCCGGCGCCCTCGTCGTCGACCGAGGTGGTGGCTCCGGCTGTGGCCGAGCGGGCCGACATCCCCGCCTGGTCCGACGGGCCGAAGGGGCCCCGCGTGTCGGCGGTGGCCGACCTGCGGGATCCCTCGACCGGGCGCATGCACGTGACCATGCGCTACGACGATCTCGACGAGAGCATGTGGTCCTTCCGCACCCTGGGCGTGGACCCCGAGCTCAAGTACGAGAACGTGCGCTTCTCGACGCCCGAGGGCCGCGGCGTCGGCCACGACCGCAACGGCCGGACGCTGGACCTGGACGGCAAGCCCCAGGCGACCCTGGTGGTCGAGTACGACGTGATCCCCGGCGGCGACGGGCGCCACGGGCACCAGGGCATCGTGCAGGACGAGTTCGCCCTGTTCGACGGGCGCGTCTTCCTGGTGCCCGACGGCGCCGGCGGCCTGCGGGGCGCCCGCGCGCGCTTCCTGGCGCCCGAGGGGTGGACCGCCGTCAGCGCCCTGCGCGAGCAGGACGGCTGGCTGTACTACGATCAGTACGGCCCCGAGCGTGTCCTCACCTCGCTGTCCGGCGCCTGCATCGGCGTCGGCCCCTTCGTGGGCGAGGTCAAGCCCCTGGGGCGCTCGGAGATGCGCGCCTACGTCTTCGGTGGCTTCGACGACGGCACCCGGCGCGAGCTGATCGACAACTCCTTCGCCCTGATGTCCTGGTTCCACGGCACCCTGGGCTTCGAGCCACAGTTCCCCCTGGCGCTGATCTGGTCGCCCAAGCACGACAACGGGCGGGTCTACGGCGGGTCCTCGGCCAACGGCACCTGCATGGAGCAGCCCAAGAACAACCTGCGCGCCTGGCAGCTCGCGGCCCACCGCCTGGGCCACTCGATGAACAAGTACGCCCCCTCGGGCATGAAGATCCGCGACCAGGCGGACTCCTGGTTCATGGAGGGCTGGCCCTCCTACATCGAGATGGTCGCCACCGAGGGGGCGGGCATCACGCCGCGCTCGACGCGGTGGAACGACCTCTACCGCACCTACTTCGAGACCCGCCGGAACAAGCCCGAGCAGGACCTGCCGATGGCCGAGGAGCACCACGCCCCCGGGTCGGCGACCGAGTACCTGCACTACTTCAAGGCGCCGCTGATCGTGAAGCTGCTGGACGACTGGATCCAGCGCCACCACGGCAAGGACCTGACCACCTTCATGGCCGCGATGTGGCTGAAGTACGGCCGGTACCAGCAGCCCTTCCCGCTGCGGCAGGAGCTGGAGGCCTGGGTCGGCGCCTCGCTGCAGGACTTCTGGACCGTGCACGTCGAGCCGCGGGGGCACGTCTACCCGGTGTGGCAGGAGTACCTCTCCCCGGCGATGCGCAAGGCCGCGACCGAGCCGGGCGCGGGCACCGCGGGCGGCCGGCCGTTCACGGGCGACTACCTGTACCACCTGGCCCAGAGCGGCGACTTCGAGCGCTACGCCGACATCGTCGCCTTCATCGAGTCCGAGGAGCCGCGCCGCGCCCAGCTCGCGGCGGCCGGGATCTCGCTGCTGCCGCCCGAGATCGAGCCCTACCGCGCCGGCTTCCCGCCCGAGGCCCGCTACAGCCTGGCCCAGGCCGAGGCGGCCTACCCGCTGCCGGCCGCGCCGCCGCCGGTCGAGGGCGGGGCGCTGGCCTGGAGCGAGGCGGACGCCGACGCCCGGGTCTTCCAGGAGCTGCTCGCGGACGAGGCGGCCTACGAGGCGGCGGTCAACCGCTCGGGCGTGGAGAAGCTGCTGATCCAGCGCAAGAACCCCAAGCAGGGCGAGGACGAGAAGGAGAACGAGGACACCTGGCTCAAGCCGCCGGCCCTGGTCTTCAGCACCAAGGAGGAGGTGCGCCTGCAGACCTCCTGGGTGTGGACCTCCGGGCGGGCCCGGGTGCGGACCCTGCGCGGAGACCAGGTCACCGACGACCGGACGCGCACCATCTCGCCCACCTGGACCCGCTCCTGGTCGCTGTACGACCTGACGAAGCTGCCCCAGGGCGCGGGCGTCGTCACCTTCGAGGTGAGCACCGAGACCGGCCCCCCCGTCGCGCGGAGCTTCTGGCGCCGTGACCCCTGAGAACCCTCCCTCCCCGGGTGCGCCTGCCGGCGGGACCCGGCGCGACGCGCTGCTCGCGGGCCTGCTCTTCGGCAGCATCTTCCTGGCTGTGCTGGCCCTGGTCGCGACCTTCGAGCTCGACCCCCGGGCCCAGCCGCTGCCGCGCCTGCCCTGGCGCAACGGCAGCCTGTCCCACAAGGACGTCATCACGCTGATGATGGCCCTCTCCGGGCTCGGCGCCGTCGGCACGCTGGTCTTCGGGCTGCTGGCCCACCGCCGGCAGGGCCTGGGACCGGGCCTGCGCAAGCTGGCGCGCGGCGGCCTGGTCCTGGTCGTGCTGGTGGCCGGCCTGAACTACTTCTACGCCCGCCAGGGCCTGTACGCGAGCCAGTACGCCCACCGCTGGGACACCTTCCACTACCTGCTCGGCCCCCGCTACTACGCCGAGCTGGACTACGCCGACCTGTACGCCTGCGCGCTGGACACGCTGAGCACCCGCCAGTTCCCCGACGACCGGCCGGTGCGCGACCTGCGCACCTACCGGATGAAGACCGCCGGCGAGATCCGCGCCCTGGACCAGTGCGAGGGCAAGTTCAGCCCGGAGCGCTGGGCGCGCTTCGAGGCCGACATGGAGCTGTACAAGGACGGCAACGGGCTGTCGGTCCTGCGGGGGGCGCTCGAGGACCGGGGCTACAACGGCACCCCCTTCCACAGCGTCGTGGGCGGCTACATCGCCGACCGCATCCCGCTGACCCAGGCCACCCACGCCCTGGTGCCGATGCTCGACATCGCGACCCTGTGCCTGATGGGCGCGGCGGTCGCCTGGGGCTTCGGCTGGGAGGTGGGGCTGGTCTTCGCCCTGTTCTTCTTCACCAACGCCGCCGACCGCTTCGGGATCATCGGCAGCTCCTTCTTCCGCTACCAGTGGATGGTGACCCTGACCCTGGGGCTGGTGGCCCTGCGCCGCCAGAAGCACGCGCTGGCCGGCTTCTTCATGGCGCTGGCGACCCTGCTCAACGTCTTCCCCGTCGTCTTCGCCGTCGGTGTCTTCGTGCGGGGCCTGGTCCAGACCGCGCGGCAGCGCCGGGTCCCCGTGCCCTACCGGCGCTTCTTCGCCGCCGCCGTCGTCACCGGCCTGCTGGGGCTGGGGGTCGGGGCCCTGCCGGCGCGAGGCCTGGGCAACTACACGGGCTTCCAGGACAACATGGAGATGCACAACGTCGAGCGCTTCCAGGGCTTCGGCACGGGCCTGAAGTTCCCCTTCATCTTCCGCGGCGCCGTCTACGAGAAGGACGACAAGGTCTCCGAGCGCACCCGCAAGGGCTGGTTCCACGACGTGCGGCCCTGGTACTACGCGCTGGCGACCCTGGTGATCGGGATGGCGCTGGGCGTGGCGGCGCGCACCGACGACGACGTCGAGGCTGCGGGCGTCGTCGGCTTCACCCTGTTCTTCGGGGTGCTGGGGACCGTCGGCTACTACTTCGCCGTCGCCAGCGTGATGGTGCTCGCCCTGCACCGGCGCGCCCGGACCCGCGGCGGCGTCGTGCTGCTCAGCCTGTTCTTCGTCACCAGCTTCGTCGCCCACGCGGCCCTGTACGAGACCCTGTACTACCGGTTCATGTACAACACGGCGCTGTCGACCGGCTGGTCGATCTGGCTGGTGGCCGTGCTGTCCTGGCTGACCTGGCGGCTGTGGAGACGGCCGGAGCCCACGCCGGCCGTCACGGGGTGAGCGGGAGCCCGCCGGCAGGCCGCGGCCTGCGCGGGGTAGCCTGGAGCGGTCGCCTCCCCCCCGACGGTTCCATGGCCGCTTCCCCTCCGCCACCCACCGCGCCCCGCGCCCGCCGGACCCCCTGGGGCCGCGCCCCGCAGCTCGCCATGCCGCTGGGCCTGGCGCTGGCCCTGGGGCTCGGCCACCTGGGCTGGGCCGCCTGGGACCTCGCCCACCCGCCGCGGCCGCCCACGACCTACGTGTTCACCCCGCTGGTCGACGTGTGGCCCGGCGGCCCCGCGCTGTCCGCCGACGAGGGGCAGGCCCTGGGGACCGCGCTGCGCGGCGGCATCGACGCCCGCGAGATGTCCCAGGCCTTCGCGCAGCTGGGCTCGACCCTCTCCCTGGCCGAGCTGCTGGTCGGGGTGGAGGCGCTGGAGCGGGAGGGCCGGCTGACCCCGAGCCAGCGGGAGGAGCTCGCCGCGGTGCTCTCGGCCGCGCGAGCGGATCACGCCGCCCTGGTGCAGGTCCAGCGGGAGATCCTGGACCTCGAGGCGCGCATCGCCCGCCGGGTGGCCGTCGTCCGGGCGCGGGTCGGCTCCACGGCGCCCGCGGCCCCCGGCCGGGAGGCCCGGTGAGCGCAGCGGGGGGGAGGGGCGCCCTGTGGGCGCTGGTGGGGCTGCTCGCCGCGGGCCTGGTGCTGCGGGTGCTGGCCCGCGAGGCGGAGGGCACGGGCTTCGCCACCCTGCCGATCCTGACGCCCACCTCCCTGCCCTACGAGGCGCAGATGCGGTCGGAGGCCGGGCAACCCGCCGGGCAGGGCGGGGCCGAGGCGCTGGCGCTGGCCGAGCAGCTCCTCGCCGGTCCCGCGCCCGCGGATCCCACCCTCCTGGCAGAGGTGGAGGCGCTCGCGGCCGACCGCGCCGCCTTGCTCGAGCTGCGCGGTCGACGCCATGCCCTCAACGTGCGCCTGATGGACGTGGGGGTGGAGGTGGCCCGGCGCCTGGAGCCGGCGCAGTGGGAGGCGATCCACATGCGGCGCGACGAGCTGCGGGGCCAGGCCGAGGCCGCGGTCTTCGAGCGCGCGCTGCAGCGGCTGCGTGGGCCGGCGCCGCCGCCCGGGGCCGCCCCCCCCACCGCCCCACCAGGGGGGAGCGCACCGCGACCTGAGCCGGGGTCTCCTGCCGCCCCCCGCCGCCCGCGCCTGGAGGCGCGCCCCGATCAGCCCCGGTCCGGGTGGCCATAGGCGCGGACGACGGGCGGGCGGAGCGCGCGGTGGGAGGGCGGGCGGTCGGCGGGGGCGTTCCACGAGAAGCGCTCGTGGAGCAGCTCGTCCTCTCGCACCAGCAGGCCGCGGACCCAGCCCGCCGCCTCCGGGTCGCCGGGCCCGGCGCCCGCGGCGTACCGGACGAGCAGCGCGGGCTCGGCCGGGTCGAGCAGGCCGGGGTCGGCGCCCACGACGGCCGCCCGGACCCGCTCGTCGGCGTCCCCGGCCCGCGCGGCGAGGGCTGCCCCGGCCGCCGCGCTCCGGGTGGCGTGGGCGGCCAGGGCCTCCGCCGCCCGCAGGCGGATCTCCGCGTCCGCGTGGTCGAGCAGGGCCAGGACGAGGGGGTCCTCGCTGCCCCCGCTGCGGCGCAGGCCGTCGAGGGCGGTGATCCGCACGTCGGGGTCGGGATCGGCCAGGGCCCGGCCCAGGGTGGGGAGGGCCGCGGGGTCCCAGCCCAGCGCCTCGACGGCCGACTTGCGCACCTCGGGGTCGGGGTCGCCCGCCAGCGCCTCCAGGGCCCCTCGGTGGTCGGGGAGGCCCGCCAGGTACTTGCAGAGGTCCTTGCGGGCGGTGGCGTCGTCGGAGGCTGCGAGGGCGGCGATGTCCCGGGCCGACCGCGGCGGAGCGGGGGGGCGGTAGTGGGGGGCCGAGGCGGGCTCGCCGCGGCGGGTCAGGGCGTGGGCCGCGGCGGCGGCGACCAGGGTGGTCGGGTCGGCGGCGGCCCGCCGCAGCGGGGCGAGCGCCGCCGGGTCGTCGAGCGCGCCGAGGGCCTCGGCGGCCCAGCGCCGGACGAAGGAGTTGGGGTCGTCCAGGGCTGCCACCAGGGCGGGCAGGGCCGCGGGGTCGCGCAGGGCGCCCAGCGAGCGGGCCGCCTGGCGCCGGACGTCCGAGTCGACGTCGCCCAGCAGCGCCTCCAGCGCCGGGCGGGCGGACGGCGTCGCGGACAGGCCCCAGGCCGCCTTCCACCGCACGTAGGCGTCCGGGCTCTCGGCCGCGGGGCCCAGCGCGGGCCCGGCCTCGGGGTCGCCGGCCAGGGCGAGGCGGGCCAGCCGGTCGGCGGCCACGACGCGGACCAGGCTGCTGCCGTCTCCCAGCGCGGCGCGGGCCACCCCCGCCGGCGCGCGGTCGACCGCGCGGGCCCGGACCAGCGGCTCGGGGTCCCCCGCCAGTCGCGCCAGCAGCTGGGGGTCGAGGGTGGTGGCGGCCACGGCCAGGCGGACCGGCGCCTCCGGGTCGCGCGCCAGGGCCTCGGCGGCGTCTCCCGGGCCCTGCCGGCGCACGGCCTCGGCCCGCACCCGCGGGTCGGCTGCGGCCCGCAGCGCGGGATCCGGCGCCCCCAGCCAGGCCGCGAGCAGCTCGGGCAGGGCGAAGGCGGGGGGCGTCACGGGCAGGCTGTAGTGCGCGCCCAGCCGGGCGGCGGCCACCGCGCCCAGCAGGGACGGCGCCGCCGGTGCGCCGGGCTCGGCGGCAGGTGGGTCCTCCGCCAGCCTCACCCCCAGGAGCCCGGTCTCGGCGACCGGATCGACCACCCCGACACCGGCCCAGGGCAGGGTCGCGGCCGCCTCCTCCCGCCAGGGCGCCTCGCCGCCTCCCAGGACGACGACCACGCTGCCCTGCGGGCCCTGCGCGCCGGGCGCGAGGCCCAGCTCCCGCCGCAGCGCCTCGGCGTCGGCCCCGCCTGGGATCCACAGGGCAGCCACGGTCCCAGGTCCGACCGCCGGGCGGCCGCCCTGCCAGGCGCGCGCCGGCACGCCCAGGCCGGCCGCCAGGGCCTGCGCGCCGGGCGCGGCGGGGGTCTCGGCCCACACCTGGACCGTCCACGGCCCGTCCCAGGGTGCCTCGGGGGTCCACGCGCCGCGGGCGGCCTGCTGGCGGGCCGTGAGCACCGCCGGCCCCTCCGGGGCGCCTGCCTGCCCCTGGGGTTCGCGAGGAGGCCCCTCCGCGGGCCGCTCGCCACAGGCCGCGAGCATGGCCAGGGCCACCGCCGCGCCCCGGCGGGCGCACCGTCGGCGCAGGTCCGCGCCGGTCGCGCGGCGCGTCGGGCGGTCTGCGGCGGACTCCCCGGGGGGCGGGCACATGGTGGCTCCGGACGGGTCCACCTTAGCCGGCGGCGGCCGCGGCCCGGGATGCGCAGGCCTCGGGAGGGCCCCCGCGCGGGCCTCCCCCCGGGCCCGTGGAGGCTCGTGGGCGCGTGGTAGGCTGCGGGTCATGAGGGATCACTCGACGCCCGCCGCCGTGGCTCGGCTCGCCCTTGCCGCCACGGTGCTGGGGCTGGCCGTGGCCGCCCGACGGCCCGCCCGCGTCCCGGTCCTCACCTTGCCCTCCCCCCTGCCCGCGCCCGTGGCCGCCCCGGCCGGCGTGGCCGCCCTCTCCCCCGCGCTGGCGGCGACGCTGACCGCGGACGACGTGGCGCGGGGCGTGGCTGCCCTGGCCCGCGGCGAAGGACCGGGTCTCTCGCCGGAGGAGCGGGCGCGCCTGCTCCCCTTCGCCGAGGAGGGCCAGCGGGCCCGGCGCGAGGTCGACGCGCTGCAGGCCCGCCGGCGGCAGGCCCGCGAAGCCCTGCGCGGCAGCGGCCTGGAGCTGGTCGCCGCGCTGGGCGCCATGGGCGGGACCGCCGCCGCCTCCGGTGGCGCGCAGGGGGCGCCGTGAAGGCCCGGCCCGTGCAGGAGTGGCTCGACCGGGGGGCGCTGCTGCTGCTGCTGCTCGCGGCGGCGGTGCTGGCCTGGCCGTCGTCCCGAGGGGAGGGGCGGGTCCTCGTGCCCCTGCTCCTGTCCGAGGACCCGGCGGGCAGCCTGCACGAGCCCGGCGGGGACACGCGGCGGATCGCGGCCCGCGCCGCGGCGCTGGGCGAGGTGCTGACCATCGAGGACCTGGTGCGCACCACCGTCGCGGCCGGGCAGGGCCAGCCGGGACTGCCGCCGCTGTCGCCGGCGGAGCGTGCGGCGCTGGCACCGCTGCTGGATCGCGCCATGGCCGACCGGGACGCGCTGCTCGCGGTGGAGGCCGAGCTGGCGGCGGCCCGGGATCGACTCGACGGCGCCGCGCGGGGCATGGCGGGCGAGCTGCGCCCGGAGCAGCAGCAGTTCATCCTGGAGCAGCGGGACCGGATCAGCGTGCAGGGGGTCGAGGCCCCCTACTGGGAGCAGGCGCAGCAGGCCGTCGAGCCCGGCGCGGGCTCGCCATGACGCGGTCCGCCGCGACCCTCGCGCTCGCCGCCAGCGTGCTGGCGCTGGCCGCGTGGCGCCGCGGCCAGCCGCCGCCGCCCCCCGTGGTGGTGGACCTCCTGGCGCCACCCCTGGCGCGGGTCGAGGCGCTGGGGGACCGGACGCTGGCCAGCTCGCCTGCAGGTCGGCCGCTCGCGAGGCCCCCGGCCTCCGCGCCCGCGGCCCCGCCTCCCGCCGTCGTCCAGGGCCACGCCCTGCGGCTGCGCCTGGAGGGCCACGGGCTGGCCATCGCCGAGGTCCTGGGACCCGAGCGGGTGGCGTGGGGCCTGGCCCGGCGCGAGGATCTCTCGGCGCAGCACGCCGAGACGGCCGCCTGGCGGGACCTGGTGGTGACCCTGCAGGGGCCTTGAGGCGGAGCCGGCGGCCTACTGCACGTAGCCGATGACCCGCATCATCTCCTCGGTCTGCTCGCGGGTCAGGCCGGTGTCGCCGTCGGCCTCCTCGACCGGCGCGGGAGCGCGGCCCGCCCACCAGCGCCAGGCACCCAGCGCGCCCCCCGCCCCCACCAGCAGGGCGAGGCCGAGGAGCCAGAGGCGAGGGGAGGAGGCGGCGGCCACGGGGGGCGCCTATCCCGCCGGCGCGTCGGCACCGGCCTCGGGTAGCATGCCGCGATGGACGAGCCCTTCGCCCGCGCCCGCCTGGCCAGCCTGCTCGAAGGCGCCGACCGCCCGCGGGTGGAGGAGCGGGCCCGCGCGCTCGAGCGCCGGGTGCACGCCCTGCCCGAGCGGGCGATGCGCCGCGCCGTGCTGCGCGAGGCCCTGGTCGACCTGCACGTGCCGGACCTGGTGGCCCTGCTCGCCGTCAGCCACGAGCGGGGCCGGCATGGGCGCGGGGACAGCCGCGAGCTGCTCCAGGAGCTGGCGCTGGAGCCGACCGTCTTCCACGACCTGGCCTACCCGGTCGTCCACCAGTCCTACGCGCTGGCCAGCGACGCGGGCCTGCCCGGGGTCGCCGCGCTCTTCCTCAGCGCCCGGGGCCAGCCCAACCCGACCGTGGAGCAGGCCTTCCAGGGCAACGAGCACCTCGACCACCCCGTCGGCGTGCGCCGCGCGTGGGCCCGGGGCGGCGATCGGGACCGCCTGGACCGGCTGATCCACGACCGGGACTGGCGGGTCATCGCCCTGCTGCTGGACAACCCGCGGGTCGTGGAGCGGGACGTGGTGCGCATCGCCGCCATGCGGCCGACCCGCCCCGAGGTGCTGGAGCTGGTCGCCACCCACCGACGCTGGGCCAGCCGCTACGTCGTGCGCAAGGCCCTGGCGCTCAACCCCAGCACCCCGGCGCCGATCGTGCGGCGCCTGCTGCCCACGCTGCTGCGCCAGGACCTGCGCGCGGGGCTGGAGACCGGCTGCCTGGACCCCGAGCTGGCCGCCGAGGCGCGCCGGCTGCTGGCGGCGGGGCGCGAGGCGGGCTGACGCGGGCGGTCGCCCCCTGCCGTCAGCCCTTGTGGGCGCGGACCTCCTCGGCGTCCTGGGACGTCGCCTTGGGGGGCGTGACGTCGATCTCCTTGCGCCGCTCTTCCTCCTCGTCCTTCATGCCGTCCTTGAAGGCCTTGACACCCTTGCCCATCTGGCTGAGCACCTGGGGCAGCTTGCCGACGCCGAAGAAGATCAGCACGATGGCCAGGATGATGATCCACTCGGTGGGTCCCGGCATTCCGAAGGCGAGGTACATGGAGGCTCCCGGGCCCGCGCGGGCCATGGTTTGCGCTCAGGCTATCGCGATGTCCGTCGACTGGCCGTCTCGTCCGGTGCCCGGCGCCCCCGGGGGGGCGACCAGCCTGCCGCCCTGGACGACCGCCCGCACCTGCGCACCGCCCAGGTGCTGGACAAGGGCCGCGGCGCTGGGGGGCTCGCCCGGAGGAGAGCGCACCAGGACCAGGTCCCCCACGGCCCCCGGGCCCAGGTGCCCCAGCTCGGGGTGCCCCAGCGCCTGGCCGGCCGCGCGGGTCATGCCCAGCAGGGCCTCCTCCACGGTCAGGCCCTGCAGCAGGCAGCCCAGGGTCGCGTTGGTCCAGGGGTCGTGCAGGGGGGAGCTGCCCGGGTTCAGGTCGGTGCCCAGCGCCAGGGGCACCCCGGCCTCGCGCAGGGCGGCGACCGGCGGCGCGCTGTCCCGCAGGTAGAGCTGGGCGCCGGGCAGCAGGACGGCCACCGTGCCGTGGGCGGCCATCGCGGCCACGCCGGCCGGGTCCAGCCGCTCCAGGTGGTCCACGCAGGTGGCGCCCAGGGCGGCGGCGGCGGCGGCGATGCCGGTGTACGCGACCTGCTCGGCGTGGGCCCGGACCTTGAGGCCCAGCGCCCGGCCGGCCTGCAGGATCGCCACCGCCTCGTCCAGGTCGAAGGCGCCGCGGTCGCAGTACACGTCGATCGCCTCGGCCCAGGGCGCGCAGGCAGGGAGCTGCTCCTCGATGACCTGGGCCACGTAGGCGTCCCTGCGCCCGCGCAGCTCGGCAGGCACGGCGTGGGCGCCCAGGAAGGTCGTCACGACGCGCGGCCCGCCGGTCACGGCGCGGGCGGCCTCCAGCATCTTGCGCTCGTCGCCAGGGGTGAGGCCGTAGCCGCTCTTGACCTCGACCGTGGTGACCCCCCGGGCGCGCATGCCCGCCAGGCGCGCGGCGGCCAGGGCGGTGAGCGCCCGCAGCGACGCTGCCCGCGTCTGGCGCACGGTCGAGAGGATGCCGCCCCCGGCCTCGAGGATCTCCGTGTAGCTCGCGCCCGCGAGGCGCCGCTGGAACTCGTCGGCGCGCGAGCCGGCCCACACCGCGTGGGTGTGGGGATCGACCAGCCCCGGCAGCGCGACGCAGCCCCGGCCGTCCAGGACCCGCGCCGCGTCGGGCCCCTGTCCGGCCGGCCCGATCCAGGCCACCTTCCCGTCGAGGAAGGCCACGGCCGCGTCCTCCAGGGCGCCCAGGGGCGCGTCGCGCGCGCCGGGCGTGCCCGGCTCCATGGTCAGCAGCAGCGAGATCCGGTCTACCAGCAGGTCCGCGGTCATCGCTCCTCCCGCCCGGCACCATAATGGCCCCGGTGTCCGACCGGAGTCTCATGCCCCCCCGCCTGTCCGTGCTGCTGCCCGCGCTGCTGGCCCTGGGGCTGCTGGGCGCGGTCGCGGTGACCCATCCCGAGCTCCGCCACGTCGACTTCGTCGCCTTCGCCGGCCGCGCGCGGCGCGTGCTGGAGGGCCAGGATCTGCTCAGCCCGCGCTACCCGGTGGGCTACCCCCTGGTCCTGGGCCTGGCCAAGGTGGCGGCGGGCCGGGTCCTGCTGGCCGGCAAGCTGCTCTCCGTCGCCGCCGGGGTCGCCCTGGTCGCCGCGGTCGCGCGCTGGCTCGGGGCGCTGCCCGCCGCCTGGCTGGCCGCGCAGGCGCCGCTGCTGACCTGGGGCAGCACCGAGGGCACGGACCTGCCCGCGATCGCCCTGGCCGTGGGGGCCCTGGCCATCGCCGCCCCGTCCGCGGGACCCCGACGGGCCGCCGGCGCCCGCCGGATCGATCCCCGTCCGCTGTGCGCCGGGCTGCTGGCCGGCGCCGCCGTGATGACCCGCTACCCCGCCGCCGTCGTGGTCCCCGCGCTCCTGCTGGCCCTGGTCGGCAGCGGCCCCGGGCGCGCCCGCGCCGTGGGCCTGGCGCTGCTGGGCCTGGCGCTGGCCACGGCGCCGCACTGGCTCTGCGCCCTGGCCGGCCTGGGCCCGCTGCTCCCCGATCCCCGCGAGAACGCCGCCATCGGCGCCGGCGGCGGGCCGCCCTCGCCCGCGCTGCCGCGGTGGTGGGCCGCGACGGGCCGCGGCCTGCGCGACGCGCTCTCCACCTGGCCGACCTGGGTGGGCCTGGGCGGCCTGCTGCTGGGCCTGCTCCGCCGCGACCGCCGCGCCGCCGTGTTGCTGGCCTGGGGCGCCGGCCACGCCGCCCTGCTCGGCCTCTTCTTCAGCAACCCGCGCCTGTCCCTGCCCACCACCCTGGCCGCCAGCCTGGGCGCCGCCTTCCTGCCGCGCTGGCTGCTGCCCCCGCTGTCCGCCCTGGCCCTGTGGGGTGCCTGGCCCCAGCTCCTGGCGGCCGAGCCGGGGGTCGTGGAGCGCGAGGCGCTGATCGCCGCGGCCGCAGGCCGGTCCGGCCCGGTGGCCGCCACCTCGCCCTGGTTCCACCTGCGCCGCGCCGACGGGTGGATCGAGGCGCCCCTGTTCCTGATGGACGCCGTGCCCCCGGGCACCACCCCCGGCAACCTGGCGCCGGCCCACCTGCGGTCGTGGTGCCAGGAGCGGGGCGTCCCGCTGGTCGCCGTCGACGCCGGCCGCCTGGCCCGGACCTTCCCAGGCCTGCGCCCCCTGGCCTCGGGCCCCGTCGAGGGCTTCACCGAGATCGCCCGCAGCCCCGGCTGGCGCCTGCTGGAGGTCCAGGCTCGTGAGGAGGCCCCGTGAGCGCAGCGAACCTTCCCCGGGTGCTCCTGGTGTACGCCAACCCCGCCGTCACCGCCTCGCCCGTCGTGCCCTACGGCATGGAGCGGATCGCCCACGCCCTGCGGCTGTCCGGTTGCCGGGTCGAGCTGCTCGCGCCCTGGATCGAGGCCGATCCACGCGCCGCCCTCGACCAGGCCCTGGCCGCGGGGCCCTGGGACCTGGTCGGCTTCAGCCTGCGCAACCTCGACGACGCCCTGGTCGTGCGCAGCGCCGCGCCCCCGGTGGCTGCGGGCCCCCACGGCCCCGACATCGACACCGGCTACTACCTCGACGCCGTGCGCCCCCTGGTGCAGGCCGCCCTGGCCGCCCTGGGCCCCGCCCGCGTGCTGGTCGGCGGCGCCGCGCTGAGCAGCGGCCCCGAGGTCGTGCTGGCCGCCCTCGGCGCCTCCTGGGGGATCGCCGGCCCCGCCGAGGACCTGGCCTGGCGCCTGGGCCGCGCGCTGGCGACCGGCCAGGGCCCGGTGCTGGACCCCGACCCGCGGATCGTCCAGCTCGGCCCCGTGGGCCCCCTCGCCGCCGCGCCGCCCGCTCGCGGGCCCGCCCACGACCCCGTGCCCCGCGACCGGGGCTTCGCCGCCGCCTGGCGCCCCGCCCCCGGCCCGACCCCCCGCATGGGCCCCTACCTGGGCCTGGCCCTGGCCCGCGGCGGCCGCGTCCCCGTCCAGGTCGCCGCCGGCTGCGACCGCCGCTGCCACTTCTGCGTCGAGGCCCGCTTCACCGGCCACCTGGTCCGGCCGCGCCCCGTGCCCGAGATCGTCGCCGAGATCGACAGCCTGGTCGCCGTCGGCGTGCGGCGCTTCTGGCTGGCCACCAGCGAGCTGAACGTGCCCGACGAGCGGCACGCCATCGCCCTGCTCCGCGCGCTGGCCGGCCGCGGCCTGGACCTGCAGGCCTTCGTGCAGGTCGCCCCGGTCAGCGACGCCCTGCTCGACGCGATGGAGGCTGCCGGCCTGGACCCCAGCGGCCTGTCCTTCGAGCTGGGCCACCTCGACGACGCCCTGCTGCGCGCGGGCGCCGGCCCCGCCAACCTGGCCGCCATCGAGCGCCTGGTCTCGACCTTCCTGCGCCGGGGCTACCGCACCCTGGGCGGCTCCGTCCTGCTCGGCGCCCACCCGCAGGAGACGGCGGCCAGCCTGGACCGGGCGCTCTCCCAGGCCCTGGCCTTCGACGCCGCCCTGCCCGACGGGCTGGGCCTGGCCTACGCCTGTGGCGGCCGCGTCTACCCCCGCACGGCCCTGGCCGACTGGGTGACCGCCCACCCCGACCAGGCCCGCCCCCACCTGTACGGGGACCCCGATCCCACCTTCGTCCGCCCGGTCGTCTTCTGCCGGCCCGTCGCGCCGCGGGCGCTGATGGCCCAGGTCGCCGCCGCGCTCTCGGGCGCCCGGGGCCGCATGGGCCCGATGAACACCGAGGCCGCCGCGGGCGAGGAGGCCCTGTTGGTCGAGGCGCTGGTCAACCGGGGGATCTGGCGGCGCCAGGAGGGGCGCAGCGAGGAGGCCGCGGCGCTGCTGTCCGCCGCGCTCGACCTGGACCCCCTGCACCTGGAGGGGCTGGCCCAGCTCGCCATGGTGCAGCTCCACGACCTGTCGTCGCCCGAGGCCTCGGCCCACACCCTGCGGCGGCTCCTGGCCGCCCTGGGGCCGACCGACCCCCGCCGGGCCGAGATCCTGGCCGCGCTGCGCGCGCTGGGCGCCTGAGGACCTCCCCCGAGCGCAGTGCCGCCCGCGCCCGCCCGGCCTTCAGCGCACGCCCTCGGACAGGAAGCGGGTGCCGTCGTAGCGGGCGACCCACAGCGCCGACTTCTCGCCGCCGGCCACCAGCATCAGGTAGGTGCCGTCCTTGTAGGTGAAGGCCCGGGGCTGGGCGCCGCCCGCCTTCACCTGGAAGCCGGTCAGGCCGAAGTAGCGCGGCGCGCCGTCGACGGTGTCGACCACGTAGCAGTCCTGGTCGTCCTTGCCCCCGCTGACGCAGACCAGGCCCTCGGCCTGCCCGTCGCGGTCCAGGTCCACCATCCGGCTCCAGGTGGTCTCGACCGCGCCGCCGCGCAGCAGGGCCAGGTCGGTCTTCCACGCCAGGGCCTGGGCCTTGTCGGGCGCCACCTCGGCCACGGCCTCGGCCTCGGTCGGCAGGGCGTCCTGCGCCGCGCCCGCCCCGTCGAACTGGAAGCCGCTGGCCTTGCCCAGCCGCGGCGAGGCGGTCCCCCCGCTCGTCCCGGCCGGGGCCAGCAGGAAGACCGAGGCGGTCGGCGCCTGCTTGACGATGCCCAGGCGGTGCCGCTGGCCGCTGATGTTGGCCCACACGCGGTGCTGGCCGGACTGCAGGGTCTCGACCTCCAGCCAGGTGCCGAGCTGGCCGCTGGCCTGCAGCACCGCGCCGATGTTGGCCGCGCTGGCCGGCACCTCGCCCGGCTGCCACCAGGTCGCGTCGCCCGGGCCGTACACGCGCTGCCCG
Organism: Myxococcota bacterium; assembly: GCA_023150805.1. Classification (GTDB taxonomy): domain Bacteria; phylum Myxococcota_A; class UBA796; order UBA796; family UBA2385; genus UBA2385. The sequence goes on along the minus strand of JAKLKF010000025.1, from coordinate 45,886 downwards.
TCGTGGAAGCGCAGCAGCAGCTCCTTGCCGTTCCAGAAGGTCTGGGCGGGGTCCATGCGCAGCGTGGCGCGCCGCCCCTCGGCCATCACCACGGCCTTGCCCTCGGCGGCGACCACCGCGATCGGCGCCAGGCCGGCCGCCGGCACGCCCGTCGAGGTCGGCGCGGGGTTGTTCGACTTGGGCCGCCGGGCTCCCCCCTCGCCCAGGTCGCGGGGGCCGGCGCTGTCCTGGCCCGACGCCTTCGGCGGGCCACCGGCCTCCGTTGCGGCACCCGCCGAGGCGCTGGCGGCGGCGGAGGAGGCGGGGGTCCCGGCGTCCTTCTCGCCGCAGGCGAGGGGGCCGGCGGCCAGGGCCAGGGTGAGGAAGGAGGCGGCACAGGCGAGGGCGGGCGCGCGCATGGGGGCTCCGGACAGGGGGCGGGGTGGGCGCACCTAATCCGGTCCCGGGCGACGAGGGGACCCCGGTCGACCGGACCGGCGCCCACGACGCGCTCCCCTTCGGTAGCCTGCCCGCCGTGACCCTCGCCCCGCTCCAGCCCGAGCAGCTCGTCCTGCTCCTCACCACGGGCTTCGTCGCCGCCCTGCTGCTCCAGCAGATCTTCGCCTGGGCCTCGCGGCCGGCCCTGCGGCTGCACCTGTGGGGCATGCTGTGGGCCTCGGGCGCGCTGGCCTGGTGCTTCGCCCGCAGCCTGGAGGTGGCCTCCTTCCCGGTCGACCCCGAGGTCGCCGGTCGCTGGACCGCGCTCGGCCTGGCCTCGCTCCTGCCCCAGGCCCTGGGCCTGGTGGGCTTCGCCGGCACCGCGCGGGCCCAGGTGCTGCCGCGCCGCTTCGGCCCGGCGGCCGCGACCTTCTGTGCCTCGGGGACCACGCTGATCGTCGTGCTCGGCGCCGCACTGCCGGTCCCGCTGGTCCAGCGGGAGGGCGCGGTGGTGCACCAGCTCCCGGCCGTCCCCCTGGTCGTCCTGCTGGTCGGCCTGGCCGCGACCCTGGTGGCCGTCGTCACCACCCTTCGCAAGCAGGCACTGGAGCCGGTCCTGCGGGCCGTGCTCCTGGCGGCGGTGCTCGCGTGGGTGGGGGCGCTGGCCAACGACGTCATCCTGGGCTCCGTCCTGCTGCCCGGCCTGGCCTCGGTCCGGCTGCCCCTCGTCCCCCATGCCCTCCTGCTGACCGCCGTCGGCGTCGCCGCGGTCGCCGCCTCGCCGCCCCCCGACCCCGCCCAGGGGGTCCTGCGCGGCCTCGCTCCGCGCATGGTCGCGGGGCAGGAGCGCCTGCTCGCCCAGGCCCTGGCCGACGCCCGCGTGGCTGGCCAGGAGCGCCAGCGCTTCCTGGCCCGGATGAGCCACGAGCTGCGCACGCCGCTCAACGGCGTCATCGGGATGACCGACCTGCTGATGGACTCGCGGCTGGACGCGACCCAGCGGCGCTACCTGGAGCAGGCCCGCGCCTCGGCCGAGCAGCTCCTGGCGCTGGTCGACGACCTGCTGGACCTCTCCCGCCTGGAGGCCGGCAAGGTGCGGCTGGCCGACGCCCCCTTCCCCCTGCGCAAGGTGCTGGAGGACAGCCTGCGCGTCGTCGGCGTGCTGGCCGTGCGCAAGGGGCTGGAGCTGGTGCTGGCCGCCCCCGAGGAGCTGCCGGGCACCCTGGTGGGCGACCCGCTGCGCCTGCGGCAGGTGCTGGTCAACCTGCTGGGCAACGCCGTGAAGTTCACCGAGCGGGGCGAGGTCGCGCTGCGGGTGCGGCCCACCTCGGCCCGCGGCGGCCGGCTGGGCGTGCGCTTCGAGGTCGCCGACACCGGCCCGGGCATCCCGCTGGAGGAGCAGGAGCGCATCCTGCTGCCCTTCGAGCAGGGCAGCCGGGGCGAGGGGCGGGGCAGCGGCCTGGGGCTGGCGATCAGCCGCGAGCTGATCCGGCGGATGGGCGGCGAGCTGCACCTGCAGAGCGCGGCGGGGGCCGGCAGCGTCTTCTCCTTCGAGCTGCTGCTGGGCCTGCCCGAGCACCAGGAGGAGATCACCATCGTCGACCCGGTGCTGCTGCAGGGCATGACCGTGCTGGTCGCCGAGGACCACGCCGAGACCGCCGAGGGGCTGCTGGCCGAGCTGGCCGGCTGGCGGATGCAGGCGACCCACGTGGCCGACGGCGACGCCGCCCTGCTGCGGTTGGGCCAGGCCCGCAGCGAGGGGCGGCCCTTCGGCCTGCTCCTGCTCGACGCCGACATGCCGGGCCGGGACGGCTGGTCGGTGCTCGCCGCGCTGCAGGACCAGCCCGGCCTGGTGGGCGCCACCGTCTTCATGCTGCCCGACGGCGCGCCCGCCGCGCGCTTCCAGGAGAGCCGGGCCCGGGGGGCGGCCGCCACCATCGGCAAGCCCATCCGGCCGGCCGAGCTGGTCGAGGCGATCACCGTGGCCGTCGGCAGCGCGCACACCGAGGTCGGGCCCGCGACCGATCCGGGCACCGACCCGCGGCCGCGGGTGCGGGTGCTGGTCGCCGACGACCAGGCCGTCAACCGCGAGCTGGTCTGCGCCACGCTGGCCCTGCTGGGCGTGCAGGCCGTGGCCGTCGAGGACGGCGAGGCCGCGGTGGCCGCCGCGGCGGGCCCGACGCCCTTCGACCTGGTGCTGATGGACCTGCGCATGCCCCGGCTGGACGGCGAGGAGGCCACCCGTCGCATCCGCGCCTTCGAGGTCCAGTCCGGCCGGGCCCGGGTCCCGATCGTGGCGCTCACCGCCCACGCCGTGCCCGGCGACCGGGAGCGCCTGCTCGCCGCCGGGCTGGACGGCTGCCTGACCAAGCCCTTGCGCCGCCAGGCCCTCTTCGAGGTGATGGACCGTTACCGGGTAGGAGCCATGCCCTTCGAGATCCCCGACCCCCCGAACCCCGCCCCCCCCGCCGGCGCGTCCCCCCCTGCCGACGCGTCCCCTCCTGCCGGCGCGTCCCCCCCTGCCGACGCCCCGCCCGCCATCGATCCGGACCGCCTGGCCCAGCAGACCGGCGGCGACGACGACCTGGCCCGCGACCTGCTGGCCCTGATGGCCGACGAGCTGCCCCAGCACCGCCAGCGGCTGGCCGAGGCCGGCCGGGACCTGGCGGCCCTGGGCCGGGCCGCGCACGCGCTGCGGGGGGCCGCGGGCAACGTGGGCGCCCTGCCCGTGCACCGCGCCGCCACCAGCCTGGAGCAGGCCGCCCGGGACCTGGACGCCGAGCGGGCCCGCCGGGAGCTGCCCGGGCTGCTGGCCGAGGTCGATCGCCTGGCGCGCGCCCTCGCCCTGCGCCTGCAGGCCTGACCGCCGGCCGCGCCCGGGCAGCCGCCCTGCGACCAGGCGGCCCGCCCCCTCCGACGAGGGGATCGGGCGCCGGTTAGCCTGGGAGGACCGCCGCCCCGGCGCCCCGCCGGCGCCCCTGGAGACCCCATGCAGCTCGGCCACCACTTCGAAGAAGGCACCACCCTCGACCGCTTCATCTTCGAGACCACCCAGGCCCACCCCGAGGCGACCGGCCAGTTCGCCACCCTGCTGCAGCAGGTCAGCCTGGCCGCCCGCATGGTCAGCAGCCGGGTGAACCGCGCCGGCCTGGCCGGGATGCTGGGCGGCACCGGCGAGATGAACGTCCAGGGCGAGTTCGTCCAGAAGCTCGACGAGTACGCCAACGACACCTTCAAGAAGGCGCTGGAGCACCCCGGCGTCATCGCCGCCCTGGCCAGCGAGGAGGACGCCAAGCCCTTCTACCCGCCCGAGCGCTTCCGCAGCGGCCGCTACGTCTTCTGCATGGATCCCCTCGACGGGTCCAGCAACATCGACGTCAACGCCACGATCGGCACCATCTTCGCCATCTTCCGGCGCAAGTCCGAGATCGGCGGCCCGGCCAGCATGGACGACATCCTGCGCCCCGGAAAGGAGATGATCGCCGCCGGCTACGTCATCTACGGTTCGGGCACGATCATGGTGCTGACCACCGGGCGCGGCGTGCACGGCTTCACCCTGGACCCGACCGTGGGCGAGTTCTTCCTGTCGCACCCCGACATCAAGCTCAAGCCCACGGCCAGGACCTACAGCGTGAACGAAGGCTACGCCGCCACCTGGGACCCGCGCCTGCGCGCCTGGGTCGAGAGCAAGAAGGAGCCCTCGGCCACCTGGTCGGCCCGCTACATCGGCAGCCTGGTCGCCGACTTCCACCGCAACCTGCTCAAGGGCGGCATCTTCCTGTACCCGGCCACCAAGAAGAACCCCGAGGGCAAGCTGCGAATCCTGTACGAAGCCTTCCCCCTGGCCTTCCTGGCCGAGGCCGCCGGCGGCGCCGCCACCGACGGCAAGAACCGCATCCTGGACCTGTGCCCCGACGACCTGCACGCCCGCACGCCCCTGTTCATCGGCAACAAGGAGCTGGTGGACGAAGTGACCGCCCTGCTGGCCGAGTAGGCGACCCGTGGCCGGTCTGTCCATCGTCGAGGAGGGGCCGGTCCGCCAGGTGGTCGAGGGCGACCACCAGGTCGACCTGCAGCGGACGGTCCTGCGGTTGGAGGGTGATGCCCCTCTGTTCATGGTGCGGAAGCGCCTGCCCGCCGGCCCGACCCGCCCGCCCGTCCTCCTGGTGCACGGCTTCGCCCAGAACCGCTACTCCTGGCACAACAGCCGCCGCTCGCTCACCGCCTGGCTGGCCGAGCGCGGCTTCGACACCTGGAACCTGGAGCTGCGTGGCCACGGCCGCAGCCGCAAGGCCGGCGCGCAGGGGGCCGAGCGCTTCGCGGACTACGTCCAGGACGTGCGCCGGGCCGCCGCCGCCCTGCCCGGCCCCGCCTTCTGGATCGGGCACTCGCTGGGGGGCGCCGCCCTGTACGCCGCCGCCGCCGAGCTGTCCCAGGACGGCCAACCCCTGCCTCGGGGTGTGATCGGCATCGGCGCCCTGTACCGGTTCGGCCGGGCCAACCCTGCCCTCGGCCTGCTGGGGCGCATCACCCACGGGCTGCGGGACGCCCCGGTCATGTCCACGCTCCAGGTCCGCACCCGACTGTTCGGGCACCTGCTGGCGCGACTGTACGGAATCACCGACGTCGCCGGCTACGGCTTCCCCATCAGCGGCTGGTGGCCCGGCAGCCTGGAGCCCGAGATCCTGCAGGAGCGGCTGGCCCGCGGCTTCGACTGGACCAGCGTCAAGGTCTGGCAGGAGATGTCGCGCTGGGCCGCCACCGGCCAGTTCGAGTGGGATGAAGCCTGGTCGCACACCGACGTGCCGTTGCTGGTGATCGCCGGCGACCGCGACCACCTGATGCCCCCGCGCGACGCAAGGGTCGCCTTCGACCGCAGCGGCAGCCGCGACAAGACGTGGCTGTTGTTCGACGACTGGCACCACGGCACCCACTGGGGCCACCTGGACCTGGTGATGGGCCGGCACGCCTCGGCGGTGGTCTGGCCGGCGATGCAGGAGTGGATGGTCGCGCGGGGGTAGGGGGGACTGCGCCTCTTGTCGGGGTTCGGGCTTTTCTTCTTGACTTTCTCTCTCTCTCTCTCTAGTGTTCCTGCTGCATAGGCCCGAACCCAGGAGAACACGATGCCCGACAGCAGCACGACCACGGTGAACTGGCAGACCTATTACGCCACCTCGACCACCGCCGTCTTCATCCCGGTCAGCCCGTGGATGTCCGCGCCCGAGGTGCAATACCTGCGCGCGCAGTTCGAGCTCGCTGCCCGGATGGGCAACTTCCAGGTCCAGGCGGCCTACCAGCTCGCCAACGACCCGCGCAACCCCGACGCGGCCGTGGGCTTCGGTGGCACCAAGGCCACTGATGGCTTTGAAGACCCGACGGACTTCACCGATGTCGGGACCAGCTTCAAGGCAAGGGCCGTGTTCCGCTTCGGTTTCCTCTGCAGCAACACCAGCGGCAGCACCCTGTCGATGGGCCGGGTCGCGGCCACGCTGCTGCGCGTGAACCGGTAGGAGGTCGCCATGTCCCGCTCCTGCGCCATGGGCTACGGCTCCACCGCGGACTGCGGCTGCGGCTGCTCGGACCGAGGCTGGGGCGGGGCGGATGTGTGGCCTGCGGAGCGGCATACCCGGTCTGCGGCCTGGGGTCGAGACGAGTGGGCCGGCTCCACCCGCGCCAGGGACGACGAGCCGGTCACGCCCAGGGACCGTGATGGCGGCGGAGGCGACTCGTGGGACGATGTCTTCGAGCACGACGGGCGGACGGGTCTGGACAGCTTGGGAAGCGGTGAGCCGCTGGAGTCCGCAACCTGGCTGGTCCCGCCGGACGAGGGCAGTCGGGGCCCGTGCGAGCTCAAGGGGTCCACGAGCGAGTGCGTGGCAGAAGATGTCGTCCGGTCCGCGGCCGACATCGACGCGCTGGATGTCTCTGCGGCTTCGGACGCCATCCAGATCGAGGGTGCCGAGTACGCCGAGGTGGGGCTCATCCTTCGGTCGTGGGCGTTGCTCCGAGCAAACACCGAGCTGGTCCGGTGGGCATGGTGCTGGGTGGAGGGCGACGCGGACCACGGGGACTGCGTGGTCAACCACATCGAGGGGAGCGAGGGTACGGTAGCCGGCCACGTCCTGGGTTGGCTCCTCGGTGGCATCGGCATCGACCAGCGGCTCAAGATCAAGGTGGAGCACCGGCCGGAGGAGAAGGGCGCCGCGTGGGCCACCGGCCAGTTCGACACGGGCGGAGGCGGGACGATCACGCTGTGGACCTCCACCGAGAGCCCGTTCACCACCCGCGCCATGCAAGCCTGGACCTCCACCGCATCCAGCGCCGACCGGTACTGCGCGGTGGTCGACCTGGCCTGCACGCTGATGCACGAGCTGGCGCATGTGTGCTGGCGCCTGCACGAGACGGAGGAAGATGACCTGCCAGAGCAGTGGTCGGACTGGATCCGCGGCGGTGTAGCGGGTCTGGACGATTGGCTGTTCGCAGCCTGTGACAAGACCTACGTCGCGGAGAACATCTTCCGGTGGGCCATGTACCGCAGGTATGGGTTCGTTCTGACGTCGAGTTGTTGCCCATCGACAGGGAATCCGCAGGTGGGTGCAGCTGACACATCTTTCGGTTCTGACGGCTTTCGTCAGATGTCCGGAACGTGCAACCCGTATTCCTCGCCGGACCCCGAGAAGTGGTGGTGGGAGACCTGGCCGTTGGCCGAAACTGGGGGCGAGGGTAGTTGGGATGGTCCTTTTCCATGGGGTTGATTTCGGCTTTCCGTTCGGGGTCTACCTGGCGACGAACCAAGGCCTGGGGCCATTGGCCACGGACAGGAGGGTCTGAGGTGGGTACAAGGCGCGCTTGGTTCTTCGTGCTCGCATTCGCTGCGATTCTGGCTCGGCCCGCTCTCGCCAAGTGTGCCCTGCTGTATCTCTGGCTCAGGGTGCCAGGCGAAGCGGTAGACCCGGCTGGATGCCCGGAGGCGCCCTGTGAGGTCTTCGTGGCTGTGGAATACGGCGATCGGTTCCAGGCCATCGGGTTCCTTGATCCATCGGGAAGTGAGTGGTGGATCCCCCTGGAACCGGAGGACTGACCCATGCGCCTGCTCACCGTCCTCTCCCTCCTCCTGCTCTTCTCCCTCTCCTGCGGCTCCTGCGAGAACTGCGAGTTCACGGGCCTGGTCGATGGACAGCGCTACACAGGGGTCGCCCAGGACGGGGGCCCGGTCGCCGAGGTCACCGTGGAGGTCCAGGGGGACCTGATCGTCGTCGACTGGTTGATGCTCGACGGGAGCACGAAGACGGTCGAGTACCGCATCGGGAAGGTCGACGGGGACACGCCGATCATCCCGGAGCGCGACACCGGGGAGGGCTCGTGAGCCGCGAGAGCGTCCCGGTGCGAGACCCGGTCGGGGGTGCCGCGGTGCACAGGTGGATCTGGACGCTGGCGCTGCTGTCGCTGGGGGTCCTGTTCTCCACCCGCCTGACCCTCGCGCGGGCGACATCCTTCGTCCAGCAGTCCGCTTCGTTGGTAGCGGTGCGCCTGCGGAACGACGGCAGCCCGGAACCTACGGGGGCGGACTGCGGCGACGCGCCCTGCATCTGGGATCTGCGGCTGGGCTGCGATGGGCGGATCGACTACATGTCCGGTGAAATGGGCCGTGAGAACTTCGTCCATATCGCCTTGGTCCCCGCGAACGCACAATGAGCCGATACTTGCCCATCTGCACCCTGGTGTTCCTCTCGTGCGGAGGCCCCATCCCCCCGCGTTGCGGGTACGTCGACCACCTCGCCGAGCTGACCTACCGGATCCCCGAGGGCGCCGAGGCCATCGGCGAGGACGTGCTCCTGGTGGTGCGCGGCGACCAGGCCATCCTTCACTGGCGGGACGCGGAAGGAGGGGAGCACCAGGTGGTCTACGACGTGGTGGGGCTGGAGTAGACCATGGCCGCCGGTGAGGTTCCCCCACGCGAGTCCGGGGGCCTGGTGGCTCGCGCTGCAGGCCTTGGTGCGCGCGCCTCGCCGCGACGGGGTAGAGGACACCATGCCCCTGTCCCGCCGCTCGCTCCTCGCCGGCACCGTCGCCACCGGCGCAGCCGCCGCCCTCTCGCCGCTGTCCCTCGCCGGGAAGGGCAAGCCCAACGTGCTGTTCATCAGCATCGACGACCTCAACGACTGGGGCGGCGTGCTGGGCGGCCACCCCCAGGCGAAGACACCCTTCCTCGACCGCCTGGCCAGCCGCGGCGTCTCCTTCACCAACGCCCACTGCCCGGCCCCCGTCTGCAACCCCTCGCGCGTCGCCGTGCTGACGGGCAAGCGCCCCAGCACCAGCGGTGTCTACGACAACCACCAGGCCCTGCGGCGGGCCATGCCCGACGTCGCCACGCTGCCCCAGCACCTGCGCACCCACGGCTACACGGTGATGGGCGCGGGCAAGGTCTTCCACGCCGGGGACCCGCAGTCATGGGACGACTACGACCCCAAGGACGGCTGCGGTCGGCCGCCGGACGCGGGCAGCGCCTCGCCGCGGCAGAAGGACAAGCCGGCCAACGGCATCGCCGGGTCGGGCAGCTTCGACTGGGGGCCCGGCCGGTCGGAGAACGACGGCAAGTACAGTGACGACCGGGTGGCCGACCAGGTGATCAAGTGGCTCAAGAAGGACCATGACCAGCCCTTCTTCATCGCGGCGGGCCTGTTCCGGCCGCACCTGCCCTGGTACGTGCCGCAGGCCTACTTCGACATGTACCCGCTGGACAGGGTCGTCCTGCCGGTGGTGAAGCCCGACGACCTGGACGACGTGCCCGAGGCCGGGCGGCGGCTGGCGCGCATCGCCGACCACGAGCGCATCACCAAGGCGGGCAAGTGGGCCCACGCGGTCCAGGCCTACCTGGCCAGCCTGACCTTCGCTGACGCCCAGCTCGGCCGCATCCTGGACGCGGTCGTGGACAGTGATCGGTCCAAGGACACGATCATCGTGGTGTGGTCGGATCACGGCTGGTCGCTGGGCGAGAAGCAGCACTGGAAGAAGTTCGCCCTGTGGGAGGAGTGCACGCGCGTGCCCCTGGTCTTCAAGGTGCCGGGCCTGACCGAGAAGGGCACGACCTGCGGGCGGCCGGTCGGGCTCATCGACCTGTACCCGACCCTTCTGGACCTCTGCGGCGTGCCGCAGCGCGCCAACCTGGACGGACAGAGCCTGGTGCCGCTGCTGACCGACCCGGGGGCCGCCTGGGAGCGCCCGGCGCTGACGACCCACGGCGCGGGCAACCACGCCCTGCGCAGCGAGCGCTGGCGGTACATCCGCTACGCCGACGGCAGCGAGGAGCTGTACGATCACGACGCGGACCCCAACGAGTGGACGAACCTCGCCCAGGATGGCCGGCATGCCGCGGCGAAGGCTGCGCTGGCGGCGTGGCTGCCCAGCTCCGACGCCGCGCCTGCCCCCCAAGGTGGCGAGGTCTGCATCTCCGACGACGACTGAGCCCGGCTCGCCCCTCTCTCCCACCGGATCCCCATGCCCTCCGAGATCGAGAAGATGACGCTGACGCGCCTCGCCCGCACCTGTGGTTGAGCGGCGAAGATCGGTCCGGCGGTCTTGTCGGACGCGCTCCAGGGGCTGCCCACGGTGGCGGACCCGCGCCTGCTCGTGGGCTCGGACACCTCCGACGACGCGGCGGTCTTCCGGCTCAGCGACGAGATCGGGCTCATCAGCACGGTCGACTTCATCACGCCGCCGGTGGACGATCCCTGGTGGTTCGGCCAGGTCGCGGCGGCCAACTCGCTCTCCGACGTGTACGCGATGGGCGGCCGGCCAGTGCTGGCGCTCAACCTGGTGATGTTCCCCACGAGCAAGCTCGACCCGGCCGTGCTCAAGGAGATCCTGCGCGGCGCGGCCGAGAAGTGCATCGAGGCCGGGGTCTCGGTCGGCGGCGGCCACAGCGTCAAGGACGACGAGCCCAAGTTCGGGCTGGCGGTGCAGGGCGTGGTGCACCCCGAGCGGATCTGGCGCAACAGCGGCGCCCGGCCCGGCGACGCCCTGGTGCTGACCAAGCCCCTGGGCAGCGGCGTGCTCTTCAACGCGGTGCGGGACGGCAAGTGGCCGCTGGCGCGGGTGGAGCAGGAGGTGCTGCCGATCTGCGCCACCCTGAACCGGGCGGCCGCCGAGGTCGCCCAGGGCTTCGCGGTGCACGCCTGCACGGACGTCACGGGCTTCGGCATCGCCGGGCACGGCCACGAGCTGGCCCTGGGCGCCGGGGTGCGGGTGGTCCTGGAGTTCGCGGCGCTGCCGCTGTTCCCCGGCGTGGTCGAGATGTACGAGGCGGGGGTCAAGACCGGCAGCAACAAGCCCAACCGCGACCTGGTGGCGTGCACGCTGCAGGTGCAGGCCGCGCTGCGCCCCGCGCAGGGCGAGGTCCTGGTCGACCCGCAGACCTCCGGTGGCCTGCTCTTCAGCCTGCCCGCGGACCAGGCGGACGCGCTGGTGGCGGCGCTGCACGCCGCTGGCGTGACCCACGCGCGGCGGGTGGGGCGGATCGAGGCGGGCGCGCCGGCGGTGGTGGTGGAGTAGGGCGACCCCTCGCGCCGCGCTACCATCTCCTCGTGCGCATCACCTGCCTGCTCCCCGCGCCCGGCATCCCCGTCCAGGGCCCCTCGGGCGGCAGCGCGCACGTGCGCGGCTTGGTGCGGGCGCTGCGGGCGGAGCACGAGGTGCAGGTGGTGGCCGCCCTGCGCGCCGACCGGCGGGGCAGCTACGGCGACGAGCTGGGGGGCGTGCACGAGGTGGGCGTGCCCGGCTGGCCCTCGTGGCTGGAGCCCTGGCGCGACCTGCGCGAGGTGCGCACCGCGCGGCGGATCGCCTGGAAGGTGATCAAGGACGCGCGGCGCGCGCCGGCGCCGGACCTGGTGATCGAGCGGCACAGCTTGTGGAGCGACGCGGGCTGGCGCATCCACGACATGCTGGGCGTCCCCTGGGTGCTGGAGGTGAACGCGCCGCCGGTGCTGGAGCGGGCGCGCTTCGAGCGGCTGCGGAAGCCGGCCCTGGCGGCGCGCTGGGAGCGGCAGGTGCTCCAGGCGGCGCCGGTCGTCGTGACCGTCAGCACCTGGCTGCGCGACTGGCTGGTGCGGGACCTGGGCTGCCGCAGGGTCGTCCTGCTGCCCAACGGCGTGGAGGCCCGCCCGGGGCACCGCGCCACCGGGCGGGCGCGCCTGGGGGTGGCGGAGGGCGAGCCGCTCATCGGCTTCGTGGGCTCGATGAAGCCCTGGCACGGCGTGGGGCGGCTGGCCCGGGTGGCGCGGGCGGTGGGCGCGCGGCTGGCCCTGCTGGGCGAGCGGCGGGACCCGGCGGACTTCCTGGCCGATGGCGAGCACCTGCCCGACGACGTGATCTGGCCGGGTCACCTGGGGCCGCAGGACCTGGCCGACGCGGTCGCGGCGCTGGACGTCGGCCTGGCGCCGTACCCGGCGGACGCGCCGCCGTGGTTCTGCCCGCTCAAGGTGCTCGACTACCGGGCCCAGGGCACCCCGGTGGTGGGCACCGACGTGGGCGACACGGCCCGGATGGTCGGCGAGGGGGGCGCGGTGGTGCCCCCCGACGACGAGGCGGCGATGGTGGAGGCGGTGCGGAGCTGGTTGGGGCGGCGCGCCGAGCCCTGGGTCCGGTCCTGGGGGGACGTGGCCCGGGAGCTGCTGGCCGCCGCCTTCCCGGCACCTTGATAGGTCCGGCGGGATGCAGCCTTCCGAAGCCAGCCCCGAAGACGCGGTGGCCCCCCCGGGCCCGGACGTGACCACGTTGCCCGCGGGGGCCGAGGGGCGGTACCGCTCGGCGATGCTGCGGCGCTTCGGCCTGCTCTACTACCTCAGCGGCCTGTGGTGGATCGTGCGGGGCCTGCGCCTGGAGGAGCACTCCGCCGAGAACGTGCGCCAGGCGGCGGCCAAGGGCCCCGTGGTCTACGTGCTGCACGCGCGCTCCCGCATGGACTGGCTGGCGCTGAACGCGGTGCTCAAGCAGCGGCGGCTCCCGCTCGCCCGCTTCACGAACGGGGTGCGATCGGCCTGGCTGGCGCCCGTGGCCCAGGGCCTGCAGCTCGTGCTCGGGTCGCTCTCGGCCTGGTGGCGGCAGGGCAAGCCCGCCGATCCCATCGCCTCGGGCTGGCTCTCCGAGGCGGTCGCGGCGGGCATGCCGACCGCGCTCTTCCTGCTCGACGACCAGGGCGAGGCGGTGGCCCAGGACCCGATGTCAGCGCTGGTCCAGGCCCAGGCGCGGTCCGAGCGGCCGATCCAGCTCGTGCCGGTCGTCGTGGTCTGGCGCCGCAACTGGGAGCGGGCGCGGACCGAGGTGGGGCGGCTCCTGCTGGGCGGCCAGGAGCGACCCAGCGTGCTCCAGAAGGTCATGGCGGTCAGCACGCGGCACCGGGACGCCTTCGTCCAGGCCGGGGAGCCCGTCGACCTGCGCGAGCTGCTGGACCACCTGCGCGACCAGCCGGTCGACCGCCAGGTGCGCCTCGCCCGCGTGCTGCTGCGCCGCTACCTCTACCGGGAGAGCCGGGTCGTGCACGGCCCGCGGATCCGCTCGCACCGGTGGAATCGCAAGCTGGTCGCCAGCAGCCCGCAGGTCCGCCGCCTGGTGCGGGACGAGGCCGCGGCCACCGGCCGGTCGCCGGCGGCGATCCAGGCCCAGGTGGAGCAGGTGCTCGACCACGTCGCGGCGCGCTTCTCCTGGCCGGTGGTCAAGGTGGCCCGGGTCTTCACGCGCGTCCTGTGGAACCGGATCTACGCCGGCGTCGACATGCGCGACGTGGACGTGGAGCGCATCCGGGCGGCCTACCGCGACGGCGCCACGGTGCTCGTGCCCTGCCACCGCAGCCACCTCGACTACGTGCTCATCAGCAGCCAGCTCTTCGAGCGCGACGTGATGATCCCGCACGTCGTCGCCGGGGAGAACCTCTCCTTCTTCCCGCTGGGGCCGGTGCTGCGGCGCGTGGGCGCGGTCTTCATCAAGCGCAGCTTCTCGGGGGACCGGGTGTTCCCCGTCGTGTTCTCGGCCTACCTGCGCCAGCTCATCCGCGACGAGTTCCCGCTGGAGTTCTTCATCGAGGGCGGGCGCAGCCGGACGGGCAAGCTCCTGCCGCCCAAGCTGGGCGTGCTGTCCATGGTGATGGACGCCGCCGCCGAGGCCCGGGCGGACCGGCGGGTGACGCTGTTGCCGGTGGCCATCTCCTACGAGCAGATCGCCGAGGAGGGGGCCTACGCTCGCGAGCTGGACGGCGGGCGCAAGCAGGCCGAGGACCTGGGGCAGGTGGTGAAGGCCGGCAAGGTGGTGACCAAGCGCTACGGCCGGGTCTTCATGCGGGTGGGGCAGCCCATCGTCGCCGGCGAGGTCCTGGCCGGGCTGGACAAGCCCTGGGGCGAGCTGGGTCGGGAGGAGCGGCAGGAGGTGCTCAGCCACGTGGGCGAGCAGCTCATGAACCGGATCGCCCGCAACATGGTGGTGCTGCCCACCGGCGTCGTCGCCATGGCGCTGCTCGCGCAGTCGCGCCGCGGCGTCCGCCTGGCCGAGCTGGCCGAGCGCGCCCACCGCCTGGACGAGCTGCTGCGCGGGATGGGGGCCCAGTCCGCGGGCGGGCGGGTCGGGCCGGCCTCGGTGGAGCAGGCGCTGGCCCGCTTCGAGAAGGAGAAGCAGGTCAAGCGCCTGCGCGACGAGGACGGGGACATCCTGCAGGTCGTGCCCGAGAAGCGGGTGACGCTCGAGTACTACAAGAACGGCCTCATCAACTACCTGGTCGGGCCGGCGCTGCTGGCGACCGCCGTCCGCGGCGCCATCTCGCCCGAGGCGCGGGACCGGGGGGAGCACACCGCGCCCGCCGAGGTGGTCTTCGTGCTCTTCCGCCTCCAGGCGTGGCTGCTGCGGTACGAGTTCAGCCTGGACCCGGACGTGGGCCTGGACCAGGTCTGGACCATCGCCCGCGGCGCCCTGGAGCGCCACGGCGCCATCGAGCCGCTGGGGCCCGACCAGGACGCCGCCACCGCCCCGCTGGTGGTCGCGCACCCGGCGCTGCTGACCGAGCTGTCGGAGCTGACCCGGAACTTCCTCGAGTCCTACCAGCTCGTGCTGCGGGCGGCGCGAGGGCTGCGCGCGCGGGACATCCCCCTGGGCGAGCTGCCGGCCCGCGTGCAGCAGGTGGGGCGCGGCCTGCTCGCGGTGGACGAGCTGCGGCGCCCCGAGGCCCTCAGCCTGGTCAACCTGGCCAACGCCGTGCGGGCCTACCGCGAAGAGGGGGTGATCCAGGTGCGCTCGGACGGCGGCGGGCTGCAGCTCGACGAGGCGGCGCTGGAGACCTACGGCCAGGCCCTGGGTCGGCTGCTCTCGTGACCCGGGCCGACGGCCGCTGGGCCCGGGTCGACGCCTTGTTCGCGGGAGAGCCGCCGGCCCCGCCGGTGGACCTGCGCCCCCGGGTGCGACGCCTGCAGGTGCTCGTCGGGGTCGCGGTCGCGCTGGACCTGCTGGGGATGCTGGTCACCGTGGTCCCCGGCGCGGTGATGACCTTGTGGGCGTGGCTGGCGGCCGACGCCGAGGTCGCGCACATCGAGGCCGGCGGCGCCTACGACGAGGACGCCGCGGCCGCCGTGCTCGGCATGCGCAACGTGGCCCGCTGGGCCATGCTCTTCTGCGTCGTCTGCCTGCTCGCCCAGGCCTGGCTGCTGCACCAGGGCTTCTACAACATGGTCTGGGCGGTCCTGCTGGAGACGGTGACGGGCATCTGGGGCCGGCTGGCCTGAGCCGGCGCCGGCCCGCCCGCGGTCAGCGCGCCTGCTGCAGCAGCAGGGTGTAGCCGGGGTGGGCGCCGCTCACCTGGGCGGCGCGCAGCATGCTGTCCCGGGCCTGGGCGGCGTCGCCCTTCGCCTGGGCCACCTCGGCCTGGGCCAGCCAGGCGTGCGGCGAGCTGGGATCGGCCTTCAGCGCCCGCTCCGCGGTCTTGCCGGCGCGCTCGGTGCGGCCGGTGGCGGCCAGGTAGCGGGCGTAGGTGGCGAGATCGTCGACGTCCAGCGGCGCGATGGCGATGCGGGCCTCGAAGAGCGGGTCCGCCTCGCTGGTCAGGAAGCCGGGGTCCTTGCCGGCGGCCTTGGCCGCGCGGGCCACGCCCAGGCGGGCAGCCAGGCTGTCGGGGCGCTGGGCGGCCCACTTGCGGGCCTCGTCCAGGGCCACGTCGGCGCCGTCGCGGGCGGCCAGGTCGTCCACCCACATGGCGGTCACCGTGGCGTCGCCCGGGTCGATGGCCAGGGCGGCCTGGTAGTTGACCAGGGCGCTGGCCCAGTCCCCCTGCTGGGCGAACAGGCGGCCCAGGCCGGCCTTGGCCGCGATGGCCGGGCCGACGGTCAGGTGGTCGACCATGCGCCAGGGGCCGTGGGCCTGCTCGACCTGGTCCTTCATGATCAGGTGGGCGCCCATCACGCTGGCCAGGTTGGGGTCCAGGTCCAGGCGGTCCTTGTACAGGCTGGCGACCGCGGCCTCGTCCCCGGCGACCAGCGCCGCCAGGGCGGCCATGCCGTCGGCCACGTGGCAGGAGGAGGCCTGCGGCTGCACCTCGGCCACCTTCTGCTGGTCCTCTTCCAGGTCGTCGAAGGCCTTCTGGGCGTCGTCGCGCTTCCAGGCGTCCAGGCCCCACCAGGCGTGGTACTGCGCCGCCGCCTTCTCGAAGGAGGCGCGGGCCGCCGCCACGTCGCCGGTCGCGAGCTGCAGCTCGCCCAGGGCCGACCAGGCGTCGCACTTGCCGGGGGAGACCTCGGCCAGGACCTTGCGCGCGTCCAGGCTGGCCTGCAGGTCGCCGGCCCCCAGGGCCGCGCCGGCCAGGGCGCCGTACTGCCCGCCGCAGCGCTCGCCCGCGGGCTTCTCGGCGGCGTCGCCCTCCAGCGGCTCGGTCGGGTTCAGGCACTTGTCCAGGTCGGCCTTCGCGTTCTCCAGCAGCGTGGGCCGCGGGTCGGCCCGCACCTGGGCCGGGGCCGCCTTCAGCGCCATGGTCGAGGCCGCCGGATCGACCGCGACGTCGAAGGCCGCCAGGATGTCGGTGCCGACCATGCTCCAGGTCACCGGCTCGCCGCTGCCGCCCGCCAGGTGGCGCCAGCCCGGCTCGGTCTGCAGCCAGGTCGAGCCCAGGTCCAGCCCGCCGGCGGCCACCGCGGCCCAGGTGGAGGTGCGGTCGCCCTTCTTGCGGGTGGGACCCTGCAGGGTCACGTCGGAGGACACGTTGGAGCTGTAGCCGTAGCCGATGGCCAGGCTGACGCTCTGGCCGCCCACCGTGCCCGTCGCCGAGGTCGGGATCGAGGCCAGGTCGTACTTCTGCTTGCCGTACTTGACGCGGCCGCGCTCGGTCGCGGTGGTGGGGATCGTGGTGCCCCCCACCTGCGAGACCAGGCCGGCGCCCTGGTCGGCGGGGGCCAGGTGCACCTTGCCCTGCGAGGGGGTCACGGCCCAGGACAGGCCCGTCGCCGACAGCGACAGGGAGACGCAGGTGTCGGGCGTCATGCTCTTGGGCACGACGGCCGTCAGGTCGCGCAGCGTCAGCTCGCCGACCTTGAGCACCGGCAGGGTCACGACCTCGTACTCACCGCCCTTGGTCTTGACCTTCTTGCGCTTGAGCTCGAGCTTGTCGGCCAGGTCGCCCGAGATGTTGCTCACCGGCCCGCCGGAGAGCGCCACCAGGCACTGCTGCGTGCCCTCGTCCTCGCCGGGCAGGCCCCACACGACGGGCGCGCCGTTGTGGCCGGGGTCGGCGAGCAGGTCCACCGTGACGGTGCCCGACAGCTCGGCGGCGCCGACCGGCGCCTCGATCCGGTCCTGTCCGCCGGCGAAGGCGGGCAGGGGCAGCAGGACGGCGAGAAGAGCGGTGGAGGACAGGCGCATCGGGGGCCTCGGGAGGGAACGGAGGGCGCGACTAACCCCCCCGGCGGGGCCCGGCCATGGAGCGGGACAGGGCACCGCCGACGTCTTGCCTGCCGAGGCGGCGGGGCGATACGGCGGCGGCCTGTCCTGGACCGGGTGCCTCGTGGACGTGGGGTCTGCAGGCGCTGGTGTGGGCCGAAACCGGAGCCTGTTCATGCCCGCCATCTTCGAAGTCACCGCCCGCCCGATCCTCGACAGCCGCGGCAACCCGACGGTGGAGGTGGAGATCGTCACCGAGGACGGCATGGTCGGACGGGCCGGCGTGCCCAGCGGCGCCTCCACCGGCGAGCACGAGGCCGTCGAGCTGCGCGACGGCGACAAGGCGCGGTGGGTCGGCAAGGGGGTGGACAAGGCGGTCGACCACGTCATCGAGACCATCGCCCCGCACCTGATCGGGCTGGACGCCCGCGACCAGCGGGCCATCGACCAGCTGCTCATCGAGCTGGACGGCACCGAGAACAAGTCGCGCCTGGGCGCGAACGCCATCCTGGGCGTGTCCCTCGCCGTCGCCCGGGCTGCCTCGCTGTCGCTGGACCTGCCCCTGTACCGCTACATCGGCGGCACCTCGGCCCGCCGGCTGCCCGTGCCGCTGATGAACGTGCTCAACGGCGGCGCCCACGCCGACAACAACGTCGACATCCAGGAGTTCATGATCGCCCCTGTCGGCGCGCCCACCTTCCTGGAGGCCCTGCGCTGCGGTGCCGAGGTCTACCACGGCCTCAAGAAGGTCCTGGGCAGCCGCAAGCTCTCCACCGGCGTCGGCGACGAGGGCGGCTTCGCCCCCGACCTGGGCAGCAACGAGGAGGCGCTGGCCCTGCTGTGCGAGGCGGTCGAGAAGGCCGGCTACAAGCTGGGGCAGGACGTGATGCTCGCGCTGGACGTCGCCGCCAGCAGCTTCTACAAGGACGGCGCCTACCAGTTCGAGGGGCAGGCGCGCGATGCGGCCTTCCTGGTCGACTGGTACGCCACCATGGCCGGCAAGTACCCGCTGTTCAGCATCGAGGACGGCCTGGACGAGAACGACTGGGCCGGCTGGAAGGGCCTGACCGAGCGCCTGGGTGGCAAGGTGCAGCTCGTCGGCGACGACCTGTTCGTGACCAACGTCAAGCGCCTCTCGCAGGGCATCCAGCAGGGCGTGGCCAACAGCATCCTGGTCAAGGTGAACCAGATCGGCACGCTGTCGGAGACGCTGGACGCGATCGAGATGGCGCACCGCGCCGGCTACACCGCGATCATCAGCCACCGGTCGGGCGAGACCGAGGACACGACCATCGCCGACCTGGCGGTGGCGGTCAACGCCGGCCAGATCAAGACGGGCGCCCCCTGCCGCAGCGAGCGGGTGGCGAAGTACAACCAGCTCCTGCGCATCGAGCAGGAGCTGGAGTCGGCCGCCAGCTACGCCGGCCGCGGCATCCTGCGGGCCTGAACGGCGGCGGGGGGCGGGGCGGCCGGCCCGGGCGGCCCGCCCTCAGTCGTCGAAGGCCTCGACCAGGACGAGCTTCTCGTCCAGCTCGTAGCCCCCCTCGATCAGCGCCTCCCGCACCTCGGGGCCGATGATCGACGAGGGTGGGCGGGCGATGCCCTCGATCCGCACGTCCTCGAAGCCCAGCATGGGGTCGGGCTGCCGCGAGGTGCGCACGACGACCTCGACGTAGCGGCCCGTCGTGTCGCCGCGGGCCAGCACCGGGAAGACCCACCACTGCTGGCTGCCGTCGGCGGTCTTCTGCGCCAGGCGCACCTGGTAGTGGGCGGTGCCGATCAGGCGCACGCCGCGGTGGTCGTAGCTGATCTCCGCGGGGGTGACGTCGACCACCTTGGGGCGGAAGCCGGGCGGCGCGCCGCGGTCCCACCACACGACGGCCACCGCGCCGGTGGCCACGAGCAGCATCGGCAGGAGCACCGCGGCCAGGAGCTTCTTCACCACGACCTCGCGAGCATGTGCGGGGACTAGCCGGCGACGTGGTGCCTCGCCAGGGGCCTCGACGCGCGGGGGCCTCGACGCGCGGGGGCTGCGCCGCGTGCCGGTGCGTGCCCCTCCTCGGCTACACCCCTCGTCTACACCTCTCGGCTACACTGCCGGCCCGGAGGTGGTGATGTCCCGGTCCGTCCTGGTGCCCCTGCTCGCGCTGACCCTGTCCGCCTGCGCTCCCCCCGAGGACGACGTGTTCGGCGGCGGTGGGGGCGGGGGCGACGGCGGCAGCGGCGACGGCGGCACCGATGACACCGGGACCTGGGTGGACGACGGTGTCTCCCCCGTCATCGACGCCGTGACCGCCGAGTTCTACACCCCGCCCAACTACGACACGGTGCTGCAGGTCTACATCTGGTGGACGGACGCCCAGGGCGACGTCGACGGCGGCAAGGTCGACTACGGGATCCAGGGCAGCGACGGCTCGAACCTCTCGGGCACCCTGGACATCACGGGGACCGAGGCGCGCCTGGACGACGACGTGGAGGGCACGCCGGTCTACTTCTGGGTCGCCGGCATCGACACCGGGCTGAGCTACGAGGTCGAGGTCGAGCTGCAGGACGCGGCCGGGAACCGCTCGCAGTCGGCCACCGCCACCACGCCGTGAGCGGGCCGCGCCCGGCCCGGCGCGTGTGGATGGACCAGGGCGGGACCTTCACTGACGTGGTCCAGGTCGACGCGGGGGGGCTGCGGATCGAGAAGGTGCTCAGCGACCGGGCCAGCCTGGCGGCGCTGGCTGCGGGCGCCGACGAGGTCCGTCGCGGCACCACCGTGGCGACCAACGCCCTGCTGGAGCGCAAGGGCGTGCCGGTCCTGCTGCTGACCTCGGCCGGCTTCGGGGACGCCGCGGCGCTGGGGGACCAGGTCCGGCCCGACCTCTTCGCCCTGCACATCCACCGCCCCCCTCCGCTGTGCGCGGAGGTGCTGGAGGTGGAGGGGCGGCTGGGGTTGCCGGTCGGCGCGGGCGAGGGGCCGGCCGCCGCGCGCGTGGAGGTGCTCGTCCCGCACGCGGTGGACGAGCTCGCGCTCCGGCGCTTCGTCGCGGCGGGCCTGCGCGCGGCGGCCGTGGTGCTGGTGCACGGGCCGCAGGTGCCAGAGGAGGAGCGGCGGCTGGCGGCGGCCTGCCGGGCGGCCGGCTTCTCGCAGGTGAGCCTGGGCCACGAGGTGGCGCCCTCGCGGGGCTTCCTGGCGCGGCTGCACACGACCCTGGCGGACGCGGCGCTGACGCCGCTGCTGCCGACCGCGCCCGGCGCCTACATGAAGAGCGACGGGGGCCTCGCGGCGGTGGACGCGGCGGGGCGGGGCCCGGAGTGGCGCGGCGCGTGGGCGGTGCTCTCGGGGCCCGCCGGCGGCGTGGTGGCCTGCGAGGCGCTCGCGCGGGCGGCGGAGCTGGGGCCGGTGCTGGGCCTGGACATGGGGGGCACCTCGACCGACGTCTGCCGGGTGGACGGGGCGCCGGATCGCGTGGACCACGTCGAGATCGGCGGCGTGCGCCTGCGGGTGCCGGCCGTGCGGGTGCAGACCGTCGCCGCGGGTGGGGGCTCGGTGCTCCGGCAGGTGGGCGGGGTCTGGTACGCCGGGCCCGAGAGCGCGGGCGCCGCGCCGGGACCGGCCTGCTACGGGCGCGGAGGCCCCGCGACCGTGACCGACTGCGAGGCCGTGCGGGGGCGACTGCCGGGCTTCCCCGCCATCGCGGGGCCGGGCCGCGACCAGCCGCTGGACCTGGAGGCCGCCCGCCGGGCCCTGGGTGGCCTGGACCCCGTCCCGCCCGTCGAGGTCGTCGCCGACGGGGCGGCGCGGGTCGCCGTCGAGCAGGTGGCGCGGGCGGTCCGGGCGCTCGCGGCGCACCTGGGGGTGGACCCGGCGGCCCACACGCTCGTCGCCTTCGGGGGCGCCGGGCCGGGCCACGCCTGCGCCGTCGCGCGCGCGCTGGGCATCCACCGCGTCGTCGTGCCCCACCTGGCCGGCGTCTTCTCGGCCGTCGGCATCGGTCTCGCCCGGCGCCGCGCCGAGCGGGTGGCGCCGGTGATCGACGACCTGGCCGGCGCGGTGGCCGCGGCGGAGCGGGCGCTGGCGGCGGGGCCGGGCCAGGTGGTGGAGCGACGCCTCGTGCTGCGGCACGTGGACATGGCCGACCTGTTCGAGCTGGCGCTGCCCCCCCAGGGCCTGTCCGACCTGGCCGGGCGTGGGCCCCGCGAGCTGCCCGACGAGCTGCGGACGCGCTTCCTCGCGCTCCACCTCGCACGCTTCGGCTTCGACCGCCCGGGCCTGGCGATCGAGGCGGTCGAGGCGCGGGTCTCGGCCGAGGACCCGGTCGGGGAGGTCGCGCTGCCGGTCGCGCCGCCGCTGCCGACCCTGGGCACGTCCCACGCGCGGGCGTGGTTCGACGGCTGGCGCGAGGTCCCCCTGCGGCGCCCGGAGCACGCGGACGGCCTGCTGGGGCCGGCGCTGATCGCCGGCGCCGGCGCGGCGGTGGTGGTGCCGCCGGGCTGGCGCGTGCGGCGGGCCGCCGACCACCTGGCGCTCGACGACCTGGGCGGGCCCCCCGCGGCGCTGTCGCGGGCCTTCCACCCCGTGCACACGGCGGTCTTCGCCAGCCGGGTGATGGCGGTCGCCGAGCAGATGGGCGAGCGCCTGGCCCGCCTGGCCCGCTCGGTGAGCATCCGGCAGCGGCGCGACTTCTCCTGCGCGGTCTTCGACGCCGACGGCGCCCTGGTGGCCAACGCGCCGCACGTCCCGGTGCACCTGGGGGCCATGGGCCCGGCGGTGCGGGCGCTGCTGGCCGAGCGTGGCGCGGCCGTCCAGCCCGGCACGGCCTGGGCCACCAACGACCCCTACGCCGGCGGCTCCCACCTGCCCGACATCACCGTGATCATGCCGGTCGCCGGCCCCGACGGGCGGCGCCTGTGCCTGGTCGCCTGCCGAGGGCACCACGTCGACGTCGGGGGCAGCACGCCGGGCTCGATGCCCCCGCGGGCGCGCCACATCGACGAGGAGGGCTTCCTCCTGCGCCACCACCTGCTGCTGGACGCGCGGGGCCTGCACCCTCCGCCGGTGCTGGCACTGCCGGTCGAGGCGGGAGGCAGCCGGCAGCCCGAGGACGTGCGCGCGGACCTGGAGGCCCAGGTCGCCGCCTGCCGCTTCGGGGTCCAGGCCCTGGCCTCGCTCGCCGACGAGATCGGGCCCCCCGCCTTCCAGTCCCAGCTCGCCCACCTGCAGGATCACGCCGAGGCGGCCGTGCGGGACCTGCTGCCCTCGCTGCGGGGGGCCTGGACGCGGTCCTTCGACCTCGACGCCGGCGCGGGCCCCCTGCACCCCGTCGAGGTGGGCTTCCGCTGCGACGGCGACCGCGCCGTCCTGCACCTGCGGGGGGACCGCCACCCCGGCAACCTCAACGCGCCGCTGGCCATCGCGCGCGCCGCCCTGCTCTACACCTTCCGCTGCCTGGTGCAGCGCGCCGGCGGGTCGGGCGCCGACCTGCCGCTGAATGACGGCGCCCTGCGGCCCTTCGAGATCCAGGTCGAGCCCGGCGGCCTGTTCGACCCGCGCCACCCCTCGGCGGTCGCCGGCGGCAACGTCGAGACCAGCCAGCGCCTGGTGGACGCCCTGCTCGACGGCCTGGGCGCGCTGGCCGGCAGCCAGGGCACGATGAACAACCTCGCGGTGGGCACCTCGGCGGGCGCCTTCTACGAGACCATCGGGGGAGGGGCCGGCGCCGGCCCGGGAGTGCCGGGGGCGCACGCGGTCCAGGTCCACATGACCAACACCCGCGCCACCGACGTCGAGGAGCTGGAGGCGCGCTTCCCGGTGCGGCTGCTGCGGCTGGCCCGGCGGGCGGGCAGCGGCGGCGCGGGCCGCTGGCCCGGGGGCGACGGGGTCGTCAAGGAGTGGCTCTTCCTGGGACCCGCGAGGGTGTCGCTGCTGGCGGGACGGCGGCGGATCCCCGCCCCGGGGGGGGACGGAGGGGCGGCCGGCGCGCCGGGACGGGACTGGATCGACCGCGGGCAGGGCTGGGAGCCGGCGCCGCCGGAGTGGCAGGCCCGACCCGGGGATCGGCTGCGGATCGAGACCCCGGGCGGAGGGGGCTGGGGGACGCCCGGCGCCTCCTGAGGCGGGCGGACGCGCTGCCCGCGTGCCGGCAGGGGTGCCGGTGGGCGGGCAGGGTTCGGGCACCCCCTCCTCCAAGCACGGGCACTTGCGTGGGCACGGCCCCTGCCGGGCGCGGCGCGGGAGGTGCGCATGCAGGAGCCCCTGGCCTGGGTCGGCGGGGCCGTGTTGCTCGGCGCGGCGGCGTGGCCGTGGTGGCGGCCGGCTGGGCCCCCGTGCCTCGTCGGCCTCGCGCTGCTCGTGGGGGTGGCGGCGCTGGGACGGCGACGCCCGGTCGCCTGGGCGGCCCTCGTCGCCGCGGCCTTCCTGCTGGGCAGCGCCGCGGCCGCCCTGGTCGGCGGAGGGGGGCCTCCGCAGGGCCGGACCTGGGTCGCCGGCGAGGTCGAGCGGGCCGCGGGGGCCGAAGCCTGGGTCCGGACCCCCGGCGGGCGCCTGCGCCTGCGCCTGCCCGAGCCGGCCCGGGTCGGCGAGCTGGTCTTCGCGCGGACCGAGCCCGCACCGCGTCCGGCGTTGCTGCCCGGCGAGGTGGCCAGCGGCCGCGACGACCAGCGCGCGGGCGTCCTTCCCCGCCGTGCCGCGGACGCGCTCCGGCTGGATCCGGCCGGGGGCGTGCGCTCCGCGTCGCCGCTGGACCTGGCCGAGCACGCCGGCCTGCTGCGGGCCCTGGCCCTGGGCGACCGCTCCGGGGTGCCGCAATGGACCAGCGACCTGCTGCGCCGCACCGGCACCTCGCACCTGCTCGCCATCAGCGGCCTGCACGTCGGGCTGCTGGCGGGCACGGTGGGCGGGCTGTGCTGGATCTGCTCCCGCCCGCTGGCGCTGACCCGCGCCTGGCCGCTGGCCCGCCTGCTGCCGCCCGTCGCCTCGGCGGTCGCCGCCGTCGCCTACGCGACCTCGGTGGGCGCGCCGGCCTCGGCGCGGCGGGCCTCCGTCATGGTCGTCGCCGCCGCCGCCACCGTCCTGGTCGGCCGGCTGCCCCGCCCCTGGACCCTGCTGGGCCTGGCCGCCGCCCTCGTGACCCTGGGCGACCCTGGCGTGGTGGGGGACCTCGGCTTCCAGCTCAGCTTCTCGGCCGTCGCGGGCATGATCCTGGTCGGTCCTCGCCTCACCCGGCTGCTGCCCCCCGACAGCCCCTCCTGGCTGCGCTGGCTGGTCGGCTCCCTCTCCGCCACCCTGGGCGCCACCGCCGGCACCCTGCCGGTCGGCGCGCTGCGCTTCCAGCAGCTCGCGCCCCTCTCGCCGCTCAGCAACCTGGTCGCCTGTCCCCTCATCGGCACGGTGGCCGTGCCCGCCGCGCTCCTGGGGGTGGTGCTGCCCGGCGCGCCGGGGCTGCTCGCGGTGGCCGTGGCCGACAGCGCGGTCGACCTGGGCCTGGCGCTGCTGGAGCGGCTGGACGTGGCGCCGTGGAGCCCCGCCGTCGGCCCCGCGGGCGCCCTGCTGCTCGCGGCGGCCGTGATGCTGCGCCGCCGCCCCGCGCTGGCCGCCCTGGCGGGGGTCCTGGCCCTGGGACTGGAGGTGGCGCCGCGCGACCGGCTGGTGGTCACCTTCCTGGCCATCGGTCAGGGGGACGGCGCCCTCGTGGAGTGGCCCGACGGTCGCCGGTGGCTGGTCGACGGGGGCCCCCCCTCCGACCGGGTGCTGCGCTACCTGCGCCGCCGCGGGATCCGAAGCCTGGACGCGGTGGTCGTCTCGCACGCCCACCCCGATCACGTCGGGGGCCTGCTGCCGGTGGTCGAGGCCCTGCCGGTGCGGGCGCTGTGGCTGCCGCGGCCGCCGGCCCAGGACCAGCCCGAGCTGCGAGAGCTGTGGACCCTGGCCTGGCGGCGCGGCGCGCGGATCGTCCTGCCCGACGAGGTGCCCGCCCGCGGCCTCTCCGGGGTGCGGGTCGACCACCCTCGCTCGGGCTGGCGCGAGCGGGGCCGCGACGCGGTGAACGAGGAGAGCCTGGTGCTGCGGCTGGTGCACGGCCGGCACAGCGTCCTGATGACCGGCGACGTCGAGGAGGACGCCGAGGCCCTGCTCGCCCGCGCCCTGCCGCCGGTGACCCTGGTCAAGGTGCCCCACCACGGCAGCCGCACCTCCTCCTCGCCCGCGCTGGTCGCCCGCGTGCGTCCCGCCCTGGCCGTCGTCAGCAGCGGCCACGACAACCGCTACGGGCACCCCGAGCCGATCACCGTCGCGCGCTGGACGCTGCCGGCGGCACACCCGCCCTGCGGGCCCCAGGCGCCCGACGGCCGGGGCGACGGCGCGGGCCCCTGCGGAGCCACCTTGCTGCGCACTGACCGGCTCGGCACCATCGAGTGGTCCAGCGACGGGCAGCGCTGGGCCCTGCGCACCTGGCGGGTCGACCAGGGCTGGACCGAGCGCGCGCCAGCCCCCTCGACCCTGCGGTCCTGGCCCTCCTTCCGCTACGCTGTGGCCCTCGCCTGGAGCCGCCGTGTCCCGCTCTCGCCTCGCCCTGCCCCTCGCGCTGCTCGCCGTCGCCGGCGGCGCCCTGGCCCCCGCCCCCGCCGCGGCCCAGCAGATCGTCATCGAGCTGGACGAGCAGCGCGCCAAGCAGCTCGGCGTCGACCCGGGCGTGGTCGAGGCCGACCTGGAGCAGCAGATGGGCGAGCAGCTGCGCCTGGACGACGTCGACGAGTTCCTGCGCCAGATGGGCGCGGCGAACATGACGGCGTCGCGGGGCATGGGCGCCGACTACGCCAGCAACCCCCAGCGCTTCGTCTTCGGCGGCAGCGTCGGCACGGCCGTCAGCGCGGCCGGGGTGCGCTTCGGCAAGGGGGCCGAGGGCATGCCCGCCGGCGGCTTCGCCTTCCAGGCGGCCCTGCTGGCCGGCGTGAACCTGGGCGTGGCCTCCAGCGAGACCAGCGCCCTGCGCCGCTTCGTGCTGTACGTCGACGGCCTGGTCGCCGAGACCAGCCCCGAGCCCTTCCTGGCCTCGACCACCAACCTGGGCGGCCACCTGCAGATCAAGCTGGTGCGCCCCAAGCCGACCGAGGGCCTGCTGGAGTGGGGCGGCCTGGACCTGACCACCGGCTACGAGTGGTCACGCTACCGGCTGGAGCTGTCCCAGGAGCTGCCCGTCCTGGGGCAGAGCCTGTCCTGGGAGGCCGACGGCAAGCTCGCCGTGTTCACCGACTCGGCCAGCGTGCCGGTCGAGCTGTCGACCAACCTGCGGATCTTCGTGCTCAGCGCCTTCTTCGGCGCCGCGGCCGACGTGGCGCTGGACTCGTCCACCGACCTGGAGATGTCGCTGGTCGGCCCGGTGCTGGTCGAGGTCGACGGCGGCCGCGAGAACATCGGCAGCGCCTCGGTCAGCCTGGCGCGCCAGGGCCTGATCGACGGCGTCACGCCGCGGCTGTTCGCCGGTGCCCAGGTCAACGTCTTCTTCGTCAAGGCCTACGGCCAGCTCAACGTCGGCTTCGACCAGAGCTTCGGCGGGCACGTGGGCGGGCGCATCGCGCTGTAGGCCCCCCGTCGCGGCGAGCGGTCGCGGCCGCGCGTCGACCGGCGGCGGTCGTGGTTAGGTCCGGGCCTCTTCCTGCGCGAGGACCCCATGGCCACCCCCGACTTCCGCTACCAGGAGCCCTTCCCCCACGCCCACCCGGTGCCCACGCCCTGGCGGCGCCTGGACATCGACGGGGTCAGCGTCGGCGAGTACCGCGGCCACGCGGTCCTGGAGATCCAGCCCCAGGTGCTGACCGAGCTGGCCCGGGTCGCGATGCGCGACATCAACCACCTCTACCGCCCCGGCCACCTCCAGCAGCTCCGCGACATCATCGACGACCCCGAGGCCAGCGACAACGACCGCTTCGTCGCCGACAGCCTGCTCAAGAACGCCGTCGTCTCGGCCGGCTTCGTCCTGCCTTCCTGCCAGGACACCGGCACCGCGATCATCATGGGCAAGAAGGGCCAGTGGGTGCTGACACTGGGCGACGACGCCCAGGCGCTGTCCGAGGGCGTCTACCGCTCCTACACCGAGGGCAACCTGCGCTACAGCCAGCTCGCGCCCATCGACACCTGGACCGAGCGCAACACCGGCACCAACCTGCCCGCCCAGATCGACCTGCTGGCCGTGCCCGGCGACAAGTACGAGCTGCTCTTCATGGCCAAGGGCGGCGGCAGCGCGAACAAGACCTGGCTCTTCCAGAAGACCAAGGCCGTGCTCAACCCCGCCGCCATGCGCGAGTTCCTGCTGGCCGAGCTGCCCAAGCTGGGCACGGCCGCCTGTCCGCCCTACCACCTGGCCATCGTCATCGGCGGCACCTCGGCCGAGGCCGCGCTCAAGACCGTCAAGCTGGCCAGCGCGCGCTACCTCGACGACCTGCCCACCCGCGGCAACGAGCTGGGCCACGCGATCCGCGACCTGTCGCTGGAGCAGGAGGTGCTCCAGATCACCCGCCAGCTCGGCCTGGGCGCCCAGTTCGGCGGCAAGTACTTCTGCCACGACGTGCGTGTCGTGCGCCTGCCCCGCCACGGCGCCTCCTGCCCCGTCGCCATCGGCGTCTCCTGCTCCGCCGACCGCCAGGTCCTGGCGAAGATCACGGCCGAGGGCGTCTTCATCGAGGCGCTCGAGACCGACCCCGGCCGCTTCCTGCCGGCCGAGCAGGGCCCTGACCTGTCCGAGCACGTCGTCCGCATCGACCTCTCCCGGCCCATGGACGAGATCCGCGCCGAGCTGAGCCGGCACCCCATCAAGACCCGCGTCCTGCTCACCGGCCCCATGGTCGTCGCCCGCGACATCGCCCACGCCCGCCTCAAGGAGCGCCTGGACAGTGGCCAGGGCCTGCCCGACTACTTCAAGAAGTACCCCGTGTACTACGCCGGCCCGGCCAAGACCCCGGCCGGCATGCCCAGCGGCGCCTTCGGCCCCACCACCGCCCAGCGCATGGACCCCTACGTCGACCAGCTCCAGAAGGAGGGCGGCAGCCTGGTGATGATCGCCAAGGGCAACCGCTCGCCGGTCGTGACCCAGGCCTGCAAGGACAACGGCGGCTTCTACCTGGGCAGCATCGGCGGCCAGGCGGCGGTGCTCGCGGCCGAGAACATCAAGAAGGTCGAGGTCATCGACATGGCCGAGCTGGGCATGGAGGCCGTCTGGCGCATCGAGGTGGTCGACTTCCCGGCCTTCATCGTCGTCGACGACAAGGGCAACGACTTCTTCGCCTGAGGGGCCCCCTCCCGGGAGGGGCCCCCCACGGACCCCGCCTCACCGCCGCCGGCGCAAGAGCCCCAGCAGGCCCAGCAGCAGGGCCACGCCCACGCCGCCGGTGGAGCGCCCGGGGGCCGCGGCGCAGCCGTCGCAGCCGCCGACCACCTTGCCGCCGCCGTCCAGCTCGTCGCTGCCGCCGTCGGTGGTCCCGCCGTCGGTGGGGGTCCCGCCGTCCCCCGTCGGCGTGGTCAGGTCCTCGCCGTCGCAGTCCTGGTCGATGCCGTCGTCGGGGATCTCCTCGGCGCCGGGGTAGACGGTCGCGCTCTCGTCGTCGCAGTCGGTCGCGTCCTCGACCGTGCCCTCGGGCTGGGTGCAGTCCTCGGCCGGACTGGCCAGGTCCCCGAAGCCGTCGCCGTCGCCGTCCTGGTACCAGGTCGAGGTCACCCCCTCGTCGATCTCGGTGTCGCAGTCGTCGTCGACGCCGTTGCACAGCTCCTCGGCCTCGGGGTGGATGGCGGCGTCGGCGTCGTTGCACTCCTCGCAGGCGGCCCAGCCGTCTTCGTCCGCGTCCTCGTAGGCGACCGAGCCGTCGCAGTTGTAGTCGTTGGGGTCGGAGCAGTCCTTCTCCTCCGCCCCCGGGTGGAAGGCGGCGTCGGTGTCGTCGCAGTCTCCCGCCTCGGCCACCCAGCCCGTCCCCGGGTCCTCGCAGGCCTCGGCCGTGATGTCGCTGCTGCCCCAGCCGTCCTCGTCGCCGTCGGCGTAGAAGGTGGTCGTCACCTCCTCGTCCACCAGCCGGTCGCAGTCGTCGTCGATCCCGTTGCAGACCTCCACGGCGTCGGGGTTCACCGCCGCGTTGCGGTCGTCGCACTCCTCGCAGGCGGCGAAGCCGTCTCCGTCCACGTCCTCGTAGGCGACCGAGCCGTCGCAGTTGTAGTCGTTGGGGTCCGAGCAGTCCGACTCCTCGGCCCCGGGGTGGTAGGCCGTGTCGCCATCGTCGCAGTCCCCGCCCGCGGCGGCCCAGCCGTCTCCGGGGTCGACGCAGGAGGTGGTGGTGCCGTCGTCGACTCCCCAGCCGTCGCCGTCCTCGTCGCTGTACCAGGTGCTGGCGTCCACGGCGTCGTCGTTGTCGACGGTGCCGTCACAGTCGTTGTCGATGCCGTCGCACACCTCGGTGTTGCCGGGGAATGCGTCGGCCTCCAGGTCGTCGCAGTCGCCGGGCTCGGCCACCCAGCCGTCCCCGGGGTCCTCGCAGGCGGTGGTGCTGTCGGCGCCGTCGCCCCAGCCGTCTCCGTCCAGGTCGGCGTACCAGGTGGCGGCGTCCAGGGCGTCGTCATTGTCCACGGTGCCGTCGCAGTCGTTGTCGATGCCGTCGCAGACCTCGGCCGCGTCGGGGTTCACCTCCGCCTCGGTGTCGTCGCAGTCGCCGGGGACCGACACGGCCTCTGGGTCGGGGTCGCAGGTCACCACCTCGGTCGAGAGATCGCCCCAGCCGTCCCCGTCCCCGTCCGTGTACCAGGTGCCGGCGTCGGCCGCGTCCGCCTCGTCCACCTCCCCGTCGCAGTCGTTGTCGATCCCGTCGCACAGCTCGTCGGCGTCCGGGTTGATGCTGGCGTCGCCGTCGTCGCAGTCGTCCCCGTCGTAGCGCTCGGCCAGCGCGCCGTCGCCGTCGGCGTCGGGCCGGTAGCGCAGCAGGGCGGTGCCCGCCGGGCTCATGGTGCCGGTGGCGTCGTCCACCAGCACCAGCAGGTAGCTGTCGGCCACGCCGCCCAGGTAGGGGTACAGGGTGAGCGCGCCGTCCTCGGCCAGGGGGATCTCTGCGACCTCGGTCCCGTCGCTGCCGTAGACGTGCAGGGTCACGCTGCCCGAGGAGGAGACCGCCAGGTCGGTGTCGTCCAGGTCCGAGATCGCGGCGCCCTGCCACGTGGGCGCGGCGGCGCCGGTCGGGCCGGCCGGCAGCGTGGGGGGCGCCGCACCGTCTACGCGCAGCCGCCCCTCGCCGCCGTCGCCGCTGGTGTAGCCGTAGTACTCGTGGCCGCCGTAGCCGCCGTGCAGCTCGACGGCGTCGGCCGACAGGCCGCGGACGCTCCAGGCCGCCAGGTGCACGCCGCCGCCCGAGCCGCCCGCGCCGCCCAGCGACGAGCCGGGGTTGGTGCCCACCGTGTCGCCGCCGTCGCCGCCCCAGGCCGTGATGCCGCCGCTGCCCTCGAAGGACAGGCTGCGCGCCGCCAGCAGCAGGGCCCCGCCGCCGCCGCCGCCGCCGCCGCCGTCCGCCACACCCGAGCCCGAGTCGCCGCCGGCGCCGCCCGAGCCGCCGGCCAGGGGGACCAGCGTGTCGTGCAGGCTGGCCAGGCCCGCGCCGCCGACCAGGTAGGAGCTGGCGCCGCCGCCGACCACGCCGATGCCGTTCTCGCCAGCGGTGCCGAAGCCGCCGCCGCCGGCCCCCCAGCCGCTGGCCTCGGAGTGGCCGTTGCCGCCGCCGCCGCCGTAGCCGCCCTCGCCCGCCGTCCCGCAGCAGTAGCCGCCGAAGCCGCCGGTGCCCCAGGGCACGCCGGTGCCGCCGCCGGTGCCGCCGGCGTAGCCCAGGGCCCCGTTCTCCACGTCGGTGAAGATGCCCTCGCCGCCGTGCTCCAGGTCGGGCCCCTCGGCCGCGCCGACGCCGCCGTAGCCGAAGTCGATGCAGGTGCCGGCCGCCGTCCCGCCGCCGCCCGAGAAGCCCGCCCCCGCCGCGTAGGCCGGCCCCATGCAGTTGCTGCCCACGCCGCCGCCGCCGCCGCCCGGTCCGCCGTCGCCGCCGTCCGCCGCCAGGCCCGAGGGCGCGTCGTCGCCGTCCTCGCCCTCGATCGCGATGGTGCCCGCGACGGTCGCGTCCCCCTGCACCAGCAGCACCACGGGCAGGAAGGCCTCGTTGCCCTCGGTGGCGTCGATGGGGTCGCTGGTCTCGAACCACAGCGTCGTGTCGGCCGGCAGGTCGAGCGAGGACAGGACCAGGGTGCCGCCGTCGGTGCGGTCCGCCGCCGCGATGGTGATGACGCCGTCGACGGTGCCGTCGGCGTCACCCGCGCCTCCGTCGACGGGCGAGGGGGCCGCCGGCACGATGCGGAAGGCGTTGTCGATGCCGTCGTTGTAGGGCCCGACCGCGACGCCATCGACGAAGACGGTGCAGTCGACCCCGGTGGCGGCGTCGTCGGCGATGGCGAAGACCGTCGAGAGCACCGCGCCCGGGATGGGGTCGGAGGGGTCGGCGTTGCGGTCCAGGGCGCGGACCGGGCCGACCAGGATGTCCGCGCAGTCGGTCGTCACCAGCTCGCTGCCGTCGAAGCCGCCGTCCTCGCGCAGCAGGTGGACCTGGACCGCCATCCCGGGGGCGCCGGCGTCCACCTGGAGGAAGTCCGCGGCGAGAGAGGGCATGGACAGGGCGAGCAGCAGCACGGGAACCTCCGAGGGGGCAGGCGGATCATCATAGATCACCGCGCCGGTCCCCCACCGCCGCGCGACGGGGCCCTCCGCCGCCGCGATAGACTGCGCGCCGTGAACCTCTCCGCCACCATCCGCGGCAGCCGCACCCGCTTCTCCTCCGTCAAGGAGGTGCTGGCCAAGGCCAACCCGCCCAAGTCCGGCGACGACCTGGCGGGCATCAGCGCCCGCGACCCGGTCGAGCGGGTGGCGGCGCGCGCCGTGCTCTCGGGCCTGACCCTGGCGGAGCTGCGCCAGCACCCCGTCATCCCCTACGAGGAGGACGAGCTGACCCGCCTGGTGGAGGACGCGCTGGACGCCGCGGCCTTCCAGGCCGTCCGGCACCTGACCGTGGGCGAGCTGCGCGAGTGGCTGTTGCTGCCGACCACGACCGGTCCGATCATCCGCGCCGTCTCGCCGGGGCTCACGCCCGAGATGGTCGCCGGCGTCGTCAAGCTGATGTCGAACATGGACCTGATGGTGGTGGGGGCCAAGTGCGAGGTGGTGGTCCGCGCCAACAACACGCTGGGCCTGCCCGGGCGCATGTCCAGCCGCCTGCAGCCCAACCACCCCACCGACGACGTCCAGGGCATCCTGTACAGCACGCGCGAGGGGCTGTCCTACGGCTGCGGGGACGCCGTCATCGGCGTGAACCCGGCCACCGACACGCCGCAGTCCACCGCCGAGATCCTGCGCCACCTGCACCAGCTCCGGCTCGACAACGACATCCCGACCCAGCACTGCGTGCTGTCGCACATCACCGTCCAGATGAAGGCGCTGGAGCTGGGCTGCCCGATGGACCTGATGTTCCAGAGCCTTGCCGGCTCGCAGAAGGCGAACGCCGCCTTCGGCATCTCCGTCGCCCTGGTGGACGAAGCCTGGGACCAGATGCGACGGATGAAGACCAGCGTCGGGCCGAACTTCATGTACTTCGAGACCGGGCAGGGCAACGCCCTGTCCAGCGAGGGGCACCACGGCGCCGACCAGGTCACGCTGGAGGCGCGCTGCTACGGCTTCGCCCGCCGCTACGATCCCTTCCTGCTCAACACGGTCGTCGGCTTCATCGGGCCCGAGTACCTGGAGAACGGACCGCAGATCACCCGCGCGGCGCTGGAAGACCACTGCATGGGCAAGCTGCTGGGCATCCCGATGGGCTGCGACGCCTGCTTCACCTACCACGCCGACATGTCACAAGACGAGCTGGAGTCGCTCAAGGTGCTGCTCGGCGCGGCCGGCTGCACCTACCTGATGTCCCTGCCGGTGGGGGACGACATCATGCTCAACTACCAGTCGACCAGCTTCCACGACATCCCCAGCGTGCGCGGCCTGCTGGCCAAGCGCCCCACGCCCGAGTTCGACGCCTGGCTCCAGCAGCGGGGCATCATGGACGGACTGCAGCCGGGGCCGCGCTTCGGTGACCCCAAGGTGATCCGGTGAGCGCGCCGCTGGCCGACCCCGGGCCGCCCCCCTCGGCCGGCTCCCGCACCCGGGACCTGGTCGCGGACCTGCGCCGCCGCCTCTCCTCGGCGCGCCCGCTGCCCGCGCCGCCTCCGGTGCCGCAGCCGCGCCTGCCGCCGGACCGGGTCTTCCCGACCCCCCAGCGCCAGAGCGCCTTCGCCGCCGAGGCCAGCCAGCACACCACCGCCCTGGTCGGCATCGGCCACGTGGGCACCCGCTACGCCACCGACGTGGTGCTCCAGTTCCAGGCCGAGCTGGCGGTCGCGCACGGCGCCGTCGCCACCGAGCTGCCCGACGGCTGGGCCGAGCAGCAGGGCTACCTGCCCCTGCGCTCCCGCGTGCGATCCCACCGCGAGTTCCTGCTGCGCCCCGACCTGGGTCGCCGCCTGGACGAAGACAGCGTCGCACGGCTCCAGGCCCAGGCCCGCAAGGGCGTCGACGTGCAGCCCATCCTGGCCGACGGTCTGTCCGCGGTGGCAACCCAGGGCGCCGGCCCCGAGCTGATGGCGGCGTTCATCGCCCAGTGCGAGGCGCGCGGCTGGACGGTGGGCACCCCGGTCTGTGCGAAGTTCGCGCGGGTGTGGCTGGAGGACGAGGTGGGCGAGCTGTGCCAGGCCAAGGTCGCCGCCATCCTGCTGGGCGAGCGGCCCGGCCTGGGCACGGGCGACGGCCTGTCCGCCTACCTGGTCTACGGTCCCAAGGTCGGGAACACCGACAGCAACCGGAACATGATGTCCAACATCCACGCCCGGGGCACCCCGCCGGCCGAGGCCGCCCACCGCCTGGCCCTGCTGACGGGTGCCATGCTGGAGCAGCGCACCTCGGGCGTCTCGCTGGACCTGGCGCCCCTCGTCGCCCAGGTGGGCGCCGAGATCGCTGGCGGCTACCGCGCCCCCCAGGTCCGCACCCGCCTCGTGGAGATCGGCTGATGCTGGAGCCCCTGCTTCCGAAGATCCTGTCGATCCGCCGCATCCCGGGCGCGGACCCCGCGCTCTTGCGCGCCTACGGGGCCGACCCCGACCGCCACCGGGCGCTGGGCCTCGTCACGGTGGACCAGGACGATCCCACCTACGTCGCCCTGGACGAGTGTACGAAGCACGCCCGCGTCGACGTGGTCTACGCGAAGAGCTTCTACGCCGGCAGCCGCCACGCCTCGGGCCCCCTGTCGGGCGAGATCCTGGGGGTCATCGCCGCCGAGGATCCCGACGAGATCGAGGAGGGGCTGGCCGCCCTGGTGCGCTGCCTGGAGCACGACGCCTGCTTCTACGCGGCCAACGACGACGGCAGCATCGCCGTCTTCCCGCACGTGATCGCCTCGCTCGGCACCTACCTCTCCGCCCAGGCCGGGCTCTCCCCCGGCGACGCCATGGCCTACCTGGTCGCCCCGCCGATGGAGGCCAGCCTGGGCATCGACGCCGCGCTCAAGGCGGCCCACGTCCGGGCGGTGAAGATCTTCCCGCCGCCGACCGAGACGAACTTCGCCGCCGCCTGGCTCACCGGGGACCTGACCGCGTGCGAGGCCGCCGCGATGGCCTTCGCCGAGGCGGTGGTCGACGTGGGGCGCCGGCCGCGGGGCTGACAGCGAAGGGCAGGGGGCGCGTGCTCACCGCAGCCGCCGCCCGACGGCCCCCACCAGCAGCAGCCCCGGCAGGGCCAGGACGAAGGTCAGCGCGAACCAGGCCGCGTAGCCCAGCTGGGCGGCTCCGAAGCCGCTGGCGGCTCCGGCGACCGTCCGCGTCAGCCCCATCACCGCCGTCAGCAGGGCGAAGCGCGTGGTCGCCTGGCGGCCGCCGGTGAGCGCCATCAGGGCGGCCAGGAAGGCGGCGGTGCCCAGGCCCCCGGTGAAGCTCTCCACGACGCTGGCCCCGTAGACGGCGGCGCGCGACGGCCAGGTCGCCGCCAGCGCGTAGCCCAGGTTGGACAGGGCCTGCAGGCCACCCATCAGCCACAGTCCCGGCCCCGGCCCCAGGCGCCGCCACAGCTCGCCGCCGGCCAGGGCGCCCAGCACGGTCAGGCCGGTGCCCAGGCTGATGCTGACCAGTCCCAGCTCCTGCACCGACAGGCCCACGTCCAGCCAGAAGGGCTTGACCATCGGCCCCATCGCCGCGTCGCCGAGCTTGAACAGCAGCGCGAAGGCGAAGAGGGCGAGGGCCGGCAGCGGGCCCTGGGCCAGGACCCAGGTCCACAGCTCGCGGATCCAGGCGGCGGGCGAGCTGGGGGCCGGCGCGGGGGAGGGGAAGGCCGGCAGGGGCAGGGCCAGCAGCAGGGCGCCGCCGCCGACCAGGGCGAAGACGGCGGGCCAGGGCAGCCAGCCGCCCAGGGCCACCGCACCGCCGCCGCAGGCCAGCATCGCCGCGCGGTAGGCCGCCACGCGCAGCCCGTTGACGCGGCCCTGCTCGGCCGGGGGCGCCACGGTGGCGGCCCAGCCGTCCGCCGCGAGATCGTAGGTGGCGCTGGCGGCGGCGACCCCCACCAGGAGCACCCAGAAGGCGGGCCCCGTGCCCAGCCAGGGCAGGGCCGCCACGCCCAGGGCGACCCCGACGAGGGCCGACGCCGCCCACAGCGTCAGGCGGCCGAGCCGGTCGACCACGGGCGCCCACAGCGCCTTGAGCGTCCACGGCAGGCCGACCAGCGTGGACAGCCCCAGCAGCTGCAGGCTGCTGCCCTGGAGCTTGAGCCACACGGGCACCAGCTCGGCCACGACCCCCATCGGCAGGCCGCTGCCCAGGTAGAGCAGGACGGTGAGCAGGGCCAGGCGGCGCGGGGAGAGGGGACGGTCCATCGGAGCTGTGGGACCGGCTCAGGGCAGCAGGGCGTCGAAGATCGGCAGGACCAGGGCCCCGCAGCCGTCGAGGCGGCCGGGCCAGCCCGGCGTGGGATCCCCCGTCCATCGCACACCGTTCAGCCAGGGGTCCCGGGCGCACGAGAGCAGGGCCCGCGCGTGGGTGGTGGTGTGTCCGTGCATGTGATCGTCCGCACCTTGCAGGCGGTGGTAGGGGCAGGTCAGGGTGGCCACCTGGCGAAAGGGCTCCCAGGGCCGGGGCGCGGCCACCTCGTCCATGTGGTGGCGCTCCAGGCGCTCCAGGTCGACGGCGTGGCGGGCCAGGCCGCGCGGCCGGGGCCGCAGTGACAGCCGGTCCGCGGGGGCCTCGGCGTCGATCTGGACGAAGCCGCGCTCCCCGCTCGCCAGGGCCGCGATCAACCCGCCGGAGTAGCTCAGCCAGGCCACCGGCAGGCCCTCGTCGGCGGCCCGGCGGAAGACGGCCCCGGCCTGGGTGGCGTGCAGCGGCAGCCCCGGGTCCAGGGGCGCCTGCCCGACGGTGTGGCCGGTCCCGGCCCGATCGTACAGCCACACCGTCCAGCCCCGCGCCGCCAGGTCGGCGGGCTGGAGCCCCAGGAAGGACAGGCCCAGGCTGCGTCCGCCCACGGTGCCGGCGACCGAGACCACCAGGTGGGCCCGGGGGGCCGTGGCCCGCCAGACCCGGGCCTCGACGGGCCCCACCTCGGCTGCGATCGACAGGTCCTGGCCCGCTCCGGGGGCCCGCGGCGGGCGGCGCGCCCGGCGGACGACCGCCTCGATCCCCCGGCGTCCCGCCTCGATCCCCCGGCGTCCCGCCTCGATCCCCCGGCGTCCCGCCGCGCGCCCCGGCAGCCGGGCACCCAGCCGCTCGACCAGCCAGGGTGGGCCGTCCAGGCGCAGGTCCCGGCGGTCCACCGCGCGCAGCAGGTGGTCCGCGGCCCGGGGCGGGTCGGGGTCGGGGGCCCCCTCGACGGCGGTCCAGGCCTGGAAGATCTCCGCCGATCGGCAGGGCCGCACCGGGCGCCGGGCCGCGGCCGCCAGGTAGTCGCCGAAGGCCTGCAGCGAGCGCTCGTTCGGCCGGTAGTCGTCGAGCGCGCGGGCGAGCTGGTGCTCGTGGATCGGCACGCCGAAGTGCGTCACCGGGTGGGGGCGC
Source organism: Myxococcota bacterium (assembly GCA_023150805.1). Classification (GTDB taxonomy): domain Bacteria; phylum Myxococcota_A; class UBA796; order UBA796; family UBA2385; genus UBA2385. Next base: position 8,457 of record JAKLKF010000025.1, on the reverse strand, counting down.
GGCAGGTCCAGGTGGTGGTCCAGCAGGCCGAGCAGCCGCTGGAATTGCGACGCGCCCAGGCCGATCACCTGGCGAGCCCGCTCGTGGCTGCCCTCCAGCAGGCCCCAGGCCATCGGGTTGACCGAGACGTCGATGAACACCCAGGGGCCCAGGCCGGCCTGGGTGAAGTCGGGCGTCGGCCGCCAGGGCGAGAGGCCCACGTAGGGGAAGGGGCGGTGGTGGACCTGGTCGGTCACCCAGGCGAAGCCCAGCCGCCGGCAGGTGCGCATGATCGCGGCCACGCGCTCGGCGCTGGCGCGGATCAGGCCCGGCACGACGCAGCGGTTGTCCCGCACGCCCAGGCGGTCGATGGCCTGCTTCGTGCGGCGGACCCGCCGGAAGTGGGCGTGGGTGCCGATCTCGTGGCCGCGCTCCTCCCAGCCGGGCACGGGGTTGCGGGCGCCGTCGAAGGCCCAGGCCGCCTCGGCGAAGGGGTAGCGCAGGCGCAGGTTCAGCCGCTGGCCCTGGGCCTCGGCGACCTGGCAGATCGCCTCGACCAGCTCCCGGGCCCGGTCGTAGGTGGCACGGTCGGCCCGGGCCTCGAGCTGGAAGTCGTCGACGTGGATCTCGTGGAACAGGAACATCGCCGACAGCTATCTCCCCGGCCGCTCCTGCTGGCGGCGCGATCGGCGCGGGCGTGGATTAGGCTGCGGGGCCCACCGGTTCGGAGACCACTGTGTCGGAGCCCTCGTGAACCTGCGCCTGCCCGTGCTCGCCGCGCTGCTGTCGGCCTCCTCCCCCGCGCTGGCGGGCAAGGGCGGGCACCGCTTCGCCTTGACCTTCGCGCCGGCCCAGCTCGCCGTGCCGCAGGTCGAGCTGACCGGGGACCTGCGCCTGTCCGGGCGCTCCAGCGTCGCCGGCATCCTGGGCGTGGGCGTGAAGGACGTGGTCCGCGTCCACCACTTCGGCGGCCAGTACCGCTACACCTTCACCGGCGACTGGGGCCGCGGCGCCTTCCTGGGCGGCGAGGTCGTCACCGGGGACGGCAGCTGGCTGCACGAGACCAGCCAGGGCCTGACCTTCGGCGGCTTCGCGGGCGGTCGCTACACCTTCTCGCCGGCGCTGACCCTGGAGGCGGCCGTCGGCGGGCGCCTGTGGTGGGTGGACGAGCAGCTCCACCCCGGCGCCATCGTCAACCTCGGCCTCGGCTGGAGCTTCTGATGCACCCTCTCCTCGCCCTCCTCCTGCTGCCCGGCTGCGGCCGGGAGGCGACCGAAGCCCTCTGGATCCAGGGGGCGGGCTTCGGCTGGGATCTGTTCAACCACCGCGTCTCGCACGCGGAGTGGACGGTGGACGAGGACGGCGCTCGCGCCGCGATCATCGGCGGCACATCGACCACGGGCGTCTCGCCCGAGCTGGACGCGGCCTGCGATCCCGACACCTGTGACGAGCTGCCCTTCCTGGACGAGAGCCTGGTGGAGCTGCGCTGGGTGCACGCGACCAGCGAGGACGTGGTCTTCGCCCGGGGCTCGGTGGAGCTGGTGGCGGACGCCGACGGGGCAGAGGGCAGCCTGCAGGTGGCCCTGCCGCGCAAGGCCAGGGGCGAGGCGGTGGCGGTGCTGGCGGGCCTGTCCTTCGACAGCAACCACCCGCTGTCCGGAGGGGACGCGTGCTACAACCCGGCCTATGGCTGGCATCCGACCCGGATGGCCGTCTCGCTCGGCGCCGCTGCCCTGTCCGACGATCGCCTCGCCGTCACCGTCCCGGTCCACGCCACCTTCGCCGCCGGCGAGAGCCTGGAGGAGATCCGCCAGTGCGTCGACGCGGTCAACGACCAGGCCCAGGTCCCGGTGCGCCTGGACGTCGTCGTGGCCGTCACCCGCGGCGCCTTCGAGCAGCTCCCGGTCAGCCACGGCCTGACCTACAGCTACGGCGACGGGCCGGCGACGCCTGACGAGCAGCCGGACCCCGACCTGGCGGACCGTACACTGTCCACCACGCTCGCCTCGCCCGTCCTTGGCTGGAGCGCGCTCGACTGGACCTTCTACGCCAGCGATCCCGACGGCCGCGGCGCCTACCTGCGCACCCTCTCCTTCGACGCCGACGCCGCGCCGGACGCGGGCGCGCCCTACGCCAGCGGGCACGCGACCAACTACTCGCCCATCACGCAGCTCTCGGGCTTCGAGTACAGCTTCTCGGGCACGGTCACGGCGATCGAGCTGGAGAGCGGATCGGCCGAGGGCGGGCTGGCCACGGGCACCCTGCCGGCCGAGCTGGACGCGGACGGCGCCGCCGTGGTGCACACGCTCGACTGGTGATCAGCCCTTCACGCTGCCGGCGGTGAGCCCCTCGACCAGGAAGCGCTGCAGCGTGAAGAACAGCGCCATCACCGGCACGCTGACCAGGATGGCGCCGGCGGCGAAGCGGCCCCACTCGGTGCCGAAGTCACCGACGTAGCCCTGGAGCACGACCGGCAGCGTGAAGCTGCGCTCGTCGCCCATGAAGGTCGCGGCCAGGATGAACTCGTTCCAGGCCGTCATGAAGCTGAACAGACCCGTGACCACCAGGGCCGGGCGCGCCAGCGGCAGGACGATGCGGAAGAAGGTGGTCCAGCGGTCCGCGCCGTCCATCAGCGCCGCCTCCTCCAGGTCCTTGGGGATCGTGTCGAAGTAGCCCTTGAGGTTCCAGGTACAGAAAGGGATGGCCGTGGTCGCGTACACCAGCGCCAGGCCCGTCATGGAGTCGAGCAGGGACAGCTCGTCGAGCAGGATGTACAGCGGGATCGCCATCACCACGCCGGGGAACATCTGGGTCACCAGGAACATGGCCATGCCGGCGTCCCGGCCGGGGAAGCTCCAGCGGGAGAGCGCGTAGCCGGCGGTCGCCGCCAGGCTGATGCCGATGGCGCTGGTGACCAGCGAGACGAACAGGCTGTTGGCGAGCTGCCGCCCGAAGAGCCAGCCGCCCGCCGCGTCGCGGGTGCTCACCACGTCGACGAAGTTCTGCAGCGTGACGGCGTCGGGGATGGGGCTCGGATCCATGCTGAAGGCCTGGCTGGGGGTGAGCGCCATCTTGAGCACCCACAGCACCGGGTAGAGCGTGACGAGGCTGGCCAGGATCAGCCCGGCGTGGACCAGGAGCTGGCGAGGGAGCGAAGGCGCTTGTACGGTGGGCGTGGCCATGGCGCGGGATGCTGCCACAGGCGGACCCGGCCCCGCGTTAGGGGCCTGCGACGAGGTGTCGAGCATGCGTGGTGGACTGGGCCTGACGGAGGTGACGACCGAGGACCTGGTGAAGGCCCTGCGGGTCGTGCACCAGGGCGAGCTGGCGGCCCCGCTGTCCCTGCCCGAGCTGACCCGCTGCGGCCTGCAGCACTGCGCCGACCACCTGATGGCGGCGCTGCGAGGGGTGGACACGGCGGGGCTGCGCGCGGTGCTGGTCTGCGTGCTGGCCGAGCGACGGGAGCGGGAGCGTGGCTGAGCCGCCGGACCGGGACGGCGAGGTGGAGGTGCGGCCGGCCGAGGCCCCGCGCTGGATCGACGTCACCCCGCGCTGGACCGAGGCGGCCATCGAGGCGCTGGACCCCAACGAGTACGACTACCAGGAGTTCAAGGGCTCCCTGTGGCTGTCCAAGGACCGCCAGGTGGTGGGCGCCTTCCTGCACATGCTCTCCAAGCAGGTGAGCGCCTTCGCCAACGGCGCGGGCGGCCGGCTGGTCATCGGCCTGGACGACGAGGGGCGCATCGACGGCGGCGTGCCCGTCGACCTGAAGAGCGGCGGCACCCGGCACTGGCTGGAGGACGTGATCCCCGGCGTGGTCAGCCCCGGGCTGCGCACCTTCAACGTCTTCGAGGTCCCGGCGGCGGGCCCGGGCTCGGCGATCCTGCCGGGCCACGCCGTCTACGTCGTGGAGATCCCGCCCAGCGAGGACGCGCCCCACCAGGCCAACGATCACCGCTACTACCTGCGCATCGCCGGCAAGAGCCGCCCGATGGGCCACATCCACGTCGAGGACGTGCTGCGGCGCACCCGGCACCCGCGCGTGCGGCTGGAGCGGCTCTCTCCCTTCGGCCAGGCCGAGTTCATCGAGAGCGATCCGCGCGGCCCCAAGGTCCAGCTCGCCTTCCGCGCCTTCCTGCTCAACGAGGGCAGGACCCTGGCGCACCACGTCGGCCTGGAGGTGGTCCTGCCGCGCCCGCTGGTCAACAACGACGTGCGGACGCGCATGCTGGAGGAGGGCAAGCTGACGGTGACCCAGGAGCCGGGCACCCTGACCTTCTTCCGCTACCACCCGACCCCGCTCTTCCCCGGCCAGCACCTGCAGGTGCTCCAGCTCTGGATCGGCCTGCACGGCAGCAACGCCGCCTTCGTCAACAGCGCCGACGCGGTGGTGCGCTTCCGGGTCTTCGCCGACGACGCCCCGCCGCACGAGGGCTACGTGCCGCTGGCGCGCTTCAAGGTGGTGCGCCGCGCGATGAGCTGGCTGCACCGCAAGGGCGCCGCCGACCCGGCCCAGGAGCCTGCTTCGGCGGCGGCGGCCACCCCGGCGGCGGCCAAGGCACGCCGGCGCAAGCGCAAGCCCAAGGGCCCCCGGCCCAGCGATCCCCCCTCGTCGACCTGATCCCGCCGCGGAGCCTGCGTGCTGCTGTCCCTCCTCGCCCTGCTGGCCTGTCGCTCGCCCTCGCCCTCGGACACGGCGGGCGGCTCCACGCCCACCTCGACCGCCCGCGGCGACTGCAACCCCCTGGACCCGGGGCAGTGCCTGCTGCCTTTCCCCAGCGACTTCTACATGGTGGACGATCCCTCCACCGGCACCGGGCTGCGCGTGTCGTTCGGGCCGACCAGCCTGCCCGAGAACATCGACGGCGTGCAGATGGCGCCGGACTTCTGGAACGAGCTGGACGGCTTCTCCACCCTGGGCGAGGTGCTGGCCCACCTGCCGCAGGCCACGCTGGCCGGGACCATCCCCTGGGACGACATCGGCCAGTACGAGGCGGCCGACGCCCGCACGGTCATCGTCGACGTCGAGACCGGGCAGCGGGTCCCGCACTGGGTCGAGCGGGACGTCTTCGGCGGCGACCCGGACCGGGAGCTGCTGGTCCTGCGGCCGGCGCGACCCCTGCGCCACGGCGCGCGCCACGTCGTCGGCATCCGGGGCCTGGTCGACGCCCAGGGCGCGGCCCTGCCGCCGACCGACGCCTTCGCCGTGTTGCGCGACGGTGCACAGACCACGGACCCCGACGTCGAGCGCCAGCGAAGGCTGTACGAGGACGTGGTCTTCCCGACGCTGGAGGCCCAGGGTCTGCCCCGCGAGGAGCTGCAGCTCGCCTGGTCCTTCACCACCGTCAGCAAGGAGGGCAGCCTGGGTCGGTCCCTGTGGATGCGCGACGACGCGCTGGCCTGGGTGGAGGAGCAGGGGTGGAGCTACAGCCTCAGCCAGAGCGAGGAGGTCGACTGTTCCGGCGGAGAGGCCATCGGGCGTCACATCGAGGGCACCTTCACCGCCCCGCTGTACCTGGAGGAAGAGGACCCCGGCTCGGTCCTCACCCGGGACGGCGCCGGCTGGCCCTACCGCAACGGCACCGTCCAGGTCCCCTTCACCGTGCGTGTGCCCTGCTCGCTCCTGCTGGATCCGCGCCCCGGGCCGGTGATGCAGTTCGGCCACAGCCTGCTGGCGAACCAGGACGAGGTCGGCTGGGGCAACGTGGGCGACATCGCGAACGCCACGGGCGCGGTCCTGCTGGCCGTGGACTGGACGGGGATGTCCGACGCCGACCGGGGGGCCGTCACGACCATGGTCGTCAACGAGCCCGACCGCTTCGCGATGGTGCCCGAGCGCCTGATGCAGGGCTATGTGCACGCGCTGCTGGCCCGCCGCCTGCTGGCCGGCCCGCTCGGCGCCGACGACGCGCTGACCGTGGACGGACAGACCCTGGTCGACCCCGACCAGACCTGGTTCTACGGCGTGAGCCAGGGCGGCGTGCTGGGGGGCGGCTTCGGCGCGTACAGCCCCGACGTCAGCCGGGTGGTGCTCAACGTGCCGGGGACGCCCTTCACCCTGCTCCTGGCCCGCTCCACCGGCTTCTCGCCCTTCCTCATCATCCTGCAGACGATGTTCGAGGACCCGGCCGACGTCTCGGTCATCATCGCGCTGATGCAGTCGCTGTGGGACCCGGGCGAGGCCGCCGGCTACGCCCGCTTCATGAACGACGAGCCGCTGGACGCGGGGACCCCCGCCAAGGACGTGCTCCTCCTGGCGGGCGTGGGCGACGCCCTGGTCACCGCGCTGGGCGCCCACGTGATGGCCCGGTCCTATGGCGCGCCCCTGATCTCGCCGGCGGTGCGCGAGGTCTGGGGGGTGCCGGCCCAGGAGCCCCCGTGGACCGGGTCGGGCTTCATGGAGCAGGACTGGGGGGTGGACGACGCCGAGACCGCCGTGCCCGCCGAGGGCGAGATCGCGGTGCACAACGTCGTGCCCTGGACCGGCCCGGCCCTGGCCCTGGTCGAGCACTGGCTGGTGACCGGCGAGGTGATCGGCACCTGCGACGGGGCCTGTGACCCGGACTGAGAGGCCGCCAGGCGATCTTCGACGGCCTCACCTGGCCGGGCAGCAGCCGACCGCAGGCGGATGCGGATCATGCACAAGCGCCGAGCCGCTGGTTAGCGGGGCGCCATGTCCAGCCCCAGCGACTCGCCGTTGCCCGACACCGACCTGCTCCGCCTGGCCCGCCAGGGGGACAGCGCCGCCGCCGAGGCGCTGCTCATCCGGCACGCCCCGCTGATCACGCGCTTCGCCCGCGCGATGTGCACGCGGCGGGAGGACGCCGAGGACGTGGCCCAGGAGTCGCTGATCACGGCGGCGCGGGCCTTCGGGGACCTGCGCACCGACCACGTCGAGAGCTGGCTCTTCGCGGTGACCCGCAGCTTCTGCGGCAAGACGCGCCGCCGCCGCAAGGGCCAGCCCGCCGAGACCGAGCCGCTGGAGGCCGAGGCGCTGGCGACCCCGGAGCGGGGCCCGGAGCAGGCCCTGGCCGCCCGCGAGCTGGGGCTGGTGCTGGACCGGGCGGTGCGCAGCCTGGAGCCGGACAAGCGCGCGGTGCTGGTGCTGCGCGACATGGAGGGGCTGCCGGCCTCCAAGGTGGCGGCCATGCTGGGCCTGGAGGTGGGCGCGGTGAAGTCCCGCCTGCACCGGGCACGCGTGGCGGTGCGCAACCAGGTGGGCCCCGAGGTGGACCAGCTCGAGTCGGGGCTGGTGGGCTGTCGGCCGCGGGACCTGCCGCCCGCCGACCTGGTCGAGCAGGTGCGGACCGCGGTGCGCGCGGCCGGGGGAGAGGGGCGGCGGCGGGGCTGAGCTTCAGCCCAGGGCGGCCAGGGCGGCGCCCAGGGCGGCGAGCGAGGGCGCCTTGCCCTGGAAGCGCTCGCCGCGACCCCCGCCACGCCCGCCCAGGGCGGCCGCGAAGGTGGGGCCGGCCGCGGCGACCCAGGTCGCGGGGCCGGCGACCAGGAACAGCGCCTCGCCCGTGCCGCCGGTGAGCGCCAGGCGGGCGTCGGCGCGGGCCTGGAGCGCGGCGTCGGCGATCGCCTGCAGGAAGCCGGCGTCGGCGTCGTCCCGGTGCAGGTGGCGCACGCCGGGTGCCTCCCCCGCGACCAGGGACGCCCCCAACAGGGGGGCCAGCTCGGCCTGGGCCTGCTTGAGCTGGCGCTGGCGGTCCTTGAGCCCCTCGTGCAGGCGCGCGACGGCGGCCAGGTGCTGGTCGACGCCGCAGGTGAGCAGGTCGGACAGGGCACGCTCCCGGTCGCGGGCGGCGGCCAGCGCGCGGCGGGCGCGGCCGCCGGCCAGGAAGGACAGGCGGGTGCCGCCCTTGTAGCGCTCGGTGCGGGCGATGTGGACCAGCCCCAGCGCGCCGAGGTGGGTGACGTGGGTGCCGCCGCAGGTGTTGACGTCCAGGCCCTGGATCTCGACCAGTCGCACCGGGCCCTGGTGCCCCTCGGGCAGGCCGCGGCTGCGCACGTCCAGGGCGGCGTACTCCTGGGCGGTCACCACCCGGAAGGTCACGGGCCGGTCGGCCAGCACCTCCTCCTCGGCCCAGGCCTCCAGCCGGTCGCGATCCGCCTCCGACAGCGGGCCGTCCAGGTCGATGGTGCTGACCTGCGGGCCCAGGTGGAAGCCGACGGTGCGCAGCCCCAGGCGCTGCAGGGCCAGCGCGGTCAGCAGGTGCTGGGCGCTGTGCTGCTGGGTGTGGTCCCAGCGGCGGACCGGGTCGAGCTGGACCCGGGCCGGCCCGGGGGGCACGGGGCCGAGCGCGACGTGCAGCAGGCCGCCCTCGACCTTCTGCACGTCGACCACGGCGACTCCCGCGACCGTGCCGTGGTCGGCCGGCTGGCCCCCACCCTCGGGGTACAGCACGCTGTCGTCCACCAGCAGGTCGTAGCGCCCGTCGGCGCGAGGAGCGCAGGAGCGCACGGTGAAGTCGCCGT
>JAKLKF010000259.1 GCA_023150805.1 Myxococcota bacterium | reverse complement strand
GGCGGGGGCGGGCGCGGGGGCGGCCTTCGCGGCCGGGGTCGGGGCCGGGGCCGGGGCGTGCGCAGGGGCCGCGGCGGGGGCGTCGGTTCCGCTGTGGTTGGCGCCGCTGTGGTTGGCACCGCTGTGGTTGGCACCGCTGTGGTTGGCGCCACTGTCGTCGAACTCCACCAGCGGGCTGTGCACGTGCACGATGTCGCCGGGCTTGCCGTGCAGGCGGGCCACCCGGCCGCCGACCGGCGAGGAGATCTCGATGGTGGCCTTGTCGGTCATCACCTCGCACAGGGGCTGGTCGCGGTGGACGCTGTCGCCCTCCTTCACGAGCCACTGGACGATCTCACCCTCGAGGACACCTTCCCCGATCTCGGGCAGCTCGAACACGTACATGGGCGACTCCTGCTAGGCGCGGGTCAGAACTGGACGGCCGCACGCACGGCGGCGGCGATGGAGAGGGCGTCGGCGGGCTCGGCCACGCGGGCCGGCGGCGCCTCCAGCCTCAGGAAGGCGTGGTGGAACGCGGCCTGCAGCGCGGGCTCGGCCGGGCCGGCCAGGACGGCGCGGCCCGTGTGGGCCACGCGCTGGCCGATGGCCGCGGCGTCGAGGGGGACCAGGGAGCGCAGGTCGAGCAGGTCGACGTGGATGCCCTCCTCGGCCAGGTGGGCGACCGCGTCCTGGGCGGGGCCGACCGCGGCCCCCCAGGCCAGCACGGTGGCGTGCTCGCCGGTGGCCAGCAGGCGCGCGCGGCCCAGCGGCAGGGCGGGCGGGTCCTCGTGGTGGTGGGCGGCCAGGACGGCGCGGGGCTCGGCCAGCACGACCGGGCCCGGGTGGCGCAGGGCGGCCTGCAGCAGGCTGACCAGCTCGCAGGCGCGGCCGGCGCTGGCCAGGGCGACGCCCGGCAGGCCCTGGACCATGGCCTCCAGGTGGCCCGGGCCATCCTCGGGGCCGGTCGGCACGCGCACGACGACCCGCAGCGGGGCCTCGGCGCTGCTGAGCGCCCCGGCCTCGGCGAGCTGGGGCAGGGCGGCGCGCAGGGCCTGGGCGTCGGCCAGCTCGACCACCGCGACGGCGCCGGACATGGCGAAGCCGATGGCCAGGCCGACCAGGCCGGCGTCGGCGGCGGGCAGCAGGTGGACGCGGGCGGGGAAGCGGGCCCGCAGGCCGGCCGTGACGGGCGACAGCTCCAGCGCCTCGCCCAGCAGGTGGACGGGGCCCGGCAGGTCGGGCAGGTCGCCGGCCAGGGCGAGGGCCAGGGCCTGGTGCAGGGCGCGGGTGCCGTTCATGCGCGCGGCTCCGAGGCGGGGGCGGGCGGCGCCGCGGGCTCCGGCGCCGGCTCCAGCCGGGCCTGGAGGTAGCGGCGGATGAAGAGGTCGCCGGCCTTGTAGCTGCTGCGGACCAGCGGGCCGCTGGCGACGTAGAGGAAGCCCAGCGCCAGGCCGCGCCGCTCGTAGTCGGCGAAGGCCTCGGGGGTGATGTACTCGACCACCGGCAGGTGCGCGTCCTTCTGCGTCGGGCGCAGGTACTGGCCGATCGTCAGGAAGTCGCAGCCCACCGCTCGCAGGTCGCGCATCGCCTGGTCCATCTCGTCGACCGTCTCGCCCAGGCCGACCATCAGGCTGGACTTGGTCAGGCCCTGGGGCGCCATCTCCTTGAGCATGGCCAGCACGTCCAGCGACTGCTGGTAGCCGGCCCGCGGGTCGCGCACGGTGGGGGTCAGGCGGGCGACCGTCTCGACGTTGTGGGCGATGACCTCGGGGCCGGCGTCCACGATGCGCTGCACCAGGGCGCGCTCGCCGCGGAAGTCGGGGATCAGCACCTCGACCATCGTGCCGGGGCTGTGGGCGCGGATGGCGGCGATGCAGGCGGCGAAGTGGCCGGCGCCCTGGTCGGGCAGGTCGTCGCGGTCCACGCTGGTCAGGACGACGTAGTCGAGCTCCATCTCGGCGATGGTGCGGCCGAGCTTGGCGGGCTCGTCGGGGTCCAGCGGCAGGCCGTTCCGGCGGGTGTTCACGGCGCAGAAGCGGCAGCCGCGGGTGCAGGTGTCGCCCATGACCATGAAGGTCGCCGTGCCGCCGCCCCAGCACTCGCCGATGTTGGGGCAGCGCGCCTCCTCGCAGACCGTGTGCAGGGTCAGCTCGCGGGCCCGCGCCTTGATGCGGCTGTAGCGCTCCCCGCCGGGCATCTTGGCCTTCAGCCAGGGCGGGTGGGCGGGTCGGCGGCGCTCCATCGGGGCTCCGGGGGAGGGGGGGGCGGGGGGCCAGGGCCTAACCTGACCGCCTCCGACCGCCCGTGACGGGTCGGTGAGCCGGGGGGGCAGGGGGGAGCAGGGCAGCAGGGCAGCAGGTGCCGGCTGTTATCTTTTGATCTTTCGGGTGCCGATGAGCAGCGGATCGTTGGCCGGGGTGGCCCGGGGTGGGATCGCTGTCCGGCCCTTGCGGAAGCGACGAGCCGCCAGCGGCCAGGGCACCGGGGAGGACGGGGACATGCGGAATTTATCGGCCTTACACCTCTTGGATCGCGTCAGGATGCCTGGCCGCGAAGCCATGGGGGCGTCGCGTCGCCGGCCCATCGGCCCCGGACGGTCTCCAGAAAGGGATCAAAGGATAACAGCCGGCACCGGTGACCACTGGATGCGGATCCACATTGTAAAGGAATAACGCCAGCTTTCAGCTTCCGTCACCCCACCGGACCAGCTAAG
>JAKLKF010000258.1 GCA_023150805.1 Myxococcota bacterium | reverse complement strand
AGACTCCGAAGGCCCAGAACCTCACCGACCCGGTGGGGACGGGGAGAGCCGCTTCCAAGGAGCTTTCGTTCACGGGCGCTCAGGCGCCGTGGGAGGGGTGCTCATGAGTAACATTTACCTCAAGTGTTTGATTACGGGCGAAGCCTTCGCCGCGATAGCGCACTGCGGCCCCTGCCCCGGCCCGGCCCCTCGCCCTCGCGGAGCGCCCCGTGATCAAGTACCTCGGCTCGAAGCGTCGGCTCCTGCCGCTGCTGGTCGAGGTGATCACCCGCCTGGAGCCGGACGGCCCGGTGCTGGACCCCTTCTCGGGCACCTGCCGCCTGGGCCACGCGCTGAAGGCCCGCGGGCGCCGCGTGCTGGCCAGCGACCACAACGCCTACGCCGCGGCCCTGGCGACCTGCTACGTCCAGGCCGACGCCGAGGACCACGCCGCGGCCGCCGCCCGGCTGGTGGCCGAGCTCAACGCCCTGCCCGGCCGGCCGGGCTGGTTCACCGAGACCTACTCGCTGCGCAGCCGCTACCTGCACCCCCGCAACGGCGAGCGGGTCGACGCCATCCGCCAGGCCATCGCCGACAAGGGCCTGGAGCCCGAGCTGGAGGCGGTGCTGCTGGTGTCCCTGATGGAGGCGGCGGACCGGGTGGACTCGACCACCGGCGTGCAGATGGCCTGGCTCAAGCAGTGGGCGCCGCGGGCGACCCGCGACCTGGAGCTGCGGGTGCCCGCGCTGCTGCCCCGCGCCCGGGGCGGAAAGGGCCGGGCCGCCTGCGTCGACGCCCTCCCGGCCGCGCAGGCCGCCGACGAGGCCACCGTCTGCTACCTGGACCCGCCCTACAACCGCCACAGCTACCGCTCCAACTACCACCTGTGGGAGACGCTGGTCCGCTGGGACCAGCCCCACGTCTACGGGGTCGCCTGCAAGCGGCTGGACTGCCGGGAGCTGCGCTCGCCCTACAACTCGCGCCGGGGCTGCCTGCCGGCGCTGCAGCAGCTCCTGGACGAGGTGCGGGCGCCCCACCTGGTCCTCTCCTTCAACGACGAGGGCTTCCTGGACGGCCCGACCCTGGAGCAGGCCCTGGCCGTCCGCCCACACCGGCTGGTGCTCGCCCGCGAGGGGCACCGCTACGTCGGCGCGCGGATCGGCATCCACAACCACCTGGGCCAGAAGGTCGGGTCGGTCGGGCGCCTGCGCAACGTCGAGCACGTCTACGTCGCGACCACCGACCCCCGGGCCCTGGCGCGGGTGGCGCCGCTGCTGGCGGAGTCCGCGCGGAGCGCCGGCTGACGGGTCACGCCCCCGGTCAGCGCGTGAGGCCCCGCTCCTGCACGACCGCCGCGTTGCGCGCGTCGGCGGCGACCAGCGCGGGTCGCTCTCCCAGCCGCTCGGCGTAGGCGGTCAAGGCCGGCAGCGGGTCGATCATCTTGAAGCCCAGCATCCAGCGCAGCGTGGCGCCCAGGATCACGTCGGCCATCGAGAAGCGCGCGCCCAGCAGCCAGGGCCCGGGCGACAGGCCCTGCTCCAGCGTGGCCAGCAGCTCCTCCCAGGAGCCCCAGCCGGCCTGGCCGGGCCGGAAGGGCCAGCCCGCGGCGTGGGCCATGCAGGCGGGCTCGACCACCGAGGGCGCGAAGAAGCACCAGCGCAGGAAGGCGCCACGGTCGGGATCGTCGGGGGCCGGGGCCAGCCGCCCCGCGGCGTAGCGGTCGGCCAGGTACAGGCCGATGGCGGCCGTCTCGGCGACCCGGACCGGGCCGTCGTCGAGGACCGGCAGCTTGCCCATCGGGTTGCGCGCCTTGTGCGCGTCCTCCTTCTGCTCGCCGCGCTGGAGGTCGACGAAGCGCAGCTCGTAGGGCTGGCCGACCTCCTCCAGCATCCAGACGACGGTGGCCGCGCGGGACCAGGGGTGGTGGTACAGCACCAGGGACATCGGGACCTCGGGGAGGGAGCGGGGGGACGCAGCCGGCGACGGGTACACCGATTGTCGCACGCCCGCACCGGCCGTTCCGAGGATAGCCGCGCCCCATGTCCCCTCCTGATCGCACGCCGCCCGGAGCGCCCGTGGATCGTACGCTCCAGGCCCTGCTGGAGACCATGCCCGACGGCCTGTTCACCGTCGACCAGCAGGCGCGCATCACCCGCTGGAACCCCCGGATGGAGGAGCTGACCGGCTACGCGGCGGCCGAGGTGCTCGGCCAGCACTGCACCATCCTGCGGGGCGACGCCTGCGTGCTGGAGTGCTCCTCGGGCTTCCCCTCGTGCAGCCTGCTGAACCATGGCGAGGTCCGCAACCGCCAGTGCCGGATCACCCGCCGGGACGGCAGCCAGGTCGAGGTGATCAAGAACGCGCGGCTGCTGCGGGGGCCGGACGGCGAGGTGCTGGGCGGCGTCGAGACCGTGACGGACATCACCACCCTGCGCAGCCTGGAGGACCGGGTCGCGGCCCTGCAGTGCGAAGTGCCCGGCAAGCGGGACTTCCACGGCCTGATCGGGCGCCACCCCGCGATGCAGCGCCTGTACGACCTGCTGGCGATGGCGGCGCAGTCGACCTCCTCGGTGCTGATCCTCGGCGAGACGGGCACGGGCAAGGAGCTGGTGGCGGCGGCCATCCACCAGGCCAGCCCCCGGGCGCGGGGCCCGCTGGTGCGGGTGAGCTGCGCCGCCCTGTCCGAGAGCCTGCTGGAGAGCGAGCTGTTCGGCCACGTCAAGGGCGCCTTCACCGGCGCGGTCCAGAGCCGGCAGGGGCGCTTCGAGGCCGCCGACGGCGGCACCCTGTTCCTCGACGAGATCGGCGATGTCTCGCTGACCGTGCAGACCAAGCTGCTGCGGGCCCTGCAGGAGCAGGAGGTCGAGCGGGTGGGCAGCAACCGCTCGGTGCGCGTCGACATCCGGGTGGTGGCGGCCACCAACCGGGACCTGCTGGCGATGTGCGACGAGGGGCGCTTCCGGCGGGACCTGTACTACCGCCTGGCGGTGATCCCCGTCGTGGTGCCCCCGCTGCGCGAGCGG
>JAKLKF010000257.1 GCA_023150805.1 Myxococcota bacterium | reverse complement strand
GTGCGCGGCGGACCGAGTCCTGCCGGGCCAGCGGGGCACATGGCCGGCAGTAGCGGTGGGCCCGGTCACAACGCGGGCAGATGCACACCAGCACACGGCAGCGCGCGCACAACAAGAGCCGAAGCGAGCAGGCGGCAAGTCACCCGGTGCCGCAGGGGACTGGCGGAGGAACGGCGAGCGGGTGATGATGACCTGGGGGTTCCGCCAACCTGCGTTCCTCCACTTCCAGGGCCTCGGAACTGGCATTCCGAGGCCCTACCTGCGTCTGGGGACTCTACACCGCCGGCCGGCGTCGGGCCTGCGGGGCCGGCGGGCTGCGCCCACCGCCCCCTACGGCTCGACGCCGGCCGGCGGTGCGGGCAACGCGCAGCGCGGGACGGTGATCGGGGTGGGTGGTGGCCAGGTGCGGGACTCGCCGGAAGGACGCGGTTCTTGGGCACCGGTGACAGCCCGCCCTGGCCGCCAGCCTGCTGTCCGAGCACGCGGCCCGGCTCCGCCACCGCGGCCTGGACCCGCGCCAGGTCCCGGCCCCCTGGGTCCGCCTGTCCGAGGTCGTCCCCCGGCTGGCCAAGGTCGCCCAGGCCGCCGTGGTCGAGCGCCGCCCCCTGGGCCCCCGCGCCCAGGCCCTGCGCCTGCGCCGACAGGGCGCCTCAGCCTCGCTGCAGGGCTGGGCCACCCTGGTCGACGGCCAGCCCGTGCACCTGGGCCTGGTGCACGGCTGAGACCAGGCTCGTCGCTCGCGCGCGGCCCCCTCGCCGCGCTACAAGACCCGACGGAGGCCACCGCCGCGCATGTCCGAGAGCCCCGTCCTGCTCGTCGCCGTCGACTTCACCACCCACGGCGAGCAGATCACACGGTCTGCGGCCCACTTTGCCCGCATGATGGGCGCGCGCGTGGTGCTGCTGCACGTGCTGCGCACCGGACCCCAGGTGCGCCCGGACACCCGCATCGTGCCCGACGGCCAGGACCATGCGGTCCAGGCGATGACGCTGCTGGAGGACGACGCTCGCGCCCAGCTCGCCCCGCTGGTCGAGCTGCTGCGCGCCGAGGGGGTGCCGGCCGAGCTGTGCCTGCGCCAGGGCGAGATCGTGCCCGCCATCGTGGCCTGCGCCGAGCAGGGCGGGGCAACGGCGGTGGTCATCGGGTCGGACCTGCCGACCGGCCTGCGCAAGCTCTTCCAGGGCAGCGTGACCGAGGCGCTGATCCAGCGCTGTCCCTGCCCGGTCCTGGTCACCCGTGGGCACGGCCCCCAGGCCGGGCTCACGCGCGCCCGCCAGCAGGTCGCCCACGAGGCCGACGGCTGATCTCCCCCCGCCCTGGAGGCCGCGTGCCCCGCGCCACCTTCCCCCACAGCATGCAGGACGTCACCCACGCCGTCGACGGCCCCTTCGGCCTGGTCGTGGGGGACCTGCCCTCGGGCGAGATCGTCGTGCTCAAGCGCAACCGGCACTCCGGCGAGTGGTCGGTCAGCCGCTTCACCGATCCCTCGCGCAAGGAGCGCCTCTCGCGCGAGGTCTTCACCGACCGGGTGACGGCGATCAACCACTTCTCGCGGGCCATCGGCCTGGGAGAGGCGCTCTGAGCCTTGCGCTCTGGGGGCTGCTGCTCGGCTCCGCCCGGGCCGGCGACACCTGGACGGCCATCGCCCCCGGGATCGACCACCTGCACCGGACCACCTCCGAGCCGCAGGACATCCAAGCCGTGCGCGTGGACCTGGCGCTGGACCAGGTCGGCCTGCACGCCTCCTCCCGCGAGGGCTACGTCGAGCGCGGGGTCGGCACCGAAAAGTTCGCCGCCGCGGCCGACGTGCTGGTCGCGATCAACACCGACTGGTCGGACGGCTACACGCCGGTCGGCCTGGCCATCTCCGACGGCGACCAGTGGCACGACCACATCCGGGACGACACCCTGGGCAACTACTGGGGCTACGTCGGCTGCACCGCGGAGAAGGACTGCACGCTGTCCTGGGAGTACCCGCTCGACCGCTCCCCCTTCTTCGCGCACCCCTCGCGACACCCCTACCGCTTCTACCAGGCCTTCGGGACCAACGGCTCGCAGCTGCTGGAGGACGGCGCCGCCTGGTCCGGCTGCTACGACTCGGCCGACAACCCGCGCAGCGCCATCGGCTTCGAGGCCGACGGCACGACCATGTGGCTGGTGGTCGTGGACGGCCGCAGCGGCAGCGCCGCGGGCATGACCTGCAGCGAGATGCGGGCGCTGATGCTCGACCTGGGCTGCTGGAGCGCGGGGATGCTCGACGGCGGCGGCAGCTCCACCCTGGTCATCGACGGCGAGGTGGTCAACAACCCCTCGGACGGGGGCACGCGCAACGTCAGCAACCACCTCGGCGTCATCTACCAGGAGACGCGGGACGCCGACTGCCCTGCCTGGAACGGCGCCTGGTGCGAGGGAGACGAGCTGCACGCCTGCCAGGGGGGGCGGAAGATCCGGCCCTGGGCCTGCGATGACGAGGGCCTGGCCTGCTTCGACCTGGGCGAGGGCGCCGCCTGCGGGCCCCTCGCCTGCCTGGAGAACCCCTACTCCTGCGAGTGCACCGGCGAGGACGAGGCGACCTGCGACGAGGACGGCGACGGCTACGCCGCCTCGGCCGGCGACTGCGACGACCTGGCCCCCACCGTCCACCCCGAGGCCGGCGAGCTGTGCGACGGCCGGGACAACGACTGCGACGGCCTGGTCGACGAGGACCTGGACCGGGACGGCGACGGCTGGCCCTCCTGCGGCGGGGACTGCGACGACGCGGACGCCAGCCGCTTCCCCGGCGCGCTGGAGGGGGCCGACGGCGTCGACGACGACTGCGACGGGCGCGTCGACGAGGGCACGGCCAGGTACGACGACGACTTCGACGGCTGGACCGAGGAGGCAGGCGACTGCGACGACGCCGCCGCCGCCCGCTTCCCGGGCGCCCCCGAGCTGCCCGACGCGGTCGACGACGACTGCGACGGCACCGTCGACGAGGGCACTGCCTGGTTCGACGACGACGGCGACGGCTGGACCGAGGTCGAGGGCGACTGCGACGACGCCGATCCCGACCGCTACCCGGGCGCGGCCGAAGCGGTGGACCTGCGCGACGACGACTGCGACGGCCTCGTCGACGAGGGCACCGCCTGGTTCGACGACGACGGCGACGGCTGGACCGAGGTCGCGGCGGACTGCGACGACGCCGACCGCCTGGCCTGGCCGGGGGCCCCCGAGCGGGAGAACGGCAGGGACGACGACTGCGACGGCGCCGTCGACGAGGGCACCACCCTGGCCGACGACGACGGCGACGGCTGGACCGAGGTCGAGGGCGACTGCGGCGACGCCGAC
>JAKLKF010000256.1 GCA_023150805.1 Myxococcota bacterium | reverse complement strand
GGCGCGAACAGGGGGCGATGTATGCCCGTGGCCTGCGGCCCGGGCGGATGCTCGACCAATCTCCTACGGGCTGCTAGCGGGTAGAAGGCCAACCGGCCAGCCCCTCGTTATACGGCCCGCCGCCGCTCCCTGCGGCGGGTCAGGGCCTGCTCCCAGGGCTCTGGACCTCCCCCACGACCTCCCCTGCTGTGGAAGGAAACATGCGCAAGATCCTGCTCGCCGCCGCCGCCCTCGCCGCCCTCTCGGGCTGCTCGCTGAAGGGCGCCCGGGCCCCCCAGGCCCCGATCCCCTTCGCCGACGCCGGCTTCACGGTCATGGGCCAGACGACGGAGGAGGCCTGCGGCACCTACATCTTCATCGACTGGGGCCACCTGTTCGCCAACCAGAAGGCCAGCCTGGCCATGCCCTCGACCGGCGGCTTCGCCCTGCCGGCCCTGCCGATCGGCGGCCCGACCCCCGAGGAGAAGCGCGCGCTGTACCACGCGCTGGACAAGATCCCCGACGCCACCCACGTGCTCGACGTGCGCGCCGAGACCCAGACCACCGGCTTCGCCCCGATGGGCTACCCGGTCTTCGGCAAGCGCTGCGCGACCGTGCACGCCCGCGGCGTGAAGATCGACGAGCGTCCGAACCCCGAGCAGGGCTGATCCTCCCGGTCCAGGCGGCCGCCCCCGGACGGGTCCTGGGGCGGCCGTCGTGCGTCCGGGGGGCCGTCGCGGCCCCCTCAGCCCACCAGGGTCTCGGCCAGCGCCTCCTTCATCCGGGCCTCGACCTGGAGCAGGTAGTCCTGGAGCTGGGTGTCGTTGGGGCTGTAGAAGTAGGGCTCGACGTAGCGGGCGCTCAGGTCGCCCCAGGTGAGCACCGCGCCGGTGGCGACCTCGTGCAGGACCCAGAGCAGGCGGAAGCGCGCCCCGGCGGGGCAGCCCTGCGCCTGCCCGACGAACCAGCCGCCGTTGTGGGCGTAGTAGTGCACGACCAGGGGGACCAGCAGGCGGCTGGCGGTGATGCCGGCGGGCAGCAGCGCCGGGTCGAGCGGCTGGGGCTGCAGCGTGAAGCCCGGCAGGTTCTGGTTGTCCTCGCCGTCCAGGCCCTGGGTGCCCCGCAGGCTGGTGCGGCGCGGGGGCTGGAGCGCCGCCTCGACCGAGGCCGGCACGGCGGCGAGCGGCGCGTCCGCAGCGGCGAGGAGCTCGGCCAGGGCCTGGTCGACCCAGGAGAGGACCTGCTCGGCGTAGGCACGCTGGTGCGAGAAGGTCAGGCCCAGCGAGCGCACCTGGTTGCCGACCTCGGGCAGCATGTCGTAGCCGCCGCCGTGCCAGATCTTGCCGACGTAGAGGTTGGCGTAGAACACGTCGAGGAGGGCGGCGGTCGCGGCGGGATCGGCAGCCGAAGGGGACGCGGACGGATCCGCGCCGGCGGCGGCCCCCACCCCGGCGGCCCCATTCCCGGCGGCCCCCACGCCGGAGACCCCCACCCCGGAGACCCCCACCCCGGAGACGCCGTAGGGGCGCGCCTGGACCGTGGCGCCCTGGGGAGCCAGGTCGAGCTGGCCGGCGTGCAGCAGCAGGGCCGGCGCCACGGCGGTGGGAGCGGGCGCCCCGCGCGCGGGGCCCTGCCGCACGACCAGGTCGTAGCGGTGACGCCCGGCGCAGGCGCCGACCAGGGGCAGCGCCAGCGGCAGCGCGCCCAGCGCGGCCAGCGCGGCGCGGCGGGTGGGGGATCGGGCCATCGGACCTCCAGGGCCGCCCCACTAATCCGGCCGCCCCGCCCGCTGTCGGCCCGAGCGTGCTTGACCATCGGCCCCGGGCCGGTGACGATCCCGGCGCGTCGGCGCCTCTCCCACCGGGGAGCGCCCCGGCGCTGGAGCGTCCCGTGACCCCCATGCAGCCTGGCGACCTGATCGCAGAGCGCTTCCGCGTCGAGGCGCTGCTGGGCGAGGGCGGCATCGCGCGGGTCTACAAGGTGCGGCACGTGCGCCTGGGCAGCGTGCACGCGCTCAAGCAGCTCACGCTGGTGCGGCCTGCGCTGGCCGACCGGCTGCTGCTGGAGGGTCGGATCCAGGCCCAGCTCAACCACCCCCACCTGGTCCGCGTGACCGACGTGGTGGAGCACCAGGGCCAGCCCTGCCTGGTGATGGAGTACGTCGCCGGCACCCACCTGCAGGCGCTGCTGCACGACGGCGGCCCCCTGCCCCTGGACGAGGCGCTGCGGCTGTTCACCGGCGTGCTCTCGGCGGTGGCCACGGCCCACGACCTGGGCGTGCTGCACCGCGATCTCAAGCCCGCCAACATCCTGCTGTCGAAGAACGGCGAGCGGTGGGTGCCCAAGGTCAGCGACTTCGGCATCGCCAAGATCGCCAGCGGGGGCCTGCGGGACGGCGAGACCAAGGCCGGCGTGCAGCTGGGCACCCCCGGCTACATGGCGCCCGAGCAGATCGAGGACAGCGCCCAGGTCGACCACCGCGCCGACATCTTCGCGCTGGGCGCCATCCTGTACGAGGTCCTGTCGGGCCAGCGTCCCTTCCAGGAGGACACGACCTTCCGGACGCTGCGGGCGACCATCGAGGGGCGGCTGGTGCCGCTGCAGCAGCGCGTCCCGACCTGCCCGCGCGAGGTCGCCCAGGCCGTGCACCGCTGCCTCCAGGTCGAGATGGACGACCGCTTCCAGGACTGCCACGCCCTGGCAGACGCCCTGCTGGTGGGGCGGCCCGACCTGCGCAGCCGGGTGCGGAGGGTGGACGAGCAGGCGCTTCCCGAGGCGCTGCACCGGCCCGAGTCGGCGGTCGCCGCGCCCCCGACGCCCTCTGCGCCCCCAGGGGGGAACGAGACGCTCAGCCCCGCCGAGGAGCCCGCGCCCGCCCCGGGCCGCCCCGCCAGCGGCCTGGCGCCCGTGAACCTGGTCGGGGCCATCGCGCCGGCCGCGGACACCCACGGCGCCGGCGCCGGGCCCTCCCTGGTGGGCCGCCTGTCCCCGGCCGCCGCCGCCAGCGCCGCGCCAGCCGGCCCGCGCCTGGCCCTGGGGGACGCCGACGAGGTCACCGAGACGGTCGGGCGGGGCCCGGCCGGCGCGACGGGCGGGGACGAGGAGGACGACGAGCTGCCCTCTCGGCGATCGGGCAGCGGCGCGCTGCGCTGGGTCGGCCTGGCGCTGGGCGCCGCGGCGGTGGCCGCCCTCGCCATCGCCCTGCTGCGCGGCGGGGAGGATCCGGACCTCCCCGCGCCCGCGGACCCGGTGGACGCCGCGCCCGGCACCGCCGCGCCCTCCGCCCCCGGCGGCCCGGACGAGGCGACGCCCCCCCCGGCAGGCCCCGCGGCCGGCCCCTCGCCCGCGGCCGGGCCCTCGCCCGCGGCCAG
>JAKLKF010000255.1 GCA_023150805.1 Myxococcota bacterium | reverse complement strand
CACAAGGCTGACGGCGGGGCTCCCACGAGACCCCAACCAGCACGCAGCCCCCCCAACACTGCCACCCTACCACCTCACAGCCTGCCCAAGACGGACTTGCCCGGGAGACTCCGAAGGCCCAGAACCTCACCGACCCGGTGGGGACGGGGAGAGCCGCTTCCAAGGAGCTTTCGTTCACGGGCTCTCAGGTCCCGGTGTGGCCCCCGTCGTTGCCCGCGGCGGGATCGGGCCGGTAGAGTGCCTCGTCCCCCGCCGCCCCCCGGAGCCTCCGTGACCCAGGCCCTCGCCACCACCATCGCCGCCCACGCCGTGCTCGGCTTCGTCCTGGGCATGCGCGTCATCGTCCTGCGCTGGACCCGCAAGGTCGGGCTGGGCGACGGCCAGGACAAGGACCTGCGCCGCGCCATCCGCGTGCACGGCAACTTCGCCGAGTGGGTTCCGCTCGCCCTGCTGGCCCTGGTCGCGGCCGAGGCGCGGGGCGCCGATCCGCGGTGGATCTGGGCCCTGGGTGGCACGCTGCTGCTGGGGCGCGTCGGACACGCCGTCGGCCTCTCGGGCGGCATCGGGCCGTCGGTGGGCCGCAGCGGCGGGATGGTGCTCACCTTCAGCGTGCTGCTGGTGGCGGCGGGGCTGGCGGTGATGGGGGGGTAGTCGCAGCCGGGCGGGAGCGCCGCCGCACCAGCCCCAGCAGCCCCAGCAGCCCCAGCCCGCCACCGGCCACGCCTCCCCCCCCGCAGCCGCAGCCCCCGCCCGTGTCGTCCAGCGCGGTGAGCCCACCGGGCCCTGCCCCGGCCAGGGGCCCCTCGCCGCCGTCGCCCCATCCCCCGTCGCCGGCACCTCCGTCCTGGCCGGCGGTGCCGCCGTCCGTGCCGCCCCCGTCCGGCGTGCCCCCGTCCGCCGCGCCGCCGTCGGCCGCGCCCCCATCCGTCGGCTCCTCGCCGGCCTCCACGACCTCGACCTGCACGACCAGGCTGCCGTCCGCGGGGCCGCCACCGAAGGGGATGTCGCCGAACCAGCTCACCCACTCCTGCACCAGGGCCAGGGAGAGGCTGTGGCTGCCCAGGCTGGCACCGTACACAGAGACGGGGAAGGCCACGCTGGCGCCGGGGGCGGTGCTGGTGGGCACCGTCGAGATCCGGGTGCTGCTGAGCCAGTCGCCGGCCTGCAGCGGGCTGGCGCTGTCGCGCGGCAAGGTGGCCAGGCTGGTGCTGCCGGGGGACCAGGTCCAGAGGCCGTCGTTTCGGAAGGTGACGGTCCCGGTGACGGTCTGGCCCAGCTCCACCTCCAGCACGCCGCCCACCGGGAAGGTGCTGTCGACCAGGGTGCCCTGCAGGTGGGCGCCCTCGCTCATCAGCTCGTCCAGGCGGGCGTAGATGTAGTCGCCGGGACAGACGGTGCTGTTGCCGGGCCAGTCGCGGTGGCCCTTCAGCGTCTCGTCGGTGGTGGTGATGACGTGCTCGTCGGCCAGGGTCTGGACCAGCAGGCGGGCGGCGGCCATCATGGCGTCGGTGGCCTCGTGCGACGAGCCGGGGCAGCCGCTGCCGGTGTAGCAGCCCAGGAAGCTGACGGCGATGTTGCCGTCGTTGTTCCCGCCGCCGGTGGCGCCGCTGTAATAGGACAGGTTGCGCCCCTCCCACAGGCTGCCGTCGTAGCCGACCAGGAACTGGTAGGGGATGTCACAGTACTCGCCGCTGCCCATGGAGTAGGCCTGCAGGGCCTGGACCGCGCCCTGGACGGTGCCCGACGAGGTCTGGTTGCCGGCGGTGTGGTGGATGGCGAAGCGGTACCAGTCGTCCTCGGTGCTGGTGCAGGTGGTGCCCTCGGCCCCCCAGGTCTCGCGGGGGATGACGCCGATGGCGGACAGCGCGGCAGAGACCGAGGGGGGGCGGAGGACCGCGGGGCCGCGGGGCTCGTCGACGGGGACCCGCAGCTCCCAGGCGATGCCGGCGGGCACCTGGTCCAGCTCGACCTGGGCGGCGGGGTACCAGCGCCCCAGGTCGGCCACCAGCACGGCGTTCTCCTCGCCCTGCCAGTACAGGGACAGGGGGACCCAGGGCCCGGCGCGACCGCCAGCCAGGCCCCTCGCCCGTCCCTCGACCGCCTCGCCGTCCACCAGGGCGCCGACGCGGGTGCCGCCGGTGGGCCAGCGGCGCACGGGCGAGCGCAGGGCGGCGCCGGTGTCGGCCCAGGTGGCGAGCAGGGCCTCGGCCGGCTCGTGCAGGCGCGGGAGGATGTCGCCGTCCAGGTCCGGGTCGATGGCGGCGGCGGGGCGGGAGAGGACCAGCAGCAGGGGCAGGACGGGCATGGGTCCATGGTGCCACGACAGGGCCGGCCACGACAGGGCCGGCCACGACAGGCCGCCGCCCGGGAGGTAGGGGGGCGCGTGCTGATCCAGGCCCACCAGCTCACCCGCTCCTTCACCCGCTTCGCCCGCCGCGTGGGCGTGCTGGGCGCCGTGCGCGACCTGTTCCGCACCGGGGGCGAGGAGCTGGTGGCGGTGGACCACCTGGACCTGGGCGTGGCCGCGGGCGAGGTGGTGGGCTTCATCGGGCCCAACGGCGCCGGCAAGAGCACGACGATCAAGATGATGACGGGGGTGCTGCAGCCGACCGGGGGGTGCCTGCTGGTCGGCGGGCTGGAGCCCTTCCGGCAGCGGCAGCGGCACGTGCGACAGATCGGGGTGGTCTACGGCCAGCGCACGCAGCTGTGGTGGGACCTGGCGGTGATCGAGGCCTTCGACCTGCTGGCGGGCATCTTCCAGGTGGAGGCGGCCACCTACCGGCGGCGGCTGGAGCGCTTCGACAGCGTGCTGGGCATCAAGCCCCTGCTGCGGCAGCCGGTGCGCGAGCTGTCGCTGGGCCAGCGCATGCGCTGCGACATCGCGGCGGCCTTGCTGCACGGGCCGCCCCTGCTCTTCCTGGACGAGCCGACGATCGGCCTGGACGTGGCGGTCAAGCGCCGGATCCGCGACTTCATCGGGCTCATCAACCAGGAGGAGGGCACGACCGTCCTGCTGACGACGCACGACCTGTCGGACGTCGAGGCGGTGTGCCGGCGGGTGGTGCTGATCGACCACGGCAGGGTGCTGCTGGACGGGCCGACCGACACGCTGAAGGAGCGGCTGGGCGGCCAGCGGCGGCTGGTGGTGGATCTGTCCACGGTGGTGCCCGAGGCGGCGCTGCGGGCGGCGGTGCAGGGCCTGCCGGGGCAGGCGGTCATCGAGGGGGACAGCGACCGGCTGGTGCTGCGCTTCCGGCGGGCCGAGGCCAGCGCGACGACGCTGATCCAGGCGATCAGCGCCCGGCTGGAGGTGAAGGACCTGTCGGTGGAGGAGCCCGAGATCGAGGAGGTGGTCGCCGGCTTCTACGAGGCGGCCGAGGCGCGGGCGCTGGGGGGTGGGTGATGC
>JAKLKF010000254.1 GCA_023150805.1 Myxococcota bacterium | reverse complement strand
CACGTAGCCTGCCACGGGTGGCGGCCCGGTGGTGTGAATTCTGCGGGCATGGCCCAGCCCCAGCCATCCACGGGGCCGGCCCGCGCCCCTCACCCGGGCCGCACCTCTCGGATCTCCATCCGGTCCAGGCCGTCCTGGGTCCCGCGGGCCAGGACCAGCTCCAGCGGGTGCTCCGGCCCGACGCGCACCGGGCCGGGCAGGTCGTACTGCAGCCAGCCCCACGAGGTGCGACGGTCGAAGGGGCCGGTGGACAGCACCTCGCCCGCGCCCATGGGGATCTCCATCCACACGAGCAGCGCGTCGACCTGCCCCTCGCGGGATGTGGACAGTCGCACCTGCCAGGTGGCCTCGGTCGCCATGGGGCCCGCCAGGTCCAGGTCCAGGATGAGCCCCTTGGGCACGATCACCTCGGTGAGCTCCGGCACCTGGGTGCCGCCGGTGGCGTGCTGGCTCAGGCGGCGGGCGCCCTCCAGGATCGGGTCCATGCGCAGGCCCAGGCGGTCCAGGACCACCTGCACGTTCTCCAGTTGCTCCGCACCGTCGCGCCAGCGGGGGCCGCCGACGCCGCAGGCCACGATCCGCAGCCGGTCGGGAAGCAACTGGCCGCCGGGGGCCAGCCAGCGATCCCGCGCGTCGGCCAGGGCCTCGAGCACCCCCTCGTCGAAGGGGTCGACGCCGAAGATCTCGTGGACCAGGAGGTCGACCGGCGCCGGGGGCGACAGGTCCCGGCTGGACCCGCGCACCAGGGTGACGCGGTCGGCCACGCCGTTGTCGGCGACCACCTGCCGGGCGACCTCGATGATGTCGGTCTCGTCGCAGGCCCAGACGCTGGTCGCGCCGGCGCGGGCGGAGAGCGTCGTCAGCACCCCGCTGCCGCAGCCCAGCTCGGCCACGCGGCGGCCGGGCGCCAGCCGGGCGATGGCGGCGGCGTAGGCAAAGACCCGCGCCTGGTCGGCGATCATCGGCACGTGGGCGTCGATGCGGCCGAAGCCGCTCTCGACCCCGAAGTCCGTGCCCTCGACCAGCAGCAGGCCCTGCTCCAGCAGGTCGGCGGCCAGCGCCTCCACCTCGTCGGGCGAGAGCACGTCGTCGAGCGCCTCGCAGACCTCCTCCAGGCTGCGCTGCCGGGCGAAGGCGCCCAGGACGCGCAGGTGCTCGGCCAGCAGGCCCTGGGCCGGCGCGCGGGAGAGGGAGCCCCGGGCCACGAAGACCTCGGGGCCGGCGACCTGGATGACCAGGCCGGGCAGGGCGCGCAGGCGCAGGGAGGCAGGCAGCACGGGGACCTCGGGGGCGGAGAGGGCAGGCGCGGCGGCGCTGGGCGCTATCCGGACGCCTGGGGCCGTGCCCCTCCTGGCCCTTGCGACCCGCCCTGCCCTGCACTACGACATTCCGTCGTAGAGGAACGCATGGCCCGCGCACCCGATCTCGAGCGCCGCGTCCTGGACGCCCTGTGGAGGGGCGGCGAGTGGAGCGTGCGCGACGTGCACCTCGACATCGACCCGGCCCTGGCGCACACGACCTTCGCGACCGTGCTGGACCGCCTGCACGAGAAGGGCGAGGTCGACCGGGAGAAGGTCGACGGCACCTGGCGCTACCGGGCGGCCCGCTCGCGCGAGGCGGCCCTGGCGGCCGAGGTCGGGGCGGTGCTCGCGCGCGCAGAGGGCGCCCCCGACCCGCTGCTGGTCGCCTTCCTCGACCGGGTCGAGCAGGTCGATCCCCGGGCGCTGGACCGCCTGGAGGCGCTGATCCAGGCCCGCAGGCAGCGGGGATGAACCTCGCCGCCCTCTCCCTGCCGGTGGTCGTGGCCGCCCTGGCCCTGGCCGCCGCCTGGCTGGTCGCCGCCGCCCTGCTGCCGCTGTGGATCCGCGCGGCGCGGCGCTCCCCGATCGTGGCCCGCGGCGCCCTGCTGGTGGCGGCCCTGCCCTGGCTGGCCGGGGTGGCGCTGGTCGTCGCCGCCCTGCTGCCGGGGGACCCCCACACGGGCCTGACCCTGGGCTGCCACTGCCTGGCCTCGATGCCGACCTGGCTGCACCTGTGCCCGGTCCACCCCGACGAGGCCGCCGCGCTGGTGGCCCCGTCGGTGGTCGTCCTGGCCCTGCTGCTGCCTGGGCGCCTGCGCGCCCTGCGCCTGTTGTGGGTCGAGCCCCTGGGGCGTGGGGGCGGCGATGCCCCCCACCTGGTGGACCTGGGCACGCCCGCGGCGGTGCTGCACGGCTGGCTCCGCCCGACCCTGGTGGTGGACCGGGGCTTGTGGCGCGCGCTGGCCCCGGCCGAGCGGCAGGCCCTGCTGGCGCACGAGCGCGGCCACCTCGCCCGCCGCGATCCCCTCGTCCGGATGGTCCTGCGGGGCCTTTGGACCGTGGCGCCGGCCCCCCTCGCCCAGGGCGCGGTCCGGGCCTGGCTGGACCACGCCGAGCGCGCCGCCGACGCCGAGGCCGGGCGGATCGTCGGTGATCCCACCCTGGTCGCGGCGGCGATCCTGCGCTGCGCCCGCCTGGGCGCCGCCGGGCCCGACCTGGCGCTGGGCTGGAGCGGCGGCAGCCTGGCGGACCGCGTGCACGCCCTGCTGGAGGGCCCCGCGCCGCGGTCCCCCGCCCGCCCCGACGCTGGCCCGGCCGACCTGCTGGCCCTGGCGCTGGCCCTGCTCCTGGGCCTGTCGGCCAGCCCCTGGCTGCACCACCAGGTCGAGCACCTGCTCAACCTCTCCCTGTAGGAGCCGGCCGATGCCCGCCCGCGTCCCGCGCCTCGCCACGCCCTCCGCTACGACAATGTGTCGTATGACCCTGGCCGGGTTGGCGCTGCTCCTCCCTGCGCGCGCTGCCCCCGCCTCCGGGGCCGACGGCGGGGCCGACGGCGCGACCGATGCCGCGCCCGCCGCGGCCATCGCCGAGGCCGACCTGGTGCGCGCGGCGCTGGAGGGGCCGGCGCTGCGGGGCGCCTTGCAGGCCTCGCGGGCCCGCGGCGAGGCGGCGGGCACCGGGCCGGCCCTGCTGTCCAACCCCGAGCTGCTGGCGCGCCACGAGCAGGAGGGCGGGAGCGCCGGCATCACCACCGACGCCCTGGGCGCCGGCCTGCGGGTGGACCTGGGCCTGGCCTCGGTCGCCGAGCGCGGCGCCGCCCGGCTGGCAGGACAGGCCGCCCTGGCGCGGACCCGGGCCGACACGCTGGAGGCGATCTGCGAGGTGCGCGCCGGCGCGCTCGACCTGTGGCTGGCGGGGGCGCAGGCGGAGGCGACCGGCGCGGCGTCCACCCGGCTGGAGGCGCTGGCACGGGACATGGAGCGCCTGGCCGCGGCCGGCGAGATCTCGGGCTACGACCGCGACCGCGTGACCCTGGCGCGCCTGGCCCTGGCCGCGGAGCACGACGCCCGCCGGGTGGAGCAGGCGCGCGCCCGCGCGGCGCTGGCGGCCTGGACGGGCGCCGAGGTCCCGGCCGTGGACCTGCTCC
>JAKLKF010000253.1 GCA_023150805.1 Myxococcota bacterium | reverse complement strand
CAAGGCCGGGGCGTAGCCAGACCGATCGAGCGCGCGGTCTTCACCGGGATCGCGCGCTTCTTCGGCGACGGCAACACCTGGGCGCCGCCACGACCCCGCCGCCCGCCCCCGACGAGGATGAGCCGCCCGCCAAGGTGCCCGGCGCCTCGCCCGCCGACCTGCTGCGCTTCGTCGACCAGTTCGGCGGCCGCGCCGGCGTGCACGCCCGCCAGTGGCTGCGCGGCGCCGGCCAGCGCGCCGAGGTGGGCTGGAGCCCCGTCCACACGCCCCTGGTGCCCGACCTGGTCCAGGCCCACCTGGACGGTGGCCTGACCCTGGGCAGCTACCTGGTGCGCCACGGCGACCGCTGCGCCCAGCTCGTGCTGGACGTGGACGCCAGCCCCGAGGCCCTGGAGCGCGCCTGGGGCCACCCCGAGCGCGCCCGCGCCCTGCGCGAGGAGCTGCACCGGGCCGGCCTGCTGCTGCGCGACCACCTGCGCGAGCGCGGCCTGCACCCGCTGCTGGTCGACTCGGGCTTCAAGGGCCGCCACCTGTGGTGCCTGCTGGACGGCGAGCCCACCGCCGCCGACGTGCGCGCCGCCGGCCACGCCCTGCTGCACCAGGCGCCGCCCCTGCCGCCCGGCCTGTCCGTCGAGGTCTTCCCCAAGCAGGACCACGTCCCCGCCGGCGGCCTGGGCAACCTGGTCAAGCTGCCCCTGGGCGTCCACCTGCGCTCGGGCCGCCGCAGCGCCCTGCTCGACGAGGCCGGCCAGCCCCTGCCCGACCCCTGGCCCACCCTGCGCGCCCTGCGCCGCACCCCCCTGCCCGCCGGCCGCGCCCGCAGCGCCCCCGCCCCCGTGCCCCTGCCCGAGCCCGAGCCCGCCCTGCCCGCCGACGCCGCCGACCCGGCCCCGCCCTTCTGCGAGGCCGACTTCGACGCCATGCCGCGCCTGGTCGCCCTGCGCCGCGGCTGCCCCGTGCTGCGCGAGGTCATCGACCAGGCCCTGTCCACCCTGCGCATCGAGGCCGAGGCCGCCGTCGTGCTGGAGCACTCGCTGGGCCACCTGGCCGAGGGCGTCGAGGCCGTCAACTACCTGGGCCGGATCTGCGGCGGCACGCCCCTGCGCATGGGCAGCCCCCACCGCGGCAGCGTGATCTCCTGCGCCCGGATCCGCCAGCGCATCCCCCACGTCGCCCAGTCCGTGCCCTGCACCTGCAAGTTCGAGGGCGAGCACCGCTACCCCCACCCCCTGGTCCACCTGGGCGGCGCCGAGCTGCAGCCCGAGCCGCCCCCGGCCCTGCTGGAGGACCGGGTCGCCGCGCTGGGCCGCCTGGAGGCCCGCCTGCGCCGCCTGGAGAGCGAGCGCGACGGCCTGCGCCGCCACGTCGCCGACCGCCTGGCCCGCCTTCCCGGCGGTCGCCTGGTCGCCCCCGAGGGCACCTGGACGGTCGAGGACGTCGACGGCCTGCCCGTCGTGCGCTTCGAGGGCAAGGGCCCCGCCTGATGCGCTGGCTGGTCCTGCAAGGCCACGAGCGCAGCCTGGGCGCCCGCGACGGGCAGCTCGTCCTCACCCTGCGGGGCGAGGAGGTCCTGCGCGTCCACCCCACCGAGGTGGACGAGGTGCAGATCCTGGGCGACGCCGTCGTCACCCCCGCCGCGCGCCGCCTGCTGCTGCAGGCCGGCATTCCCACCCTGTTCCTCACCGCGGCCGGCGCCTTCCGCGGCGTCCTGCTCGGCCCGCCCTCCGCCGCCGGCGAGCGCCGCCTGGCCCAGCTCCGCGCCGTCCTGGACGGTCCCCGCCGCCTGCACCTGGCCCGTGCCATCGTCTCCGGCAAGCTCCAGAACCAGCTCGTGCCCCTGCGCCGCGCCCACCGCGCGCGGCCCAGCGAGGTCCTGGTCGACGCCCAGGTCGCCATCCAGGCCGCCGCCCGCTCCGCCCTGGAGGCCCCTGACCTGGACAGCCTGCGCGGCGTCGAGGGCTACGCCGCCCGCGTCTACTTCGGCGCCCTGCCCCAGATGCTGCGCAACCCCCTGTTCTCCTTCGCCGGGCGCAGCCGTCGGCCCCCCAAGGACCCGGTCAACGCCGCGCTGAGCTTCCTGTACACCCTGCTCTGCACCCGCACCCTGCACGCCGCCTTCCGCGCCGGCCTGGACCCCTACGTCGGCCTGCTGCACGACGTCGGCCGCGGAAAGCCCGCCCTGGCGCTCGACCTGGCCGAGGAGTGGCGCCCCCTGGTCGACGCCGTCGTCCTGCGCATCTTCAACCAGGCCCAGGTCACCCCCGACGACTTCGTCGTCCTCTCCGCCACCGACCCCGTCGCCGAACCTCCCGAGGAGGAGCTTGCAGCGGACGACGACCGCCCCGATCCGCCGCCGCGCGAGGGGGGCGTCTGGCTGGGCAGCGTCGCCCGCACCATCGCCCTGCACGCCTGGGACGAGCGCCTGCGCGAGCGCAGCACCTCGCCCCACCTGGAGGGCCGCTGGGCCCTGCGCGACATCCTGGACCAGCAGGCCCGCCACCTGTCCGCCTGCTTCCTGGACCCCAGCCTGACCTACCAGCCCTTCGCCTGGCGCTGAGCCATGCACGTCATCGTCTGCTACGACGTCCCCGTCGACAGCCGCCGCACCCGCCTGCACAAGCGCCTGGCCAGCTTCCTGAAGCCCGTGCAGCGCTCCGTCTTCGAAGGGGCCCTCGAGCCCGCGCGCCTCAACCCCCTGCTCGCCACGGTCCGCAGGACCATCGACCCGCGCCAGGACGACGTGCGCATCTACCTGCTGTGCAAGAGCTGCACCGCCAGCACCCTGCTACTGGGCATCGCCCGCCCCGTCGAGGACAAGAAGGGGCCAGTGGTCGTGTAGAGGCGCGATCCAGGGTAGAATGGGGCGGTTGGCCCACGGCCGACAGGCTCTCTGCAAAGAGGACAGCGACCGCCGCCGGCGCTGCTGTTGGACCCGGCGGCCGGGCCCTGCGGGGAGCACCGTTCGGGCCCGTAAGTGCAGCAACGCCGTTGCGACCCCCGCAGGCGGGAGTGCTGGGAGATCAAGGGTTTGCGAGGCCAGCGGCAGGCAAGTCTTGACGCGGCAAGAGTTATGGAGGAGGTCCCCCGGAGAGGGGGGCGAGGATCCGCTGGTGGTGCGGGTCCTGGAGACGAGGGGTCGCAGACCCCACCCCGACACAGAGGGGATTGAAACGGGTTGATCGGTTGGTCCGATCGTCGGGGTTGTCGGGGTGTCGCAGACCCCACCCCGACACAGAGGGGATTGAAACGGGAATCCACGACCTGACCGCACGACCCCGCGGCGGTCGCAGACCCCACCCCGACACAGAGGGGATTGAAACCACCATCCCACGCCCGGTGAGACCCAGCCCCACGGCCACCGTCGCAGACCCCACCCCGACACAGAGGGGATTGAAACCAGGGCCGGGAGGATGAAGGACTTCAGCAGGACCTCGGGGGTCGTCGCAGACCCCACCCCGACACAGAGGGGATTGAAACTGTTGGGGTTT
>JAKLKF010000252.1 GCA_023150805.1 Myxococcota bacterium | reverse complement strand
GTAGCGACACGCCCCGCCGCCATGCGCCCCGATTCCGACAGTGACGACGGAATGCGCCTACGCCCGCCTCCGGCATCGTCGGACAGCCCGCCGGCGCGCGACGGCATAAAGTGGAAGCATCGAAACCCCGGCCCCCGCCCCGGGCGCCCCTCCACCGACGGCGCCCACGCCCTGGCCAGCGAGCCCGTCCCCTTCCCCGAGCGCCAGCCCACCCCGCCGCCGCCGATGGACCTGGGGCCCTTGCGCCCGGCGGCTGCGCGCCGCGGCGGACGCGAGCCGTCCGAGCCTGGACCCAACTGGTGGCGCATCGCCGCGATCGCCGGCCTGGGGCTGCTGCTGCTCGGCGTCGCCCGCTTCTACGTGGCCATGGAGACGACCGCCGGCTTCGGCCCGGCCGTGCCGGCCCCCGCCGTGCCGCCCGGCGCCGAGGGCGTGGTGGCCGCGCCGACCGCCCCGCTGCCGGGCGAGGCGGCGCCGGTCGTGGCTCCGACCCCCGCCTCGCTGGCGGTCGACCAGGCCTACGACGCGCTGGAGCGCGAGCTTCGCGGCCAGATGATGAGCGGGGTGCAGGAGGTCCCCGACGCCGAGGCGCTGGAGTCGGCCCTGCTCATCGAGCTGAACCGGGTGCGCCTGCAGGTCGTCCAGATCGACGTGACCGTGCTGGCCCCACCGCCGGTCCCCCCGGGCGAGGCCGCCGGCGCCCTGGAGGTCGTCGAGCTGCGCCTGCGCCTGCGCACCGATGGCCAGGAGCTGGACCGCGAGCTGGGCGCCGCCGCCCTGGTGGTGGGCAAGTACATGACCCACCACGCGCTGGGCGTGCCCCTGCTGGAGGTGGCCTTCGAGGGGCTGGCCGACGGCAAGCTGATGCGCCGCAGCCTGGACGCCGAGCAGGCCCAGCAGCTCTACCTGGCCCGCCTGTCGCTGGCCGACTTCCTGCACGACCTGACGCGCTGAGGGCCTCGGCCCCCCAGGGGGCGCCTACATCCCGTCCTTGGTCGCCTGCTGCAGGGCCTGGATGCTGCGCACGATCGCCGCGACCGAGGGCGCGCCGCGGTTGGCCAGGCGGATCTTGCGCTCG
Source organism: Myxococcota bacterium (assembly GCA_023150805.1). Taxonomy (GTDB): domain Bacteria; phylum Myxococcota_A; class UBA796; order UBA796; family UBA2385; genus UBA2385. Next base: position 2,501 of record JAKLKF010000252.1, on the reverse strand, counting down.
GGGTTGATCAGGTAGACCGTGCGGATGATGCGCGGCTTGAAGCCCAGCGGCACGCTGGCCTTGAAGCTGCGGGCCACCGAGCCGCCCCGGTCGGTCAGGATCGGGAACGGGAAGCCGTACTTCTCGGCGAAGGCCTGGTGGCTGGGGGCCTCGGCCGGGTTCACGGCGTAGACCTGGCAGCCCAGCTCCTGGAGCTGGCCGTAGTGCTCCTGGAAGTCCTGGAGCTGCTTCGTGCAGCCCGGGGTGTCGTCGCCCGGGTAGAAGACCAGGATCGACCACTCCTTCTTCAGGCGATGCCACTCGCCGTCCCAGCCCTGGAGCTGCCACTCGGGCGCGGTCTCGCCCTCGGGCAGCAGCTCGGGGTAGACGCGGTCCTTGATGGCCTGCTTGAGCGGCGTGGGCAGCTTGCTGGCGAGGGCGCCGAGGGACGGCATGACGACCTCCGTGACGTGGGGGGGCGCGCCTATCCGCGAGGGGAGGGGGGTGCCAGGGCGGAGCCCTCCAGCCAGGGTGGACCCGGCTCAGGCGGGCGGGCGCAGCAGGCGGTCGGCGAGGGGGCTTCCGGCCGGCACCCAGCGCGCCAGGGCCGGCGCCAGCGCCAGCGGGGCCCGCGCCAGGTCGGCGGGGCTGCGGCAGCCTGTCAGCAGGCAGGCGACCCGCACCTCGTCGATGACGGTGCGGGCGGCGCGCAGCACCTCGTCCCGGCCGCCGCGGGCGTGGGCCTGCAGGAAGGTGCGGGCGATGCCCCCGCAGGTGGCGCCCAGCGCCAGCGCCCGGGCCACGTCCAGGCCCGTCGACAGGCCTCCCGTCGCGCAGATGCCCAGCCCCAGCCCCGAGAGCTGGGCCACGCTGGCCGCCGTCGGGATGCCCCAGTCCCAGAAGGTCTCTCCCAGGGTGGCCTGGCGCCCCTCGGCCCGGCGGGCCTCGACGCCGACCCAGCTCGTGCCGCCGGCCCCGCTGGTGTCGACCCAGCGCACACCGGCCGGGACCAGGCGCTGCCCGACCGCGCGCGACAGGCCGCAGCCCGTCTCCTTCACGATCACGGGCACCGGCAGCTCGGCCACCAGCCGGGCGATCGTGTCCAGCCCGCCCCGGAAGTCGTCGTCCCCCTCGGGCTGCACCACCTCCATCGCCGGGTTCAGGTGCACGCACAGGGCGTCCGCGCCGGTGCGCGCGACCAGCTCCGCCAGCCGTCCGGTCGGCGTCTGCCGGGCCTGGACCACGCCGATGTTGCCCAGCACCAGGGCCGTGGGCGCCACGTCCCGCACCCGGTAGCCGTCCTCGATGCCGTGCAGCAGCAGCGGGCGCTGGCTGCCGAAGGCGAAGCCGATGCCCAGCTCCTCGGCCACGCTGGCCAGGTCGCGGTTGATCGCCTCGGCACGGTCCACCCCCCCGGTCATCGCCGCGATCACCAGGGGCGCCCGCAGCCGCTTGCCGGCAAAGTCCACCGACAGGTCGACCTCGGCCATCGCCAGGTCGGGCAGGGCGTCGTGCACCAGCTCGACCGCCTCCAGCAGCGTGGTCTTGCCGCGGAAGGCGACGTCGCCCTGGGCGCAGAGGTCGATGTGGTCGGCCTTCCGGGAGGAGATCGAGGCAGGTGGGCTCATGCGGGCGGGCTAACGCGGTGCTCTCCCCACGCGAGCCGCCGGGCGCCGGGCGCGACCTGCACCGCGATCGGGGGCAGCCCCTCGGCCCGGCAGGCCGCCAGGAACGCGGCCTGGGCCTGGGGATCGAGGAACCAGGCCACCGCGACGTCCCCGCCGCCGGCGCCGCTGGGCTTGGCCGCGCCCCCGTGCGCGCGCGCCAGGGCCACGATGCGCGAGAGCCCCGGGGTCAGGTAGGCCAGGTCGGCCTGGCGCGCCATGTCGACCAGGTTGTCCCGGGCCGCGTCCACGGCGCGCAGCGGGTCGGTGGCGAAGGCGTCCACCGCCGCCGCCGAGCGCAGCAGGAAGGCCTGGTGGGCGGGGCCCTGGTCGGCCCAGGCGCGGTAGCGCTCGACCCGAGGGCCGGTGCGCGCCGAGGCGCCGCTGTAGACCACGACCGGGACCGGGGCGGGCACCGGGCGGGTGTGGGTGCCCTGCACCCGCAAGGCGCCGCCGAGCGCGCTGGCCAGGACGTCGATGCCGCTGCCGCTGCCCTGGACCGCGCGGTGGATCGGCAGCGCGTCCAGGGCCGGCCGGCCCGCCGCGACGCAGGCCGCGACGCAGGCCGCCGCGCTGCCGCCGAAGCCCGGCTTGCCGGGCAGGTCCACCGGGTTCCAGGCCGAGAACCGGTACCGGGCCGGGGCGGCGCCCTGCAGGGCCGGGCGGACGAAGCGGTCGTCTCCGTCCGGGGTCTCGATCTCGAGCGTCGGCGCGGGCGTGATGTCACAGCGCACGCCCCGGTCGATGGCCATCACCAGGGCCGGGCCCCCGTCCAGGACCGCGTACTCCCCCAGCAGGACCAGCTTTCCGGGCGCCAGGACGGTCGCTGCGCTCACGGGTTCCATCGAGGGGGGAACC
>JAKLKF010000251.1 GCA_023150805.1 Myxococcota bacterium | reverse complement strand
CGCTGGCCCGCAAGCTGGCGGCCGAGGCCGCCGCCCGCGCCGCGGCCCCGCCCCCCGCGGCCGCGCCTGCCGCGCCTGCGCCCGCCGCTGCCGAGGCGCCCCGCGCCAAGGGCAAGGGCAAGGCCAAGGCCGGCTCTCCCTCGGCCGAGGAGCGGGCCCGGACCGGCCGCTCGCGCATCGACGCGCTCGCCGCCCGCGCCCGCAAGCCGATGACGGCCCTGGAGGCGGCCCGCGAGGCCGCGCGGCACGAGGAGGAGCGGCACGCCCAGGACCTGCGCAAGGAGGCGAACCGCCTGCGCGACGCCGTGCAGGAGCTGATCCCCGAGTGGCTGCCCGGCATCGGCACCGTCTTCGTGGCCAACGCCATCGCCGTCCAGCAGCGGGACCTGCTGCGGGCGCTGTGGCGCGGCCACCGCTCCAAGTTCCTGGCCGACGGCCAGCTCGAGCGGGCGGTCGGCGCGGCCGCTGTCCTCTCGGCCCTGGACAAGGCGCCCGAGGGCACCCTGGTCGCCGCCCACGCCGTCACCGACGCCAGCGACTACCTGGTGTGGCTGGACCTGGACAAGCGCAGCCTGGTCGCCGCCTTCCCCGACGCGCGGGCCTACTTCTCCGCCGGCACCTGAGGGTCCGGGCGCGCCGGCTCAGCCCCAGGGCCCCTGGCGCCAGCGCGCCAGCACCACGGCCGACCACAGGCGACGGCGGTGGTCGGCGCGGCCGTCGACGTGCTCGTCGACCACCCGGGCCAGCACCGCTGCGGGCACCAGGTCGTCGAGCGCCTCGGGCAGCCCTCGCAGCAGGTCGCGGCAGGGGCCGGCCAGCCATGGCCCGACCGGCGCGCCGAAGCCCTGCTTGGGGCGGTCGACGATCTCGACGGGCAGCAGGTCGCGGGCGACGCGCTTGAGCACCCGCTTCGTCTGCCGGCCGCGCAGCTTGTGGCCGATCCCCATGCTCGCCGCCAGCTCGACGATGGAGTGGTCCAGGAAGGGGCTGCGCACCTCGACCCCGTGGGCCATGCTGGCCCGGTCCACCTTCACCAGGACGCCGTCGGCCAGGTACAGGCGCTGGTCGAGGTACAGGGCGCGGCTCGCCGGGTCGGCCCCGCCCGCCGCCGCCGCGTGGGCGTCCACCACCGACCACACCGCCTCGTCGGTGGACAGCTCCGCCGGCAGCCAGGCGCCCATCCACACCTGGTGGCGGCGCGCCCACGGCAGGCCCAGGCCCGCCACGAAGCGCCGCGCCATGTAGTCCCGCGTCACGCCCTCGCGGGAGGTGGGCAGGGCGGCGACCAGCGGGGCCAGCACGGGGGCCAGCGGCGTCGCCAGCGGCGCCAGCCGGTGGGCCTGCAGGGTGGGGTAGCCAGCGAAGCTCTCGTCGGCGCCGTCGCCAGAGAGCACGGCCTTGAGCCCCGCCTCGGCCACCAGCTCCATCAACCGCCAGGTGGGGATCAGCGAGCTGTCCGCCAGCGGCTCGTCGACCAGGGCCGTCACGCGGTCGAGCAGGCGCGGCAGGTCGGCGGCCTGCAGGCGGGCCGACCGGTGCTCGGTGCCCAGGTGGGCGGCCACCCGGCGGGCCTGGGCGCCCTCGTCGAAGCCCGGCGCGTCCACCGAGATCGAGAAGGTGCGCAGCGGGCGCGACAGGCGCGCCTGCGCCAGGGCGGCCACGGTGGAGGAGTCCACCCCGCCCGACAGCAGGCAGCCGATCTCGACGTCGGCGTCCAGGCGCTGCACAACGGCGAGCTGCAGGGCGTTCCGCAGGGCCTCGGCCCACCGCTCCGTGCTGCCGTCGTCGCGCTCCTGCGGGACCGGCGGCGTCCACCACCGCTCGATGCGCAGGCCCGAGGGCTCCGCCACCAGCATCGTGCCGGGCTCCAGCTTGTGGATGCCCTGCCAGGGGGTCCAGGGGGTCGGCACGTACTCGAAGAGCAGGACCGCCTGGAGCGCGCGCCGATCCGGCTGCAGGCGCAGGCGAGGGTGCGCCCGGAGCGCCTTCAGCTCGCTGCCCCACAGCAGGGTGCCGTCCTCCAGGCGCGTCCAGTACAGCGGCTTCTGCCCCATCCGGTCGCGCACCAGCAGCAGGGCGCGGCGCTCGGTGTCGGCCACCGCCAGCGCGAACATGCCGTGCAGCCGCTCCAGGCACCGCTCCGGCGCGCGCGGGTTGCTGGCCAGCAGGTGGGCCAGGACCTCGGTGTCCCCGTGGCCGTGGAAGCGGTGTCCCTGGGCGGCGAGCTGCTTGTGCAGGGCGCGGTGGTTGTACAGCTCGCCGTTCATGGAGGCGACGAAGCGGCCGCTGTCGTCGGCGACCGGCTGGGCCCCCTGGCGCAGGTCGACGATGGCCAGCCGGCGCGCGCCCAGGGCCGCCCAGGGGCGCTCGGCCGGGCCCAGGACCGTCACGCGCTCGTCGTCGGGCCCGCGGTGGGCCAGGCTGTGCACCATGGCCGTGACCGGGCCCGGGTCGACGCCCAGCGGGTTCCAGGCCCCGGCGATGCCGCACATGGCCTAGGTCCGGGCCGGCGGGCCGTCGTCCGGCGCGGGCCAGGTGGACGGCTCGATCGCCTCGGGCACGTCCACGTTGCGCGCGACCCGCACCCGGAAGGGCTGCTTGCCCATGCTCTCGTAGTGCATGCGGATCAGCACCTCGGCGATGATGCCGAGCGTCACCTCGACCAGGCCGAAGCAGACCAGGGTCGGGGCGATGACGGTCAGGGTCGCCGCCAGCCAGTGGGCGCCGTCGGCCAGCCACAGCGGCACCGCCACGATCCCGCTGAGCGTGCCCAGCAGCAGCAACGCGAAGCCCAGCCAGCCGAAGAAGTAGATCGGCGTGACGTAGAAGTCGCGCAGGAACTTGAGGGTCGTCAGGTCCAGCAGGACCTTGGGGATCCGCGACAGCCCGTACTTGCTGACCCCGCGGGTGCGGGGGTGGTGCCGGACCGGCACCTCCTTGATGCGCGCGCCCGCCCAGGTCACGTAGATCGGGATGAAGCGGTGCATCTCGCCGTAGAGCGGGATGTGCTCGATGTAGGGCCGCTTGTAGGCCCGCAGCGTGCAGCCGTAGTCGTGCAGGTGCACGTTGGACAGCCGGCTGATGAGCCAGTTCGCCACCCGGCTGGGCAGGACCCGCGTCACGTGGGCGTCCTGGCGGTCCTTGCGCCACCCGCAGACGACGTCGCAGTCCTCCAGGTGCCCGAGCAGGGCCGGGATGTCGGCCGGGTCGTTCTGCAGGTCGCCGTCCAGGGTCACCAGCACGTCGGCCCGCGCGAAGCGTATCCCCGCGGTCAGCGCGGCCGTCTGGCCGTAGTTGCGCACGAAGTGGAGCACCCGCGCGCGCCCGTCGCGGGCGGCGATCCCGTCGAGCAGGCGAGGGGAGGCGTCCCGGCTGCCGTCGTCGACGTAGAGCACCTCGAAGGCGCGCTCCCCCATCGCCGCGCAGATCGCCTCGTGCAGCGGCTCGACGTTGCCCTCCTCGTCGTAGACGGGCACGATGATCGACACCACCGGAGCGGGGCCCCGCGCAGGCGGCCGCGGGGCGGTCGGGTCGGTGCTGGCGGGGGGCGGGGCCAACGGGCTCCTCGTGGCGGGCGGAGGCGGCCGGGGCCGCCCCGCGGGTCGGCTGGCTAGGGGGTGGTGCCCGCG
>JAKLKF010000250.1 GCA_023150805.1 Myxococcota bacterium | reverse complement strand
CCGCGCTCGGGGGCGTCCCCCCTGGCCCCGCGCGGGGACACCCCTCCCTCCCCCCCGCGTCCTCACCCCCACCGCCGCTCGACCACCTCCGAGTCCCCCATCCCGACCACCGGGTACCCTCCGTGCTCTGCGCCCACGCCCACCACGCCCTGCGCCTCGTCGACCACGGCGAAGGCGTGCCGCAGCACCAGGCGGCTGCCGTCCGCCAGGCGCACCTCGACCTCGCTGTCGATGGGGAAGTCTCCCCCCTCCAACCCGCCCTCTCGCACCTCATCCACGCTGCGCCCGACCCGTGCGGCCAGGGGCTCGGCGAACAGCTCCCGGACCTCCTCCCGCTGGCGCTGCAGGAGCACCCACCCCGCCTTCACCCGCCGTTGCCCCCCGTGGCCACGAAGCCGGCCCCGGCGCCGCCCAGGGGCACGGGCTTGCTGGCGGCGGGCACGAAGCAGGCGTCTCCCGACAGCAGGCGGCGGGTGCCCAGGAACAGGTTGCCGCCGGTGCAGACGACGATGGCGGGGCCGCGCACGGGGCTGCGGGCGCCGGTCAGGCGGAAGGTGGAGGTGGGGGCGGGCCAGCTGCCGTCCTCGGCCTGCTCGAGGACGGGCGAGGGCGGGGCCTGCCAGTCGACGACGGCGAGCAGCTCGTCGGGGTCGCGGTGCTTGGGGGTGAGGCCGCCGCGCAGGACGTTGTCGCTGTTGCCCATGATCTCGACGGCGACGCCCTCCAGGTAGCAGTGGAGCTGGCCGGCGGGCAGGAACAGGCCCTGGCCGGGGGACAGGGTGACGGGCTGCAGCAGCAGGGGGAAGAGCACGCCGGGGTCGCCGGGGTGGTGGCGCTGCAGCTCGGCGACAAGGGGGGCCAGCTCGGGCAGGGCGTCGGGCAGGCGGGCCAGGGCGGCGCGCAGGTCGGTGCGGGGCTGCACCAGGGCGGCGACGGCGGCCCGGCGGTCGGTGAAGTCCAGGCCGACGGCGCGCAGCAGGGCCTGGGCCTGGTCCCAGGGGCGGAAGCCGCACAGGGCCCGGAAGTCGCTGAGCGCGACGACCAGCTCGGGCTTGGCGAAGGGGTCGCGGTAGCTGCGGTGGGGCGCGCCGCGGGGGATGCCCAGGGCCTCCTCGCGCTGGAAGCCGGCCTGGGCCTGGGCGGCGTCGGGGTGGGTCTGGACGGAGAGGGGCGCGGCGACGGCCAGGATCTTGAGCAGGAAGGGCAGGGGGCCGTCGTGGCCCATCATGGCCTGGGGCCAGCGGGCGATGGCCTGGTCCAGGCCCAGGGTCTGCCCGTCGATGGTGACCTTGCTGGGGGCCTGGGGGTGGGCGCCCATCCACAGCTCGGCCTCGGGCTGGTCGCCGGGCAGGCGGCCGCGCAGGCGGGCCAGGGCCCGGGTGCTGCCCCAGGCGTAGCGCTGGATGGGGTTGTCGAGCAGCAGGGGCTCGGTGGGGCCGCTCATCCGGGGTTCCGCAGGCGCACGGCGCTGGCGACGATCTCGTAGCTCCGGCCGCCCTGGGCCTGGGCCTCGGGCACCAGGCCGGGGGCGCCGGCCTCGGACTGGTAGTGGGCGACGGTGGTGGGGTCGACGGCCTTGCCGACCAGCACGCCCTCCAGCTCGGCCTGCCGGCCGGCGCCGTCCTTGGCGACGCTGAAGGCGTGGTCCTTCATGGTGATGCGCACCAGGCCCGGGCCTCCGCCCTCGGGGGTGAGCACCATCCAGCAGCCGGCGGACTGGCAGACGTCGGCGACGCGGCCCTTGACCCGCACGGTGCGCCCCTCCCAGGCGGCGGGGGCGGCCAGCAGCTCCTCGCAGCGCAGCGCCTGGTCGGCGGCGAGCTGGAACTCGGCGCCGTAGTGCTGCCAGCCGCCGCTGTGGCTGCTGTCGGGGGGCAGGATGGCGGGCAGGCCGCCCCGGACCTGGGTCTCGGGGGAGCTGACGGGCTCCGCGGCGGCGAGGGGCGCGCCCGCGGACGGGGCGGGCGCCGTCGAGGGCGAGGCGACCTCGACCGAGGAGGGGACCCCCGCGGGCGGCGCCGAGCTGCTTCCCGCGCAGCCGAGGGTCAGGGCGAGGGCGAGCAGGCAGGCCATTGTCGCTCCGGGGGACGCACTGGCGCTAACCCCCGCGGCGAGCGGAGGGCAGCGCGCGGACGAGGCCCGGGGCGCCAGGCCCACCCCGGGCGAGGTAGGGGCCCCTTGCCCATGCCGCACGTCCTGGTCAGCCACAACTACCACCTGTCCCTCGACCCGCGCGAGGCGGCGCTGGGGCGGCCCTACCCGCCGCTGCAGACCCTGGTGGCGGCGGCGGCGCTGCGCGACGCGGGGCACCACGTGACCCTGGACGACCGCACCTTCGCCCCGGGGCCCGACGGCTTCGGCGCCCTGCTGGACCGGCTGCGCCCGGACCGGGTGGTGGTGGTGGGCGACGACCACAGCGTGCCGATGAAGCAGTGCCTGGCGGCGATGCGCCGGGCGGGCCAGGCGATGGTCGGCGCGGCGGCGGCCCGCGGGATCCCCACCCTGGTCAGCGGCCCGGACGTCTCCGACCACCCCCAGGTCTACCTCCAGGCGGGCGCCACGGCGGCGGTCTCGGGCGAGGTGCAGGCGGTGCTGATTGGTTGGTTGGATGACCAACCAGGATTGGTGGGCCTGCACGGGGCCGGCGGTGCCGGGGGCCGGGCCGGGCCGCTGCCCGACCTGGGCGGCCTGCCGCGCCCGGCCTGGGAGCTGCTGGAGCTCGCGCCCTACCGCCAGGCCTGGCGCCGCGCGGGCGCGCCCTGGGAGCTGCCCCTGTCGACGGCCCGGGGCTGCCCCTACCGCTGCGCCTGGTGCGCCAAGCCGACCTGGGGCCGCAGCTACGCCGTGCGGCCGCCCGAGCAGGTGGCGGCCGACATCCTGGACCTGCAGGCCCGCTTCTCGCCCGACCGCCTGTGGATGACCGACGACATCTTCGCCCTGCGCCCCCGCTGGCTGCGGGAGCTGCGCCGGGCGCTGGAGAGCACCCGCGGCGGCGCGCCGGTCCTGCCCTACCGCTGCCTGTCCCGCGTCGACCTGCTGGTAGACCCGGCCTTCACCGCCGACCTGGCCGCCACCGGCTGCCGCGAGGTCTGGGTGGGCGCCGAGAGCGGCGACGACGGCGTGCTGCGGGCGATGGACAAGGACTGCACGGTCCGCGAGATCGAGGCCGCCACCGCCCTGCTGCGCCGCCACAGCATCCAGGTCGGCTTCTTCCTGCAGCTGGGCTACCCCGGCGAGGGCCTGGCCCAGGTGCAGGCCACCGTCGACATGGTCCGCCGCCTGGCGCCCGACCAGATCGGCGTGAGCGTGAGCTACCCCCTGCCGGGCACGCCCTTCTTCGACCGCGTGGCGCCCTCGATGCGCGCGACCAGCTGGGAGGCGAGCATGGACAACCGCCCCCTCTTCGAGGCGCCCTTCGACCAGCCCTTCTACGACGTCGCCAAGCGCCTGATCCAGCACCAGCACGCCGCCGGCGATCACCGGCCGGCGGTCGTCGGACAGACCGGGCAGGTCGATGGCGTCGATCCGCCCCGCCTGCAGCGCCGGGATGAGTTCTTCCCATTGCAGCTCGACGAACTCGATGTCGGTATCGAGGTCTTCATCGAGGCCATCAGCGAGATCGACTTCGACGCCGGCGAGTTTACCGTCCTTCACATAGGCGAGCGGCGGGTAGATCGGCGCGATCCCGGCCCGCAGCAC
>JAKLKF010000024.1 GCA_023150805.1 Myxococcota bacterium | reverse complement strand
CGGACCGTCCGGCGCGAGCGACGGACCGTCCGGCCACAGTGCAAGATAGGGGCCGGCGGGGCCCGGCGACCACCGTGGCCGCCGGCCCCCCGGGGTGCCGGGGTGGGTGGTCACGGCGCCGTCGCCGCCTGGGCCGGGTCGGCCCCCTCCGGCGCCGTGCGCGCGGCGTCGAGCCGGAGCGCCGCCTCTCCCGGCAGCTCGGCAAGCCCGGGCGCGCGCATGGACGCGGCCCGCAGCCCCAGCAGGAGCTGGCGGCGCAGGGCGTCGGCCTGGTCCTCGGCGGCCAGGGTGGCCTGCACCGCGGCGCGCCACCGGGCCTGGTCGCGCTCCGCAAGCCCCACCGGCGGCGCGGCGACCCGCTCGGCCGCGCGCTGCTGGCCCGCCCGGTCCAGCGCGGCCAGGCCCGCGTCCAGGAAGCCCGCGGCGAAGACCGGCGCGCCCACCAGGTCGGGGAAGGCCCCGCCCCAGTCCAGCCGGCCTTCGAACCAGGCGGTGGCGGCGGCAGCGCGGGCGCGGGCGGCCTGCTCCCGGGCGGCCAGCGCCGGGAGCTGCTCCTGGGCGAGCTGGCCCGCTGCCTGGGAGGTCGCTGCCGGGGAGGTCGCTGCCTGGGAGGTCAGGTCCTGCGCGTGGGCGACCGGGGCCCCCACCAGCGCGAGGGCCAGCGCCAGGAGGGTCAGCGGGGGCAGGCGGGGCGTCAAGGGGACCATCTTAACGAGGGGCGCGGTCGCCCCGCGCCGAGAGACCCCCCGGGCGCAACCCGGGTTGCGCGCGGGCGCGGGCGGGTCCCTCCCCATCCCGGCGGGATACCGGTGCGCATGCAGTTTAACACCGCCGGCCCCTGCGTCCCGGGCAAGCACTACATGCTGCCCGCCGCCGCCCGCGTCTCGCAGGTGCGCGCGCTGGTGGACGGGGAGCACTACTTCGCCGTGCGCGCGCCCCGCCAGTCGGGCAAGACCACCAGCTTCCTGGAGCTGGGACGCGAGCTGACGGCCGAGGGACGCTTCTGCGCGGTCCTTCTCTCGCTGGAAATCGGGGCCTGGGCCACCGACGATCCGGGCAAGGCCGAGCTGCCGATCCTCGCCGAGTGGCATGCAACCGCCGTCTGGCAGCTCCCCGCCGAGTTGCACCCGCCGCCCTGGCCCGAGGCGCCCCCCGGCAGCCGCATCGCCGCCGCGCTGAGCGCCTGGGCCCAGGCTTGCCCCCGCCCCCTGGTCCTGTTCCTCGACGAGGTCGACGCCCTGCGCGACGCGACCCTGGTCAGCGTCCTGCGCCAGCTTCGCAGCGCCTTCGGCCGTCGCCCCCAGTCCTTCCCCTCCTCCATCGCCCTCATCGGGCTGCGGGACGTGCGGGACTACCTGGTCGCCGCCGGCAGCCACCTGGGCTCGGCCAGCCCCCTCAACATCAAGACCGAGGCCATCACGCTGGAGGAGTTCACCGCGGACGAGGTGGCATCCCTGCTCGGCCAGCACACCCACGCCACCGGCCAGGCGTTCACTCCCTCGGCCCTGGCCCGCGCGTTCGCCCTCTCCCAGGGGCAATCCTGGCTGGTCAACGCCCTGGCCCGGCAGTGTGTCGAGGTCCTCTGCCCCGACGGACAGGACGTGGACGAACCCACCATGGTGCAGGCGGGTGAACTGCTCATCCAGCGGCGCGACACCCACCTGGACAGCCTGGTGGCCCGCCTGCGCGAGCCCCGGGTGGCGCCGATCGTCGCCGCCGCCCTGCTGGGCGACGACCCCGCGTCCATCGACACCAGCACCGACGACTTCCGATACACCCTGGACCTGGGCCTGCTCCGCATCGGCCCGCAGGGCGTGACGGCCCGCAACCCCATCTACCGGGAGATCCTGGTCCGGGTCCTGTCCCAGCGTCACCAGGATTCCATCCCCGAGCCCACCTTCCGCTGGCGCCGAGCAAATGGCGGGCTGGATCTGCCTGCCCTACTGCTCGCCTTCCGCGACTGGTGGCGCGAGAACGCCGAGATCCTGTACGAGCACGAGTCGGCCCCCTACCGCGAGGCGGCCGCGCACCTGGCCCTGATGGGCTTCTTGCAGCGGGTGGTCAACGGCGGCGGGCGTGTGATGCGCGAATACGCCGCTGCCCGCGGGCGGGTGGATTTGCTCATCGAGTATGGAGAGGAGCGGCACGTGGTCGAGATCAAGCGGGTGCCGCCGCGCCATCGCACGCTGGAGCGGGTGCGCGAGCAGGGCATCGAGCAGTTGACCGGCTACCTGGAGACCATGGACCTGCCCGAGGGGCACCTGGTGATCTTCGACCAGCGCGAGGGCCGAAGCTGGGAGGACCGCCTGTGGACCGAGCGGCTGGAGCACCGCGGGCGGCGGCTGTGGTTGTGGGGGGGGTGAGGTCGACGGCGGGGGGCGACCAGGGCGGGCTTGCCTGAGGACCGCGCGAGCCGCCACTGTCTCAGGGCTCACGCCAGGGTCATCGCTGCGATCGCCTCGGGCTCGTTGGGGGTGTGGGCGTGGCCCAGGCCGGAGCTGTATGGATGCTGCGGCGGCCTGTCGCAGGTGCCGCGGAGGGGAGTGCGCATGTTGACCCCCCCCCCCCCGCGGCTCCCATGCCGTCTTGATGCTGCCCGTCGCCGTGTTCTCCTGCTTCGGTCCGGATCCGAAGCCATCCGGTGAGGAAGGGGACGGTGACAGCAGCACGGGCGTGGTCTCCACCGGCACGACCGCGGCGGGCAATTGCGCCGCGGTGCCGGCTGCTCGACGTTTCCACCAGCTCTCGTGGTTCATCACCGACCCCGCGGAGGGTCCGATCCTCCTGACCAGCCAGGGGGGCAACCCGGTGTGGGTCGAACGGGGGATCCTGGTCTACGGCGGAGCTGATGCGTCCACCGATGCGCTGCTCTCCGACCTGTGGCTGTTCGACCTGTCCAACCCGGACGTGTGGGACCGCAGCGTGGGGGCAGCCAGCGAGCTGCTCGCGGCGGCGGACCCAGCCGATCTGGATGCCGGCCTATATGACTACTGCCGCTGGCACCAGCTCGACTCCAGCGGGAACCCGCCGCTCGCGCGAGGGTCCATGGTCTACGTGCCGGACCTGGAGCGATTCGTGGTGGTCGGAGGCTGGACCGAGGGGGGTGGGACATCGTGGACCACGGGTGATGTCATGGCCTTGGACCTGCGGGACATCGAGGCGGGGGCCACCACCTTCTCCACCCTGGGCGCCGGACTTCCAACCGCCACCGCCACCTGGCACCTCAACGCGGCCCTCAACTCCGCGGGTGATGTCCTCTGCCAGGGGACCTACACCTCGGAGATCATCAACTTCGTCGGGGAGCACATCTGCACCCTGTCCTCCAGCAAGTGCACCGGCTGCATCACCTACGTGAGCACGGTCTACGGAAGTGGGGCGGACTGCAGCGCGATCTACGAGGTGGGCCAATGCCCGTTGGCCGGCGGGGCCTACGCGGCCTGCGCCGACGACGTGTACTGCACCGAGGGTCTGACCGCCGAGCAGAGGAGCGTGGCGTCTCCAGGGCTGGCAGGCCACGTGGCGCTCTACGACCCGGTGGCGGACCGGATCCGCGTGTTCGGCGGCGCCAGCGGCTGCGCGGGCGAGGAGTGCGGCGCCTATGAAGACGCGCTCGAAGAGGGACAGGCGGGCCAGCCGAGCGAGAGGGCCACCCTGCTCAACGATGTGGACCTGAGCATCGATCCGGGCACCGGGGCCGTCACCACCGTCGCGGTCGACCGCGAGCGCTTCGCGGCGGGCGCCGGGGAGTGGCCCACCGAGGAGCTGGATGCCTGGCCCAGCCAGGCGTCCCCCGGGGTGCACCAGCTCGCGGTGGCGCTCACCGGCTTGAGCTGGGATCGATCGTCGCACGCCTGGACGGGCAGCGCGGTCGCCGCCTTCGGAAAGGGCGGGACCCGCTACACCGCGCTGGCACCCTACCAGCGCCTGGTGTTCCCAGAGGGCGTGCCGGACACCGGGGATCCCGGCGCCTGTGCGTGGACCGACTCCTGCTTCCAGGAGCCGGGCGAGTGGCTGGTCATCCAGGTCGCCGATGACGAGGGCGGCGAAGACGACAGCCTGATCTCGGCGACGGACGGGACCACGCGCATCGACCTCTCCGCCACCTCCCACGACTATGACAGCTCCGGGCTCGTCTCGGTGTCCGACGCGGTCCGGAACGCCGCCATGGTGGCCACCGACCCGGAGCGCCTGCTGTTGATCGGCGGGCGCAACAGCTCGGGGGTCACGGGAGATGTCGTGGACATCGAGCTGGGCGGCGCCAGCACCGTGGTGGCGGACATCGGGGACCGTTACGGCGCAGGCGTCGCCTGGGATCCGGTCCGGCGCACGGCATACGTCTTCGGCGGCAGCTCTGACACCAGCGTGCGCACGGTGACCTATGACGACGATCCCATCGCCCGCGGCTCGAACTCCTCGTTCTCGATGGGCCCGGTGTCCGTGGACGTGCAGGCCCCCGCGACGGACCCCAGCGAACCCTGGACCCTGGACACGAAGTTCGATGTGACCCACACTTGCCAGGACAGCGCCGGCGGAGACCAGTGTTTCATCTCGTGGATGTTCGTCTACGTGCCTCTTCGGCCGGGCAGCTCGGACCTGGCCACCCTGGAGATCGAGCTGGCCTTCAGCGATGGTACGGTGACCACGCCCATGGTGGCCGGGCTCTACGAGATGGAAGAGCACCGCGCCGTGCGGTACGACCTCCGACTGCCCCGCTGGCTGGAGGACGGCGAGTCGGTGTCGGTGTCGGTTCGCTACCAGGCCCTGCCGACCGCCGTGGAGCGGTACCAGGACGCGGTCGGGCTCGAACGTCCCGTGCTCCAGGTCTTCTCCCACTCCGGAATCTCCTGGGACTTCCTGCTGGGCAGCCTGCCGGCCTGGGCCGGCACGGGCGGGGGCTGGGAGGACAGCGCGGCCCAGCTCGTCGAGGCGGACTTCACCGTCGATCCCCCCTCGGGCTATGCGGTGACGGGCAACGGGCAACTCCTGGATCGGACAGCCACGGTGGACGTGCAGCTCTACGGCGCGCCGCCTGGGCGGCCCCGGGACTTCACGCTGTTGATGATGGAGGATCTGGAGTACTGGGGCACCTACCCCTGGACGGGAGGTGAGATCGACGTGTTCGTCGACAGCGGCATCGACTGGACCAGCGCCGCCTGGACGGAGCTCGAGACCCACCTCGAAGCGGGAGTGGACACGGACCTGACCTACCTGGAGTCGATCCTGGGACTCATGCCGCGGGCAACGCCGCAGCTCCTGCTGCTACGGCAGGACCCGGCGTCGGATCTGCGCGGTCATTCGCTGCACGGCACGGTGGCGGCCTTCCTGCTGGACATCGACGGCGAGGAGTGGGGGACGGGCCTGACCAGCTCGAACGAGGCCCGCGCCGTCCTGGCCCACGAGTGGGCGCACACCTGGATCGGGCAGGACGTGCGGTTCGAGGGCGAGACGGAGTGGTTCGGCGAAGGCCTGTGCCAGATGGTCGCCCAGTCCATGTACGACAGCCTGTGGGCGTCCGGGGAGTATGGCACCCTGGCCTCGACGACCTGGCTGCGGGATCGACTGCGGGATGGGGCCTCTGCAAGCCTCCCCGACTTGAGCGACGACCTGGAGGTTTCGACTCAACTCGGGTACGGCGTCGGGAGCTACGTCCTGCTCCAGGCCTACCTGCGCTACCGCGCGACCGGGGCCACGCATGCCGCATTCTGGTGGGTGGCCGCCGGATGGCTGGATGCGTTCGCGGATGGGGGCGAGGCGACCCCCAGCGACGTGCAGAGCGTGCTGACCGCCTGGACCGGGTCTGGCGCGTTCTACACCGACTGGGTCGATGGCGGCATCGAGGCCATTCCCATGCTGGGGCTGACCGCCTTCGAGTACGATGATGTGTCGGCCGGGCCGGGGTCCGCAGAGCTGCGGCAGGTGCAGCGAGAAATGTTCCCGGCCTGGCACGGCGGGGCCGCGATCGAGGGTGTTCCGTTCCTGCTGGCCTGTGCGCCCTGGACATCGGATCACTCGCGCCGTGATGATCCCGCGTTCAATGAGTGCGTGTCGCTGACTGGCTCGGATGTGGCGGCGGCCGTCCCCACTCTCACGGGAAGCGACCCGATGAGTGTGTCGTTGTCAGAGGTTGCGAGTTCCGGCGACCCGATGCCGGTTGAGTATGTACTTCACACAGGAGCCTACCTTCACATCGACAGGGACAGCATCGATCCATATCTCCCTGAAGAACGTGTCCTGCGCCGCTGCCGCTTCGGCGCCACCACCCCGGCCGACTGCGCCATCGTCGAGGACACCGGCGACCCCACGGGCTGCGCGGAGTCCACCTACGACGCCGACGGAGACTGCTACCCAGCCCCGGACGACTGCGATGATGCCAACGCTGGCGTCCACCCCCTGCAAGTGGCCGCTGCCGAGGATCCATGCTCGGCGGGCGTTGGCTCGCCGACGGTGGACCACAACTGCGACGGCTGGACCTGCGAGTGATCCAACCGTGCCCGAAGGAGACCCGATGAATCCCTCCCGCTCCCTGTTGCCCGCCGCCGGGGCCCTGCTGTCCGCCGGCTGCCTGGCCGCGATGCTGCTCCTCCCGCAGACCCGGGCCACGCCGCCGCAGGAGTTCGTGGACCTGGCCGAGCACTGTCGGACGTTCACGACGATGAAGGCCTACGTGGGCATCGACGGCCGCTCGATGCTGTTGCACGCCGTCCAGGACGGCCGCATCGCCGCCGACGTCTTCGGTGGCCAGACCCGCTACGCCTGGGACGGCAACACGCTGTGGTGGGACAGCACGGGCGGAGAGCCCCGAGCCCGGGAGGAGGCCGCGCCCTTCATCCGGGACCTGTGGGCGGAGTGCCGCCGAGGGTTCTCCCGCAGCACCTGGACGGATGTGACGGCGCAGCGGGTCGAGCTGGGCGGCGGCAAGCTCAGGGGAGCGTGGCGGTGGGCCCGCCTGGACCTGCCCTTCGCCTGGGCAAAGGGCCTGGAGGTTTACCTCGGAGTGACCACGCAGGGTCTCCTGCAGCGGGTGGTGGTGGGCAGCGACGCGATGGGGTGGAAGGGCACCAACGTGACCGAGGTCTACTGGAACACCACCTTCCCACCCCAGGCCCTGGACAAGCACGCGCCGCCCTTCGCACCCCCCTCCCACCCCGAGTGGATGCACCCCAAGGTGGAGGACCGCGTGGTCATGGAGGGTGAGAACAAGTTCGCCGACATCGACGATCTCCTCGACGACGACGACTGAGTGACCCTCTTCACCCCCGCGAGAACCAGTACACCACCTCGATCTCCCACAGCAGGTTCTGCAGCACATGCACCAGGACCGAGGGCCACAGCGAGCGGCTGGCGTAGACCAGCCAGCCCAGGAACAGGCCGTCGAGGATGGACGCGAACAGTTCCACCGGCGGGTAGGAGAAGTGCAGCAGGACGAAGGGCAGCAGGGGCACCAGGATCGCCGCGGCGCCCAGGCGGCGCTCCAGGCCGAACTGCATGTAGCCGCGCAGGATGAACTCCCAGCCGAACATCGCGACGGCGACCAGCGCCTGGTAGGCCCAGAAGTCCAGGCCGCCGTCCCGCGCCGGGGCGTAGAAGGGCACCCGCCCCAACAGCTGCGGGTCGCTGGCGTACAGCCAGTTGATCGGGTGCATGACGGCCAGGTACCCCAGGCAGAACCACCACCAGCGCCGGTCGGGCAGGCCCAAGCCGAATTCGGTCAAGAGCGACCTGCGGTGGACGAAGCGCACCAGGGCCATGGGCACCAGGCCGTAGAACAGCACGCTGCCGACCCGCAGGCGCAGCTCGCGGTCCTCGAGCACCGGCCACAGCCAGGCCAGGGCCTCCTTCCAGCCGTCCGCCTTGTGCACGCTGTACCGGACCGAGAACAGCAGCGTGGCGAACAGCAGGACCTGGCCCTCCTGGCTGCGCAGGGCGGCCCCCACCTCGCGCAGCGAGCCGGCCAGGCGTTCACGGAACGGGGGAGGGGGTGCCTTCGGGGTCATGGGGGGCCTCGGCAGCCAGCCTGACCCGGCGGGGACGGGGGGGCCACCGTCGTGGCGCGCCCCTCACCGCGCCTGTGGCGCCCAGGGATCCCCGTCCAGCGACAGGGTCACCTCGCCCTGGCCCCACAGCCGCGCCTGGCCGAGGATGCGCGCGGGCTGGCCCTCCTCGTCGCCCTCGGCCCAGCCCTCGCCCGACAGCAGCAGGGTGCGGGCCTGCTCGCCGCCGGCGTCGAGGACGACCTGCCCCTCGACGGCCCAGGTGCCGTCCTGGTCCAGCAGCAGCAGGTGCCGCGGCCAGGCCAGGGTCTGCGGGCCGTGGTCCCAGGACAGCCCCTCGGGCGCCCGCTCCAGGGTGAGCGCCAGGCCGTCGCTCTCCAGCTCGACCCGGTCGTCGGCGGTCGTGGCGACCTGCTGCCCGTCCAGCGTGAAGCCCGCGGGGCCGAAGGCGGAGAGCGTCGCCACCCGGGCGCCCTCGCCCTCGAAGGTGGCCCGGCCCTGCCAGCCCACCCCCTGCTCGTCGACGCAGTCGCCGGTCACGACGACGCGGTCCCCCTCGCGCACCACCGAGGGGCAGGCGGGCGCGGCGCAGCCCTCGACCCCGCTCAGCCACAGCCAGAGCTGCAGGGGCAGGCTGGCGGCCGACAGGGCCAGGTCGACCTCGGCGGCGGGATCGGCGGGGGCGACGTCGGCCCAGGCGGGGTCCAGGTCGGGCCCGGCGCAGGCGGAGAGCAGGGCGGCGGGCAGGGCGAGGCGGCGCATGGGGGCTCCCGGTGACGAGGAGATCCTGCCCCGGCCCCACGCGCGCCGTGTGGACGCGAGGTGAAACGGCCTTGAACGCTGCGCGGCGCCCGCCCGTTCAGCCCGCCTGCTCGTAGGCGGCGCGCAGCCACGCGACCAGCTCGGCGTCGACCTCGGCGACCGAGGACAGTCGCACGCGGTGGGTGCACATGCCGCCCGGGGGCAGGGCCTGCAGGCGGTCGCCACCCTCGACGCCCTTGAGGTTGAAGCCGACCTCGACCTGGGTGGCGGTGGCCGGGCCGACCGTGGCCAGCTGCTTCTTGCGGCGCAGGCTGACGTAGGTCTTCTTGGGCGCGTGCTCGACAGCGCCTCCCGGCCCGCCACCCAGCGCGGCCACGGCCGCCAGCACGGCGTCGTGGACGGGGCGCAGCGCGGCCTTCTTGCCGGCGTACCAGGCGTCGGCCGGGTCCTGGCCCTGGGCGCCGAGCTCGGCGGCGATGGCGGCGCCGTGGCTCTGCTTCGCGCAGTGCACCAGCGTGTTGGCGTCGCCGTGTCCCAGGCCCAGCTCGGCCTTGCACAGGGCGACCAGCTCGCTGTGCTTGCGCTCGCCCGCGGCATGGACGAAGGCGAAGAGGTCGGCGCGGCTGCGGCCCAGGCGGGCCTCGATGTTGCGGAGCTGGGTCTCGAGCTGCTGCTCGGGCGTGGACATGGGACCTCCGGGGGTGGGGCGCACGGTGGCGAGGTAGGAGCCGGCCAGGGAGCGCCGGATGCAGAGCTTCGTCCATCAGCGCGCCGACGGCAGGGCCGAACCGGGCCAGGCCGGACCTGGAGCGGCCCGAGCCGGACCCTCGCCGACCGAAGCCGCACCCGCCCACCCGCCCCCCCGGCCGGCGACCCTGCGGCGCATCGACGACCGCTGGCTGATGCTGGTGCTGATCCCGGGCTTCGGGCTGTGCATCCCCCACCTGACCGGGCTGTTCGGGCCGGCCGGCCCCTCCGCGGCCGCCTGGTGGTGGGGCCACCTGTGGTTCGTCGCCGGCGCGGCCAGCATCTACCTGGCCAACCGGGGGCTGCTCTTCGCGGGCCGGGCGCGGGCGGACTGGTTCTCGCGGCCCGGCGTGCGGCTGCTCCTGCTGGCGGCGGGCATCCTGTTCGGGTCGGTGCCGACGACCTGGCTGATGCTGTGGGGCTGGCAGCGCCTGTCGGGGGTGGACGTCGCCGACCGGGTCCAGGTGGTGCTGCTGGTCAACGTGATCTGCGTGCTCTTCGTCACCTGGCTGTACGAGACCCTCTTCCTCATCCGCGAGCGGGTGGACGACCAGGTGCGGCTGGAGCGGGCGCTGGCGGCCCGGACCCAGGCCGAGCTGGCCGCCCTGCGCGCCCAGGTCGACCCCCACTTCCTGTTCAACGCGCTGAACACGCTGTCGGGCCTGGTGGAGAGCCAGCCGGCCCAGGCCCGCGCCTTCGTCGAGCACCTCGCCCGCGTCTACCGCGCCCTGCTCGACAGCCGCGGGCGGTCCTGGGTGCCCCTGGCCGAGGAGCTGGAGCTGGGCGCCGCCTACGCCGCCCTGCTGCACATCCGCTTCGGCGACGCCCTGCGGATCACGCTGCCGGACCCGTTGGAGGGCGCAGGGGCGGACCCGGGCCTGGCCATCAGCCCCGGCGCGCTCCAGCTGTTGCTGGAGAACGTCGTCCGCCACAACGCCGTCGACCCCGACCGTCCCCTGGCGGTCCGGGTGACGCTGGAGGCGGGTGCCCTGGTGGTCGACCACGAGCGGCGTCCACGCAGGCCGCGGCCGGGCGCCGGGCTCGGCCTGGCCAACCTGGACGCACGGAACAGAAACCTGGTTGGTCAACCAATCAAGATAGACGCCAGCGAGGGCTTCCGCGTCCAGGTGCCGCTGCTACGCCTGCCCTGAGCCGGCGCGCTTCTCGGCCGTGTGGCGGGCGCGGTCCCGCAGCACGTCGAGCACGCCCATCCAGCCCAGCACCTTGGGGGTCAGGCCCGGCAGGAGCTGGGCCAGGGCCAGCAGCGGCCGGATGGGCCCGGGGGTGACCAGCACCTCGGTCTGGCCGGCGATCACCTTGCGCACGGCGCGGACGACGGCCGACAGCGGCACCTCGCGCAGGGCCAGCGGCGCCTGGATGCCCGTGTCCGCCCACATGCCGGCCTCGGCGACGAAGCCCGGGCAGACCACGCCGGCATGCACGCCCGTGCCCTGCAGCTCGATGTCCAGGCTGGTGGTGAAGCCGACCAGGCCGTGCTTGGTCGCCGTGTAGATGGCGTTCCAGGGCGTGGGCGACTTGCCCGACATCGAGGAGACCATCACCACGCAGCCGTGGCCCCGCGCGACCATGTCGGGCAGCAGCGCGCGGGTGAGCTGCAGGGGCGCCACCAGGTTGACGGCGATCTCCTGGTCGATGTCCTCGGGGCGGTGGTCGATGACGCTGACGGGGATCTCGACCCCGGCGTTGTTCACCAGCACGTGCAGGTCGCCCTCGGCCCGCACCGCCTCCACCAGCGCCGCCCGCCCCTCGGCCCGGCCCAGGTCGGCGGCGACCAGCACCGGCTCGGCCCCGGCGGCGCGGACCCGGTCGGCGGCCTCGGCCAGGGCCGCCGCGTCGCGCGCGACCAGCAGGATCCGCCCGCCGTCGCGCGCCAGGTCGCTGGCGATGGCCAGCCCGATGCCCCGCGAGGCCCCTGTGACCACCACGATCCGCTGCGCCATGCCTTCCTCCGGTCCGGGCAGGGCGCCTGCGTTATCCCGCCGCTTGGACGATGTGTCCGGCACGAAGGAGGTGGACCCTGCGGATCGCGCTGATCGAGGACGAGGTGCCCGCGCTGGCCGCCAACGGGGTGGCCTACCTGCGAAAGCCCGTGCGGGAGGAGGAGCTGGCCGCCGCCCTGGCCAAGGTGCAGCGCCTGGAGCGCCACTTCCTGGGCGGCCTGGCCGAGGTCGCGCGCAGGCTGGCCGCGCCGCCGCCCGCCGCGCGGCTGGTGGGGCGCAGGGGCCTGGACTGGGTGAGCGTGCCCGCCGAGGCCCTGGCCTGGGTCCAGGTCCGCCACGGCGCCACCTGGGCCATGGATCGCGCCGGCGCCGAGGTGCTGCTGGACGAGCCGCTGTCCGCCGTGCAGGCCCGCCTGGACCCGCAGTCCTTCCACCGGGCCTCCCGCTGGACCCTGGTCTCGCTGGCCGCGATCCAGCGGGTGCGGGCCCTGGGCCGCGGCCGCCTGGCGCTGGTGCTGGAGCCGCCGCCGCCCGAGCCGGTGGTCGTGCCGCAAGAGAGCGCCGCGGCCTTCCGCGCCTGGTTCGGCATGCGGGGCGGCGGCTGACCCGGCGCGCGCGCCTCAGCCGGCCAGGCGGTCCAGGTCGCGCTTCCACAGGCGCCGCGCGATGCGGGCCGGCACCGGGGGATCCAGCGACACCAGCACCTCGCCCACCGCGAAGCCGCCGCTCAGCTCCTCGTAGAGCGGGAAGTCCTGGAGAAGGCCCGGGAGCAGCTCGGGCAGCGCCGCCGGAAGCAGCGGCGTGATGAACTGCTCGGTCAGGTCCTCGACGGTCTCCTCGACCTCGTCCTGCGGCGCGACGTTGGCCACCGGCAGCAGGCCCGCGTCCTCCAGGAAGGAGATCGACAGCCCCAGCGGGTCCAGGCTCTCCAGGGCGTCGAGATCGTCCAGCGCGTCGTAGGGGCTGGTCGTCTCGTCCAGCTCCAGCACCTCGGCCACCTGCTCCAGGTTGCCCTGGTACTCGCCCTCCTCGTCCTCGACCTCCACCGAGGCGGCCGCGACCGCCGCGGCCGTCGGGCGCGGCGCGGCCATCGAGCGGTAGGCCTCGGGATCCTGCTCGGCCCAGTCGTCCAGCGCCTGGACGGGCGCCGCGGCGTAGGCGTCCGACCCGGCGTCGAGCGACGCGTCAGTCCGGTAGATCTCGGTGACGGTGAGGGAGAGGCGCCTGGACACGGCGCGATCCGGGGTGGGAGGGAGCGAGCGCAGGGCTGAGCCTACGCCTGCGTCCCGGCCCCGAGGTGTCACGGCTGGTCACCAGCGCCCCCGCCGCCGGGCCTACAGCTCCTGCTCGGACAGGCCCTGGTCGATGACCGGGGCCACCTCGCCGATGTCGCCGTAGCTGCGCGCGGCCGGCACCTCCCGCAGGCGGGCCTGGACCGTGCGCCCCAGCACCTGGCTGTCGTAGGCGACCAGCACGCCGTCCTGCGACCAGGCCAGCTCCATGCGCACCGCCGAGGGAGACCACGCCCAGCGATGGACGGAGACCGTGCCGTTGGCCAGCTCGACCTGCCCCTCGCCCAGGTCCTCGACCGCGCCGCTGAACAGGGTCCCGGTCTCGACGGCCAGCACGCTGGCGCGGGCCCGCCCGGTCAGCTCGCGGTGGGCGACCGGGTCGAGCAGCTGCAGGCTGGACAGGTCGACCTGGCCGCGGGGCAGGGTCGCCTGCTTCACCTCGTTGCCCTCGATCACGGTCACCTTCCAGGCGCCGTCGCTGCGCTGGCGGGCCTGCACCTCGCGCACCCTGCCGCCCTCGCTGACCGACGAGGTGAAGCTGGTGGTGGCCACCTCGACCCGGGCGCTGGCGCGGTTGGCGAAGTCGAGCGCCTGGCCGGCGACGCTGGCCTCCAGCTCGGTGTAGCTCTCGATGACCCGCACCTCGCCGCCGTCCTCGGCCCGCAGGCTGCGCACCGTGACGTGGCGGGTGCCGACGTGCTGCCCGTCCAGGCGCAGGTCGTAGAGCAGCACCTGCTCGCCCGAGGCCAGCGCGGGGAGGACCAGGCCGAGCAACGACAGCAGGAGCGAGGGCATGGCAGGACCGGGGGCGAGGGGAGGGCGGCGGGCCGGGCTGTCGTAGTCTCCCGCCGCGACCCGCCGCAAGGGCGAGAGACCCACGACGCGGCGGGCGGGTTCCCTGGGGGGAGGTGGCGCGGTAGAGGCGGCCGTGCCTCGCCCCCGCCCACCGACCCGCCCCCCGTCGCGCGCCCCGCGCCCCGAGGACGACGCGCGCCGCCGCCTGGCCCAGGAGCGCGGCGGGCGCTTCGTGGTCGGCGGGCCGCGGGTCGCCCTGGTCTACCCGAGCCCCTACCGGGCCGGAATGTCCAGCCTGGGCTTCCAGTGGGTGCTGGAGCGCCTGCGCCAGGCGGGCATCAGCGCCGAGCGCGCCTTCCTGCCCGACGACGTCGAGGCCTTCCGCCGCCAGGGCGGGGTCCTGCGCACCTACGAGACGGGCACGCCGGTCGGCGACTTCCCGGCGCTGGGGATCTCGCTGGCCTACGAGCTGGAGCTGGCCGGCCTGGTCCAGGTCCTGGAGCTGGCGGGCGTGCCGCCGCTGCGCGAGGACCGGGGCCCCGACCACCCGCGCGTGCTGCTGGGCGGCCCGCTGACCTTCAGCAACCCTCTGCCCGCCGCCCCCTTCGTCGACGCCATGCTGCTGGGCGAGGCCGACGACACCGTGGTCGAGGCGATGGAGGGCGCCGTCGAGGAGTCGCGCCAGGCCTGGCTGGACCGGGTCTGCGCCCTGCCCGGCGGCTACGTGCCCGAGCGCCACGGGGTCGACCTGCCGGCCATCGCGCGCGCCGACGACACGCACCTGCCGGCCCGCGGCCCCATCCTGGCGCCCGAGGCCGAGCTGTCCGACATGTTCCTGGTGGAGGGCGAGCGCGGCTGCCACCGCCAGTGCACCTTCTGCGTGATGCGGCGGTCGACCACCGGCGACGGCCGCACCAGCAGCGGCGGCATGCGGCTGGTCAGCCCCGACGCCCTGCTGTCGCTGGTGCCCGAGCAGGCCCGCCGGGTCGGCCTGGTCGGCGCCGCCATCTCCGACCACCCCGGGCTGCCCGCCCTGCTGCAGGCCCTGGTCGACAGCGGGCGCGGGGTCGGCGTCTCCTCGCTGCGGGCCGACCGGATCGCCCACAAGCCGGAGATCGCCCGCCTGCTGCGGGCCGGCGGCTACCGCACCCTGACCGTGGCCAGCGACGCCGCCAGCCAGCGCCTGCGCCGGCAGATGGCCAAGGGCACGACCCAGGCCCACCTGCTGGCCTGCGCCGAGGCCGCCGCGGAGCACGGCTACCAGGTGCTCAAGGTCTACATGATGCTCGGCGTGCCCGACGAGCAGGACGACGACCTCGCCGAGCTGATCGACAGCACGCGGGCGCTGGCCGCGGTGCACCCCGTCGCGCTGGGCATCGCGCCCTTCGTGCCCAAGCGCAACACGCCGCTGGACACGGCCACCTTCGCCGGCACGCGGACCGTCGAGGCGCGGCTGGAACGGCTGCGGGCCGGCCTGAAGGGCGCCCGGGCCGAGGTCCGGGCCACCAGCGCCCGCTGGGCCTGGGTCGAGGCCGAGCTGGCCCAGGGAGGCCCCGAGGCGGGCCTGGCCGTGGCCCGCGCGGTGGCGGCGGGCGGGCGCTTCGCGGCCTGGCGGCAGGCGCTGGAGGCCGTGGCGCCGACGGACCGGGCGCCGTGGCGGGCGGCGGGCTGAGCGCGGCCGGGGGCCTGCGGATCAGCCGCGTGGCGCCTGGGCGATCTCGGCGCGCAGCTTCTGGATCCGCACGACGCCCACGACGACCATCACGGCGATGACGCCCAGCACCCCCAGGGTCACCTGCGGGGCCGTGCCCGGGCCTGCCGTGGCCACGCGGGCCGCTCCCAACAGGACCAGGAGCGCGTTCACCACGGTCCAGATCGTGACGAAGCGCAGGGAGCCTTGCTTCTCGGCCAGGGAGGGTTCGGTGCTCATGCGCAGGTGGTAGCACCGGTGCTGGCGCCGAGGAAGCGCCGAATCGTCACGCCTTGTGGGCGTGCGTCTCGTCCAGCATCCAGCGCGCCAGCTCGCCCAGGCCGCGCAGGTCGTCGATGCCCCCGGGGAACTCGGGCACGGTCAGCACCTCGATGTCCTTGGGCGCGTTCTGCACCAGGGTGGACAGCAGCTCGCGGTGCTCGGCCTCGTGCTTGCGCTCGCGCTCGGCCAGGACGACCAGGTGGGCCAGGGCCGCGCGGTGGGTCTCGGTGGCGCGCGGGGGCAACAGCCCGCTGTCCGGCATGGGCCGGGCCTCGGCCAGGTGCCGGCTGCGGTTGAGGATCAGGCCGCCCAGGGGCAGGTCCAGCTCGCGGATGCGGTCCTCGAAGTACAGCGCGTCGTCCAGCGCCGTGCGCACGGGGCTGGTGACCAGCAGGAAGACCACGTCGTCCTGCTGCATGCGCACCCGCATCTTCTGGGCGTTGCCGTTGAGCTGGGCGAAGATGCCGTGGAAGGCCGAGAAGAAGACCTGCAGGTCGGTGTAGAACTCGTCGCCGAAGACGCCCGAGAGGATCTTGGCGGCCATCATCCGGGTGGTGCCGCCCAGCGGGCCCTTGCCCTCGCGGTCCGGCAGCAGCATCTGGAAGATGCGGCCGTCCAGGAACTCGCCCAGGCGCCGGGGGGCGTCCAGGAAGTTGAGCGCGTTGCGGGCCGGCGGCGTGTCCAGGATGACCAGGTCGTACTCGCCGCGCTCGACGAAGCCGTGCAGGGCCTCCATCGCGGTGTACTCCTGCATCCCGGCGATCATCTGCGTGACCTGCTGGTAGATCGGGTTGTTCAGCAGCTCCTGGGCCTTCTTGGGGTCGCGGACCAGCCGCCGCACCGTGGCGTCGCTCACCAGCTTGGGGTCGAGCATCCAGGCCGAGAGCGCGCCCGGCGCTTGGATGCCGGCGTCGGCCTCGCGGTCGGCCCGCACGCGCACCGGGTCGGGCGTGTTGCTGGTCACCCCCAGCGCCTCGGCCAGCCGCTTGCTGGGGTCGATGGTCAGCACCAGCACGCGGCGCCCGTCCTGGGCGGCGGCCACGGCCAGGGCGGCCGAGGTGGTGGTCTTGCCCACGCCGCCGGCGCCGCAGCAGATGACGATGCGCTTGTCGTGGATGTGCGCGGCCAGGCGGCTCATCTCGCCCCTCCACCCGACAGGCCCAGGCCCTCCTCGGCCTGGAACCAGGCGGTCATGGCCTCGACCGCGCCCTGGCCGTCGGCCAAGAACTGCGGCACGGCCAGCACCGGCGCGCGGGCCGCGCCCCGCAGGCGTTCCAGCGAGACGCGGGTGCGCTCCAGGCGGGCCAGCTCCTCCTTGCCGTAGAGCGGGCCCGGGGGCAGCAGCTCGTCCAGGGCGGCCCGCTCCTCGGCCGAGAAGGGGTCCTCGGGCACCTTGTTCACCACCATCGCGGCCACGTGCATCCGGGTGGCCTGCAGGCCCTCGACCAGCTCCAGCGACTCGGTCACCGGCAGGGGCTCGGGGATGGTGACGACGACGGCGCAGCCGGTGCGGGCGTCGTTCAGCCAGCCCTGGCCCTCGCGCAGGGCGGCGGCGATGGGCCCGCGGCGCACCAGGCGCAGCAGGATGTCGGGCAGGGCCGTCAGCGCCAGCGTGTGGCCCGTCGCCGGCATGTCCAGCACCAGGAAGTCCCAGCGCGGCCGGCCGTCGGGCAGCTCCTGCCGGACCAGGTGCAGCAGCTGGTAGAAGATGCCCATCTCGTGGAAGCTGGGCCCGGCGTGCAGCAGCCGCCGCAGGGCCGCGTTGCGCAGGGCCAGGCGCGCCAGGGTCTGCACCCGGAAGACGTCGCCCAGGAACTGCTCGGTGCCTTCCTCGGTGGCCAGCATGCAGCCGTGCACCCCCGGCGCCACCAGGGTCGGCCGCACCGGCAGCACCTCGCGGCCGAACATGCGCGCCAGGGTCGACTGGGCCTGGGTCGCCGGCTCCTCGATCTCGGCGACCAGCACGCGCTTGCCGGCGGCGGCCGCGGCCCGCGCCAGCGCGGCGGTGACCGTGGTGCGGCCCACCCCTCCCTTGCCCGAGACCAGGACCACGCGGCGATCGAGGATGGGCTGGAGCTTCATGGTCCTGGGTCCGGGAGTCGCGCACAGCGGTAACACCCTGGGCGGGCGCGGCCGCCGCCCTCGCGACCTGCCGTCGCGGGCCCCGTCGCCCCCGGCCTCAGCGGTCCCACCGGCTGCCCCCCGCCTCGACCCCCAGCGCCCGCGCCAGGCGCTCCACCAGCAGGCCCGCCCCCAGCGCCCGCCCCGCCCGCAGCGCCACGAAGCGGCCGTCCGTCGTGTGCAGGCGCAGCAGCGCCCGCTGCTCGGGCAGGCCCTGGAGCGACACCCGCCCCACCCGCTCCGCCGGGATCACCGTCCAGCGGCCGTCGTCCAGCAGGTCCACCACCCCGTCGGCCAGCCGCAGCCGCCCCCCCTGGGCCGTCCACGCGACCAGCCCCTCGGCCGCCGCGTCGGTCCAGGCCAGGCTCCAGCCGGCCTCCAGGCCCCCGTCCCAGCACCCGGCCACCAGCCCCGCGTGCCGCGCCCGCACCTCGTCGACCACGGCCGTCGGCAGCCAGCCCTCGAAGCCGGGGGCCGCCACCCCGCCGGCCTCGCCGAACAGGCCCACGCGCACCACCCCCAGCTCGGCCAGCGGCACCAGGCCCGCCGCCAGCACCGGCGCCTTGCCCGCGCGCAGCAGCTCGGCGACCAGGGCCTCCAGCCTGCCCTGCTGCACCAGCGGGTCGGCGAGGGCGGCGGCGATGTCGGCGCGGCGCGCGGCGTCGGCCACCGGACAGCCCGGGCGAGGGGGGGGGAGGGGGCAGGAGCGGGGAGGGGGGGCGAGCGGGCAGGGTAGCCCAGGGGAGGGGGGGCAGGGAGGGGCGGGCCCTGCGGGGGGCGGTGGAGTACGTGCCCCACGAGGTCGCCCACCTCGCCCGCCATCTTGAAGCCCTCGGAGGCCATCGGTGATCGCCAGCTACCGCCTCGTGCACATCACGCCGGACCCGTTCACCGGCGCCCGCATGCCGCTGGGTGCGGTGGTCGTGGGCCGCAACGGCCAGGTGCGCGTCGCGAAGGTCCACCACCTCCCCCTGGCCTGTCTCGGCGATCGCGGGCTCCAGCTCGCCGTCCAGCGCCTGCACGCCCGCCTCGACGGGATCGGCAGCGTCGAGGCCCTGCCCCCTGCCTTCGGCCCCTACGCCAGCCTGGGCGAGGTGGTCATGGTCCCCGATGCCGTGCTCGACCCATTCGGCTGGGTGGAGGCGCTACTGAACCCCGCTCGGTCACCACAGCGGCGGGTGGCGGAGCCACGAAGCGCCCAGCGTGCCAGCCTGGGCTACCGGTTCTTCGAGACCTGGCGCGTGGAGCGCTTCGTCCGCAAGACCTTCCGACCGGGTACCGACGGAGCGGGCTGGTTGGGGCGGCACGCTGCCGGCCTGCCTGAGCTGAGCCACTGGGTGCCGGGCGGCGACCAGGTGCTGCTCATGGAGCCGGTGGTGCCGTCGCGTCCGCGCTTCGATGCCGACCTCAAGGAGATCGCCCAGCGCATCGGCGCCTACCGGTACGCGGTCGAGCGGGCCGAGAACGGCCGGCAAGGTCGGCTGATCGCCTACGTGACGGCAGGTGGACACCCCGATCAGCGGGACGAGGCGCGGCAGACGCTGGCGCCCTTCGCCCACGAGGTGGTGGACACCGACGATGACGGCGCCCGCGAGCGCTTCATCGCGGAGATCCGCCAGGTCGGCGCCGCGGGCGACCCGCAGGTCGCGGTGCCGCAGGCGTAGGGAGGCGTCAGGGGCGGTTGGAAGGGCCGAAGGCGGCCAAGGCGCCGCAATGCACGACTACCCCCCCACACCGCTCAGCACGTTCATCTCCCACAGCTCGCCCTGGCTGTACTCGTCCAGCCAGGGGCGCAGCCCCTCCGTGTCCAACCGACGCAGCGTCGTGCCCGCGCCCTCTCGCTGGGCGATGATGACATCCTCCGCCGCGACGAGGTCCACGATCTGCCGGGACTGGGTGGCCACGATGACCTGCGTGCGCCGCGCGGCGTCCTGGAGCAGCTCGACCAGCACGTGCAGCGCGTGCGGGTGCAGGCCCAGCTCCGGCTCGTCGAGCACAATCAGAGAGGGGGGCTCGGGCTGCAGGAGCACCGAGGCGAGGGCCAGGAACCGAAGGGTGCCGTCCGAGAGGTGTCCGACGTCGAACAGGCCCTCCAGACCGACCTGGCGCCACTGGACGACGACGCTGTGGGGATTCAGGGCCTGCGGCTCGACCACGAGCTCCGCGATGAAGGGCGCGACCAGCCGCAATGTACCTTGCACCTGCGCGAAGGCGCCCCGATGTTGCGACCTCAGCAGGTAGAGCCACGCAGCCAGGTTGCCACCATGCGGGTCCAGGCCCCGGTTGTCGTGGAGGTCGGCCGCCTGGCGCAGGACCCCCAGTGCGCGCGTGTCCACGAAGTGCCAACGCTGGATGCCTCGCAGGCGTGCGGCGAAGGCCTCGACCTCATCCGCGCCGACCCCCTGGTAGTGGACCAGCGCGGACTCGCGCTGGCCGGGCCGGCTGAACGCGCTCTGCGGGTCGTGGTGCAGGGCAAGCCCCTCCCGCCCAGGTGGGGTGGTGAAGCCCTCCGACAGGAAGAACAGCCGGTCCACCTCGCTGGCGCCGAGCTGCGCGACGTAGTCCACGCGGTCGCTGCGAACTTCGACCCCCATGCCCGGGGCAACACGCCCGCGGTGGAGGATTCGGTGCGCCCCGACGCGCTGCGCCACGAACTCCTGGAATCGTCCGGCCGCGATGTCGCGGAGCAGCATCAGGCCGTCGATGAAGTTGGACTTGCCGGCACCGTTCACGCCGATCAGCACGTTGAGGTCGCGCAGCTCGACGGTGGCGTGCTGGAAGGAGCGGAAGCCGTGGAAGGCGACGCGGCGGATGGGGTCGTGCATGCGCCTCCAGGGTAGCCCACCCCGCCCTCGGGCCGCCGATCGACCCAGCCGCGCCTGAACCTCGTGGACGACCGTGCGGGCGATCTGCTCGGGGATGAGATGGGCACTTGGAGCTTGCCGACCCGCCCATGGCCGGCGTCGACCTGGAGAACCACGGGGACGTACCGCCAGGTGTCTCCTACAGACGGTCGGTCGAGCGAAGCGCCTGGTCGACGCGCGCGAGCTCGGGATGGAGCGGGCCCTTCTCAGCCTGGGCGAGCTGCGCGACGAGGATGTCGACCCCGATGAACACCGGCGCCCAGAGATCGCCGAGCGCGGCGCGCAGTCCGAGGTAGCGGTCGGGCGTGCCTCGGGCCACGCGGGCCAGGGCTAGCTCGAAGCTGCCGGCCTGGCGGGGCGGGGGTGCCGGAGGCCGTGTGACCCTCAGGGACTCCACCCAGTGGCCGAACGCGACCTCATCGACACCTTCAAAGGCAGCGGCCCACAACAGTGGCTCACGGCCCTTCGCGCGCATCGCAACGCGGAGCAGCACCTGCGCGTCGAGCGCCAGCAGGCGACCGGGCCAGGGGCACCAGGGCAGCCGTGGGTGGGTGGACGCATCCAGCAGCTCGACGATGCGATTCGCCAGTCGAAGGTGCCGCCGGACCATGGCGGTCCACAGCAGGTCGGGCAGGTCGGCGTCGTCGCCGTGCAGGGCCGCGGCGAGCAGGTTGGCTTCGTCCAACAGCGGGGGGTGGGTCGTCCGGCGGCCGTGTCGGTAGAAGCGGCTGCGGAGCCACGGAACCGCGGCGAGCGCTGTCCGTTCATGCGGCCGCAGGCGCCAGGGCTGGCCGCGGGGATCGATGCGCAGGACCGCGCCTGTGAAGACCTGATCGAGCACGCGCGCCTGGTCCAGGGCCACGTTCCGCTGAAACACGCCGATTCGTTCCAGCTCGCCTCGGCCCTCAGTCAGCAGCGCACTCAGGACGGACCGCGGCGTTGCCTGGCCGGCCAGCGCGCGCGCGAGCTGCGCCAGGTGGGTACAGCGGTGGGCATCCAGGGCCGAAGCCACCTGGGCCGCCAGCTTCGGCGTGGGCGAGAGGAGCACCAACAATTCCCAGGCGTCCACCTCGGACGGGCAGAGGTTGACCGCGGAGGCCAGGTGCCGCTGGATCTCGGTCGGCTCCCCCGCGCGCACCGCGGCCTGCAGTTCAGGCAGGGCGCCCGCCCACGCAATGCGCCGCGCGCTCGGGTTCCGCCGCATGGCCGAGAAGACGGCGTCCTGCACGGCCGGGTCGTCGCTCTCGCGCCAGGTGGAGACCATCTCGTCGGGCCCCAGGACCCGTTCGAGGAGCTGGCTCAGCCATGCGATGCGGGTGCGCTCGGGCGTAGCGGTCCGGAACTCGAGCCAGTAGCGGAACAAGGGCTCGGTGATGCGGTAGCGGGCGAACTTGCCTTCCTGCTGGATCGTCAACACTCCGTCGTCGGACAGGCGGTTGGCCGCCGTGGACCAGGTCGCGGGAACCCCGCCCAGGATGGAGGCGACCTCGGAGGGTCCAAGCAGGCGCGGCGAGGTGGTGAGCAGGTCGATCAGGCGCTGTTCATTCGGAGCCAGGTCGCGCATGCGCAATTGGTAGTGCGGCGTGAACTCGTCGACCGCGGAGAGCAGGCGCGTGGCCACCAGTTCGCCGGGCGCGGAGCCGACGGCCTGGGCCAGGGCGACCAGGGCGCGCGGATTCCCGCCGGCCAGGGTCACCAGCGCGTCCCGGCGTGCCTGCCAGCGGGGGTGGGCGAGAGCATCGTCTCCCACCAGTCGCTCGAGCAGGGTCGCGGCGTCCGCGTCAGCCAGGCCGCCGACGGGAACGGCCCGAAAGCCACCGTAGAAGGCCTCGTCCTGCTCGATGAACACGGACGAGAGGCGGGCACCCGCGCCGACGATCCAGACCCGCGGGTGGGCCTGGAGGAGGGCCCGCAGCGCCTTGCGCTCCGCGGGGGAGAGCGCGCCCAGGTGCTTGTCGAGGCCATCGAGGAGGATGACCGTCGGCGTGGACACCTCGACCTCGGCTGTCCTCTCCCAGAGCATCCATGGCGGGAGATCGTGCACGGGGACCATGCGAGCCCAGAGTTCCTCCGCATGGGCAGGAGAGACCATGTCCTCTGGGATGACCCGCACCCGGAGCTGGCCACGGGGCTCAGCGAGCTGCGCGTGGGACCGCCCCAGGGCCAGCAGGTGGGACTTCCCTACGCCTCGGGGTCCGAACAGGTAGAGGTGGTGCGGGGATTCACCGCGGAGGAGGCGGGCGATGCCCTCGTCCATCGCCCGGATGACCTCGTCGCGGCCGACCGTGCGGGCCTCCAGCACAGCCGGCGGCTCGGACCCCGGGGTGTACTGTCGGGCCGGCGGTGGCCGCTGCGCGGGGTCGCGGAGCGCATCGACGTCACCGAAGGCATGAGCCTCGAGCGCGAGCAGGTCGGGCCGCGAGCCGGGATCGGGAGGGCTCATGCGACACCGTAGCGCCGCCACCAGCGGCGGAAGATCGGGTTGACCCAGGCGACGGCCTCGGGGCCGTCCTCGCGGAGCAGAAAGGCGTCGTAGAGCAGGAACAGGCAGTCCCGCGCGTCAGTCTGTCGAAGGTCGGGGTCCGTGAGGACGGCGGCGTTGAAGGCCGCCTGGCGGGGGACCCCACGGTCGGCGCCGTCCACCGCCGACAACATCGCCTGGAGTACGGCCAGCCGAGCGGGATGCCGCCGACGGAAGTGCTCCATGCCCTCGTCGGCGAAGAGATGACGCAGCGCAGGCTGGAGCAGGCGGTCGACGGCCCGATCCACCGCGGCGACATCGGGAGCGGGGGCCTCGCCACACTCCACTGCCAGCAGCTTGATCCAATGCGGACTGCCGCCTGCCATCGCGACCGCGTACCCCGCGACCTCCGGGTCACACCTCTGGTCCGCCCGCAGCTCTACTTCGAACAGTGTGCGGCCCTCCTCAGGGTCCATCGGTGGCATCTCCAGCACGTCCAGGTCATTGAGCTCGGCCGAGGCGCCCAGCTCTCCCGCGAGGCCCGAGAGCCCCATGGAGCCCGTCAGGATCATTCGCAGGCGGGATCGAAGCTGGGGGTGCTGGCGCAGGCGCCGGAGCTGGGCCAGCGCTGCCCGGGCAGCCGGGGCGCCCTGCGTCGACCTGACCGCGTCCAACCACCAGGGCACTTCGTCCAGCGCGACCACGAGCGTCTTCTCGCCGAGCGCGGCCACCGCGTCTCGGAGGAGCTGCTCGACGCGACTCCACGGTGCCGGCACCTCGCCCTGTTTCAACGAGAGGCCGAAGCCGGCTGCTTCCAGGGAATCGAACCTGCGGCCCAGGTCGAGGGCCCGGGCCCAGGTGGACCTGGGGAGCTCGGTCCGCAGGGCGCGGGCCAGCTCGTCGACGGGGTCTCGATGCATGCCCTCCAGGTCGAGGGCCAGCACCGACATCGACGGTGGGCTGGCCTGCACGAGCTGGCCCACCAGGGTGCTCTTGCCGAAGCGCCGGGGGCCATGGAGCACCACGCTGCCGCGCTGCAAGCGGTCCTTGAGCTGACGGAGGATGTCCAGGCGGGGGACAGGGGAGTCGGCGATCATGGGCGCTCCAGACATGTCCCGGTGTAGCGCCGCCTCCAAAGAAAGTCAAACGTGACGCACGTCAAATTCGACGCACGTCGACATTGACGTGCGTAGATCATGGGTCGCTGCGACGCGAAGAACACCAGCTCCACCTCGTTCCGATGGACTACCCGGCGTTCTCGCCTGTCGAGCAGAGCATCCCGACGTCGACGGGCCTCTTCCTCGATGTCGTCGAGCTGGTGCAGACGATGCCCCTCACCCACCCGGGACCGCTGATGTCCGCGCCGCCTCTGGTCGTCCTGCCTCAGTGGTGATGAGCGGCCAGGCGTTGGTTTGTCGCCGCTGGGGTCGTGGGCATACGGTGTACAGGCATGGAACGGTACGACTACATCGACCTCGGCCGCCGCTTCGTCGACTTCGGCGCGCGGGACATCTCTGCGCTGACGGTGCGGATGCTCGGGAGCTACGCCGACCGCGTGACCCTGGGCTGGGACGAGCTCCTGCGGTCCAGGTGTGTCGTGCTACTGGGCGAGACCGGCTGCGGAAAAACCACCGAGGCCAAGGCGAAGGTCGAAGCGATTCGGGCGGCGGGGGGCCATGCGGTCTACCGCACGGTGTCCGACCTCTGCCGCTCGGGCGCGCCGCTCGTGCCTCAGCACGAGCGTCCGGCGATCGAGGCGTGGCGGGCCTCCGGCGCCGCATGCATGTTCGTGTTGGACTCGCTGGACGAAGCCCGGAACACCAGCGGCACGCTCGAAGCTGCAATCGATCGGCTCGCGACGGAACTTCACGCGGAGTGGCCCAGAGTACGGGTAGTGCTGACCTGCCGCGTCGCGGAGTGGCGGACGGAGGAGGACCGCGCCGCGCTGGCCGGGTACTTCAAGTCTCCGGAGCCGCCCCCTCCTGCCGAAGGCGACGCCCCGCCCGCCTCGGTCACCGAACCAGCCGCGGCGCGCCGCCGCCAGAGCGTCGCCCCGGCCGCCGATGCAGTTCCAGAGGTCCGTGTCGTCCGGATGGCCGTGCTCTCCGAGGAACAGGCGATCGAGCTGGCGCGGTCGAAGGGCGCAAGGGATGTCGCCCGGCTCCGCGACGCGGTCCGCCAGACTGGCGCGTGGGCGCTCATCGAGCGTCCGGCCGATGTCACGTGGCTCGTCGCCTCGTGGAACCGCCGCGGCAGCATCGGGACCCTCACTCAGCTCATGGAGGACAACGTCGCGGCCCGCCTGCAGGAGCACGGCCCGTCCCGGCGGAAGCACACCGTGCTCAGCCCCGAGAACGCCGCGAAGGGCGCCCGCGAGCTCGCCCTCGTCGCCATCCTGTGCGGCGAGCACAGGGTCCGCGTCGCCCAGGCCGACGCCGGGACCGCGGACGGCGCGCTGGACCCGTCCGCGGCGCTGGCCTGGATGTCGCCGCGGGAGCTTGTGGAACTCACCGACCGTGCGATCTTCGTCGACGACGGCCCGGGAGCCCGGCGCGTCCACCACCGGGCGACGGAGGAGTACCTCGCCGCGATGGCCCTCTTCCACCTGCTCGGGCGCCAGCCGGGCGGCTCCGCGCTCGCCGACTTTCTCGTGCGCGAACGCTATGGCCGGCGAGTGGTCCCGCCTTCGCTGCGCGGCGTCGCCGGCTGGGCGGCCGGCTGGGACCCCGGCCTTCGCCGAGCGCTATTGGAGGCGGACCCGCATCTCCTGCTGCAGGCCGGAGACCCCGCGGCCGTCCCGCCCGGCGAGCGTGGGGGTGCGCTCGCGCGCATCCTCACGGAGCTGGAACGCCACCCGTGGCGGCGGGAGGGGGCCGACCACCTGGACCTGGCCCGCTTCGCGTGCCCGGAGCTTTGCGACCTCATCCGGGAGAGGCTGCGGCACCCTGGGCGCCGCGGGTCGGAGTTGTTGCTCCGGCTCGTGTGGCACGGCCGGCTCGCAGGGAACGCCGAGGACGCCCTGCGGCTCGCCACGGCCCGCGGGACTTCGCCGGAGCTCCGTGCGCTGGCCGTGCGCGCTGCCGCTTCCGCGGGGGGCGCAGCCGTGCGAGAGCGCGTGGTGCGCATGGTGCTCAATGGCCGGAGTCCGGTGAACGAGGTGCTCTTCGAGGCGGCAGACGCGCTCTACCCGGAGACGATGACCACCGCGGACCTCGGCGCGGCCATGTTGACCTGGGCC
The DNA here is from genome assembly GCA_023150805.1 of Myxococcota bacterium. GTDB lineage: Bacteria > Myxococcota_A > UBA796 > UBA796 > UBA2385 > UBA2385. The sequence goes on along the minus strand of JAKLKF010000024.1, from coordinate 46,688 downwards.
AAGGCGGCCACGCGCGCGTCCCGGTCCGAGGCCCACGACTGGACCTGGCTCCTCGATCGCGAGTACGACCCGCGCCGGCACGAGGAGCTCGCGGCGATTGTGGGCCCGGCGCTCCTTCGTCGCGCAAGAACCATCCCCACGCGCCGGGGCGCCGCAGGCGCGCAGGCCGTCCGGCTCGCGACGGTCCTCCGCGGTCTCTTCGAACGCCGGCTACGCGACGGAGTTCCGGCCCGATCTACGGTGGAAGCCTGGGCCCCGTGGCTGTGGGCGCTCGCCCGCGTCCATGAGGCTCCGGACGCACGCGGCGAAGTCTACCGGGGCGTCTTCGAGCTGATGGCCGCCCGCGAGGTCCGGCGGGCCACGCTCCGCTGGCTCGTCGGGAGGCGAGTCCGGCGCGCATCCATTGAGCTCACGCGGCCCGACGCGGCCTTTCGAGAGGAGCCACACGACCTTTGGAGGCCGCGGCCGGGCGACTCCATCTGGATGATCGAGGAGCTCCTCGCGGCGCGGACGGCCAAGGCGCGCGCGGTCTGGTTCGTCCTCGCGTGCATGGCCTGCGCGAGCGCCGACGAAGTGGAGACAGTGGAAGCGGCCGCCGCCGCCTTTCCGGAGCTCGCCGCGGCCGTCGCCCGCCGGCGTGAGCGCCGCGCGGCTCCGGACCCCCACGAGGAGGAGCGCCGTCGTCACTCAGCCGAGCTCGAGGCCGAGCACACGGCCCGGGAGCGCTAGAACCGCGAGGAACTGACCGCCCTGGTCGGCGAGGTACGACGCGGCAGCCACGGCGGGGCGCTCCGGTTCCTGGTCGGGCGCATGGAGGACCACCGGCACAGCAGGTGGGGGCATTCGGACTGGCGGTCCCTCGCTGGCCCGTTCGGCGACGAGGTCGCCGAGGCCGCGCGGGAGGGCCTCAAGCAGGCATGGAGGCGGTTCCGTCCGATGCTCCCACACGAGCGGGACAAGCAGAACGAGGTCGAGTGGTTCGTCCCCGTGGGCTTGACCGGGCTGAACATCGCGTTCGCGGACGGGTTGTCGCCCGGCGACCTGTCGGAGGAGGAGGTGGCGCAGGCGACGGCGTTTGCGCTGTGCGAGATCAACGACTACCCGTCCTGGTTCGGGGCCCTCGCCGAGGCTCGGCCGGGGGCGGTTCTTGGCGTGCTCGCCCCTGTCCTGGAGGCGCAGTACGTCGGGACCGGTACGTCTCCCGACCGCGCGGTGCTCGACAACCTCGGACACCGCGACGAACGCGTCCGCAGGCTGGCCACGCCCATGCTCCTCCAGTTGATCGAGGCGCGTCCGAACGCAGACGCCCGAGCGCTCGAACGGGCGCTCGCCGCCGTGGTGGTCGATGCCGAGAAACGCGAGCGCCTGCTTGCCCTCGCGCGCCCCCGCGCCTCGCTCGACGGGGACCCGGCGTCGTCATTGTGGTGGCAATTCCTCGCAGGACAAGACCCCGGGGCCGCGGCCTCGATCCTGCGGGACGCCGCCGATCGACATGCCGGGCAGCAGTCCCTCGTCGAGGCCGTTGCGGCGGTCGACTGGACCCCATCGGGCCTCGACACGCCCGCGCTGGCCGACCTCGTACGATCCACCTACCGCGTCGTGGCGCCCGCGGCGGACGTCCACCGGCCCAGCGGAGAAGTCTTCACGCCGGGCCCCCGCGACGATGCGGAGCGGAGCCGGTCCGGCCTGGTGGGCCGCCTCGCGAATGTTCCGGGGGAGGACGCGTTCCGCGCGCTTCTGGCCCTGGCGGTCGACCCCGCGACCGCTGCGCACGGCGACTGGTTCGCGCGGCTGGCGCACGAACGGTGCGAGCGCGACGCTGAGGCGCCGCCCCTCGATCTTCGGGGAGCGCGGGAGTTCCTGGACGTGCCGAAAGCGCACTTCGCCGACGCCGAGGGCTTCTTCGAGTACGTCCTCGACCGCCTGGAGGACCTTCGCAGGACCGTCGAGAGGGGCCCCTTCTCGTGCCGGAACCTGCTACGACAATCCGACGAGGCAGGCGTACAAGCGTTCGTCGCCAACCATCTGCAGCTCACCACAGCGCGGTGCTCTGTTGTGCGCGAAGAGGAGCTGGATCTGCGCAAGAAGCCAGACGTTCGCCTCCACTCGTCGCACCCATCGGCGGTCGTCGGGATCGAGATCAAAATCGCCGACAGATGGACCGTGCCCCAGCTCGACGCCGCCCTGGAGAGGCAGCTCGTAGGCCAGTACCTGCGCGACCCATGCTCGCGCCACGGCATCCTCTTGGTGATCCATTCCGGTACGAAGAGTCACTGGAGGGAGGGCGACAGGAGGCTCACGTTCAAAGAGGTCGTGGAGCGGCTCTCGGGCCGCGCCCGCGTCCTCGGGTACGAGAAGGCGGTCGGCCTGCGCGTCGTGGCGATCAACTGCCGGGACGATGTGCAGTCACAGATCCATGCCGGGTAGGCGTCGAGTGATTCCGGCGGGTCGCCCCACGCCGCCCACCCCGCCCTACTTCATCCGGTACCCCTCCAGCTCGTTGTTGAAGATCCAGGCCACGACCTCGCCGATCTCGAAGTGGTCGGCGGACCAGGCGTGGATGTTCGCGGCGGCCGAGCCGGCGGTGCGCAGCTTCGCCCGGCTGGCCAGCATGGTGCGGAAGCGGGCCTGCCAGGTGGCCATGTTCTCGGGGCGCAGGTCGACCCAGCCGCGCTTGACCCAGCCCTCGAGCTCGGCGGGGCTGCTCCACTGGACGGCGGTGGCGTGGCCCAGGACCTGGGGCACGTTGATGCGGGGGCCGCGCAGGATGCTGCGGCCGTCGGGCAGCAGCACGGGGATGCCGATGGAGGGCGCGGTGCGGGCGACGCCTGACGGCTCCAGGGCGGCCTGGAGTGCGGACGACATGACCTGGGGGGTCAGCCCCTCGGCGACGGCGGCCTCGAGCGAGCCGTAGACGTGCCGCAGCAGGTGGGCCTCGAAGAGCAGCTTGGACAGCTCGGGCGGGCCGAGCTTGCCGAGCGCCACGCTGGGCACGCCGCTCTCGGCCTCGACGTCGGCCAGGTCGGCCAGCGCCGCGCGGCGCAGCAGGCCGGCCTTGTACGAGGGGTTGAGCACGCTGGCGTCCATGGCCGAGATCACGTCCTGGCCGGTGTTGGCGCCGCGGATCTCGTGCACGACGGTGCGGGCGATCTCCTCGGGGGTGATGAACTCCATCTGGCCGAGGGCGGTGATGGCGGCGAACTCGCCGCGGGTGAACACGCCGTTCTCGCCCGTGTCGACGATGGGGACCTGGAGCTTGCCGACCCGCTCGTAGCCGGCGTCGTCCTGGCGCAGCTCCAGGCTGCCGTCCAGGGGGGCCTGGACCGGGGCGAACAGCTCGCTGTTGCGGTGCTTGTCGGCGGCCAGCTTCACCTGCACGCCGCGGTAGCCGATCATCGCGGCCGGCTTGACCTCCTTGACGATGGGGGCGTGCGGGGTGCGGGCCAGCAGGAAGAGCAGGCCGGTGTGGCCGAAGGCGGCCTCGTTCTTGGCGAGGAGCACGCTGCTGGGCTTGTCCTCGCTGTGGGTGTAGGGGATGTTGAGCCCCATGCCGCCGGTGCCGGTGGTACCGACCTTGACGTAGACCCGGGTCTGGCACTCGGTGCTGACGCGGTGCACGAAGCGCACGTGGCGGATGATCTGGGGCGCGCCCTGGGAGAGCAGGAAGGCCTCCAGGTCGGGGATGCCCTTCTGGTCGAAGCCGTCGGGGCCGATCCACTCCCGGACCTTGGCCGCGCCGTCGAACACGTCCTGGTAGGACAGGCCGGTGGCCGTGTTCACGCAGTCGACCACCACCTCGGGGCGGTGGCGGCGGATCATCTGCACCAGGTGGTTGCCGTCGTAGGCGGCGTCGAAGTCCTCGTACAGGCTGACCAGCAGGCGGCGGCGCCGGTCGGCGTCGGCCAGGATCTCGCCGCGGGCGAGCTGGGCCAGGTCGGTGGGCACGAACAGGTTGCCCCACTCGGGCACGAAGGAGATCTTGTCGCCCAGCTCGGCCCGCAGCGCGGCGCAGGCGGCCACCGCCTCGTCCTGGAGCAGGGAGGCGACGACGATGCGCTTGGGCTGGAGCTGCTCGACCAGGTGACGGCAGACCTGCAGGCCGACCAGGCCGGCGCCGCCGAGGATGAGGAAGTCGTTGTACACGGGGTCCTCGCGTGCTTCGGGGGAGGGCGGGGCCTAACGCGCGGCCCCGCGGCGGGCGGCGGCCTGCGGCAGGGCGACCCGGAGCGGCCGGGTCCCGGCGCTCAGGCCGGCCGGTCGCCCACGATGGCCAGCGCGGCGAGCAGGTGGTCTGCGGGGCCGGCGCCCTCCAGCAGGGGGGCCCAGGGCACACCGACCCGCGCGGCGTAGGCGGCGGCCAGGCCCAGGCCGCCCGGGGGCAGCCGGCGGGCCTTGCGCAGGGCGGTGACGGGCTTGCCCAGGCGCTCGGTGGCCATCGAGCGCAGGACGGGCCAGAACCACAGGCCCAGGCAGCGGCAGTCCAGCACCAGGACCTCGGCGGCGACGTCGGCCAGCTTGCGGGCCCAGTCGACGTGCAGGGCGGGCAGGGCCCGGGCGCCGACCGCCAGGACGTCGACGACGACGGGGTCCAGCTCGCCGGGGAAGACGAAGGGCAGCTCCTGCTCGGAGATGGCGCGCCGCCCCTGGTGCTCGCGGGCGACGACGCTGCTGGCGTGCACCTGGGCGGCCAGGGGCCACCAGCAGGCCTCGCCCCGGCCGGCGGCCTCCCGGGCGCGCGCCTCCAGGCCCGCGGGGTCGGGGACCGCCTGCCCGCCCTCGACCGCCGCCACCGCCGAGAGCACCGCGCGCCCCAGCTCCTCCTCCGCGGGCGCGGGCCCCTCGCCCAGCAGGGCCAGGGCCAGCGGGTCGGCGAGGCGCGGCCCCAGGGCTCGCCGCGCCTGCGGCAGGCGGCGGGCCAGCCGCAGCACGGCCGGCGCCAGCAGCGGGGTCGGGCCGACCGGCGAGAGCAGGGCCGGGTCGGGGTCGGCGAGGAAGGCGGCGAGCGTGGCGTCGAGGTCGGGCGCGGGCATGCTGCCCACCCTACCCCGCGGCAGGCTCCTCGAAGGCCCGGCGGCAGGGGCCTCGAAGGCCCGGCGGCAGGGGCCTCGAAGGCCCGGCGGCAGGGGCCTCGAAGGCCCGGCGGCAGGGTCCCGGCCCGTCGCCCGGCGGGGCCCCCGCTCCGCCCGCGCCGGTTATCGAGCCCCCATGCTCGAGCTCGCCGGCGTCGCGGTCGAGGCCGTCAGCGTCGGCGGCGTGGAGACCTGCATCCAGCTCCCGGGGCTGGGCCTGTGCTTCGACATGGGCGTGTGCCCGCGCCGGGCGATCCGCCACCCGCTGGTGCTGTTCACGCACGCCCACGTCGACCACATGGCCGGCGTGGTGCACCACTGCGCCACCCGCCACATGCAGGGCATGGCCCCGCCGACCTACGTGATGCCCGCCCGCAACGCCGAGGCCTTCCAGGACATGCTGGCGGTCTGGCGCCGCCTGGACGGCAGCGACCTGCCCTGCCGGGTGGTGCCCCTGGAGGCCGGCGGCAGCTTCGAGATCCGGCCCGGCCTGGTCGCGACGGCGCACCCGACGATCCACCGCGTCGTCTCGCAGGGCTACGTGCTGACCGAGCGCCGGTACAAGCTGCGGCCCGAGCTGGCCGGCCTGCCGGGCCCCGAGCTGGCCGCCCGGCGCGCGGCGGGCGAGCGGCTGACGGTCGAGGTGGCGGGCCCGCTGGTGGCCTTCACCGGCGACAGCCGCATCGAGGTCATCGAGCGGGTCGAGGACTTCCGGCGCGCCCGGCTGCTCATCATGGAGGTCACCTTCCTCGACGAGCGGGTCAGCGTCGCCCGCACCCGCGAGAAGGGCCACATCCACCTGGACGAGGTGATCGAGTGCGCCGAGCTGTTCCAGAACGAGGCGATCCTGCTGACCCACCTCTCGGCCCGCTACGGCGCGGCCGAGGGCCGGCGCATCGTGCAGCGGCGCCTGCCCCCGAGCCTGCGCGACCGGGTGACCCTGCTGGTCGAGGAGCGGGAGGCCCCGGAGCGCCGGCCCGCCCCGTGAACGGGCCCGCTACTTGAACAGGCCCGTGATCGCGTTGATGATCTGCGTGAAGATGTCGGGAGACTCCTGCTTCTGCGAGCCGGCCCCCGCGCCGCCGGCGGCCTTGGGGGCCGGCGCCTCCTCCGGCTCCTCGTCGGCGGCGTCCTCGTGGATCACGCTGCCGCTGGCGTCGCGCTTGATGCCGAAGATCCGGTCGGACTCCTGCTGCATCAGCACGCGGAAGGTCTGGGCCGAGGGGTCCGCGGGGTCGTTGACCTTGGGGGTCCAGTAGCTGGTGTACTCGTTCCACTGGGCGCCGGTGATGCCGTGGTTGGCGAAGACCTGCTCGAAGGGGACCTTGTTGCCCTGCGCGTCCTTGAGGAAGGAGTACTCGGCCGAGATGCGGGTGTAGACCTCGAGCGTGCAGGGCTCGGCCCCACCGCGGGCGGCGGCCTGGGCGGCCTGGTAGTGCTTCATGAAGACGCCGGCGGTCTTGCCCATGTCGGCCGGATCCTGCATCCGCCGGGTGAACTCGGCCTTGGCCTGGCGCCAGGCGTCGGCGCCGACGCCCACCTCCGCGGCGATGGCCAGCTCCTTGGACTCGTCCCCGCCCGTGTCGGCCATCGCGACACAGAGCTGGGCGTACTGCTCGATCGACACACCTGCGACATCGGACACGGGCGACTCCATCGGCGAGGCGAGGCCTCGGGGCGGGGGGGACGGGCCAGTCGGGCGCCTGGTGGGAGCCCAGGCCCCCACAGCCTATCAAGGCGTCGTCCTCGGGGGCCTCAGTCCCAGGCGTACTGGCCCGGCTCGACCCCCAGCCACCACAGGACGGCGTCCCCCACGACGCTGTCGTCCGGGTCGATGCCGCCGTCGATGGCGTGCTCGCGGATGTAGGCGGCGGTCGCGTCCCGCGGGTCGAGGTCCGCCATGTTGTAGCGGAGCACGGCGGCCTGGTCTGCGGCGTTGAGCATCGCCGCCGCGGCCGCGGTGCGCTCGCCCAGGGCGTGGTCGGGCAGGCCCTGGAAGCGGTGGTAGGGCGCCGTCACGCCGGCGATGAGCTGGGCGGGCTCGCGCTCGGCCCACCACGCCAGGGCCTCGTCGGGGTCCTCGGGGACGTAGCTGCCCACGCGCTCCTGGCTGCTGTCGGCGGTGTAGGCCAGGTCCTCGGAGAGGTAGCCGGGGCTCTCCACGTCGGTCCAGCCGGCGACGGCCAGGTCCTCGTGCCGCCCCAGGGCCCCCGCCGCCAGCGCCCCGCCGAAGGACCGGGACGAGACGACCACCGCCGTCGGATCCACCCGCTCCTGGCTGGCGACCCAGCGCAGCAGCGCGGCCAGGTCGTCCTGGCTCTCGTGGCCGTTGACCACCTCCTCGCCGTCGCTGAAGCCCCGGCCGCGCGGGTCCCAGCTCACCACGGCGACGCCGTGGTCCAGCAGCAGCTCGGCGTGCGGGGTCTCCATCAGGCGCAGGCCCCACTCGAAGCCCGGAGGCACCAGGACCGCCGCGGCGAAGCAGTCGTCGCGGCGCGGCCAGCGGGCGTGCACGCGGACCTGGAGGTCGGGCTCGACCTGCAGCCAGTACTCGCGGCTGCGGTCGGCGCGGCCCTGGGCCGAGAAGGGCGTGGGCGCCACGCAGCCGGACTGCGGCCAGGCGTCGGGGGGCACCTCGACGGGGACGCAGGCGAGCGTGAACAGGGCCAGGAGCAGCACGGCGGCAAGGTAGCACCCGCCTCCGACAGGTGCGCCCGGTCGCGCACACCGGGTAGGCTGTCCGACCCCCTCCTCCTCCGCCAACGGCTCGGGACCCAGGCCGCCGTGACCCGCCCCCCCTCCGCGACCCCGCCGGCGCTGCCCGAGCGCTACCAGCCCTGGCCCGACCCGGAGCGTGCGCTGCTGGGCCGGGGCGGCGCCAGCGAGGTCTGGCGGGTCCAGGACCGCCAGCTCGGCATCCTGGTGGCGCTGAAGGTGCTGCGGACCGAGGGCGCCCGCCTGGCGGGGCGGCTGGAGCGCGAGGCGGTGGTCTCGGCCTCGGTCGTGCACCCCAACGTGATCGCCCTGCACGACATGGGCCGGACGCCCGACGGCCGCCCCTACCTGGCCTTCGCCCTGGCCAGCGACGGCAGCATGCTCGACCACGCCGGCACCACGCCCGCCTGGCCCGAGCTGCGCGAGCAGGTGATCGGCCTGCTCGACGCGCTGGGCGCCCTGCATGCGCGGGGCCTGCTCCACCTGGACGTCAAGCTCTCGAACCTCCTGCTGCACCGCACGGGCCCGCAGCAGCGGGTGCTGTGGCTGGCCGACCTGGGCGTCGCGCGTGCCCGCTGGAGCCAGGACGAGGACGAGGGCCTGGTCCTGGGCACCGTCGGCTACATGGCGCCCGAGCGGCTGACGGGGCAGTCGCAGCTCTGGGGCCCGCCCACCGACCTGTTCAGCGTCGGCGCCGTGCTCTACCGGATGCTGTCGGGCGAGCTGCCCTTCCCGGCCAAGGACCCGGTCGAGGCCCTGGCCAGCCGCCAGCGGCCGCCGACCCAGGTCCCCGTGCGCGAGGGGCTGGTGGTGCCCGCCGGCCTGGAGCCCATCGTCCTGGCCATGCTCCAGCCCGACCGCCGGTCGCGCTACGACCTGGCCGCCGACGTGTCTCGCGCCATCCACGCCCTGCCCGATCCCGAGCGCGGCGGGGCGCTGGGCCGCCCGCTGCCCGGCCAGCCCCCGCGGCTGGCGCTGATGGCGGAGATCGGCGAGGACTCGCTGGTCGAGTGGCCGCCGCGGGACCAGACCGCGCCGCGCCCCATCGGCGCCGCCCTGGCGGAGCGTGGCGGGGGCCTGGTCTGGCACCAGCCGCCACCCCTGCGCCCGCCGCGGCACCGCCCGCGCCCCTACGTGCCGCGTCGCGTCCCCCAGGACCCGCGCCTGGTGGCCCACCGCGAGATCCCGGTGACCGGGCGCGACGCCGAGCTGGACCAGCTCTGGGCGGCGGCCCGCGCGGTGATCCGGACGCGCCGGCCCGTGCTGGTCTGCCTGGGCGGCGCGCGCGGCATGGGCCGCACCCGCCTGGTGGACGAGCTGACCCGGACCCTGGAGCGGGTGGGCATCGCGCAGGGCGTGCGGCTGGACTTCGCCGGCCGGGAGGGTCCCGCCCAGGGCCTGGACGGCGCGCTGCGGCGCCTGCTGCCGCCCCTGCAGGACCCACGGTCCTGGCGCAACGACATCGCGCGCACCCTGTCCCGGATGCGCGACACCTCCCCGGCCGCCTGCCGCCACGACGCCGCGGCCCTGGCGGACGTGGTCTCCCCTCGCCCCGGCGGGCTGCCCGCCGACCGCACCATCGCCCGCTCCTTCGTGGTCGAGCACCTCGCCGCGCACGCCTGGCGGGGGCTGTCCTGGCTGTGGCTGGACGACGTGCACATGGCCGGCGAGGCCGACGACGCCTGGTCGATCGTCGACATCCTCTTCGCCAGCCGCGCGCCGGCGCTGGTCATCGCCTCCTACGCCGACCTGCCCGAGCACCGGGGCAACCTTCGGCCGCTTCGGCGGCTGGAGGCCCGCTACCCCCGGCGCACCTGGCGCATCCAGCTCGACGCCCTGCCTCCGGCCGAGGCCCGCAAGCTGGCCCACGCCCACCTGCCGATGGACGAGGAGCTGGCCGGCGTGCTGGCCCGGACCACCGGCGGGCACCCCCGCTACATGCACGAGCTGATCGTGCACATGGTGCGGCAGGAGGCGCTGGTGCCCGGGGGCATGGACCCCAGCGACACCCCGCTGTGGACGCTCGCCGCCCAGGCGCCGCCCCTGCCCCGGGACGCGCTGGACTTCGCGCGCCAGCGGCTGGCCCTGGCGATCGCCCAGGATCCGCCGCTGGGCCACGCCCTGCGGGTGGTCCGGCTGGCGGGCACCGGCGCGCCGGAGCGGGTGGTGGCCCGGGTGGTCGGCGACGCCCTGGACCGCCTGGTGACCCTGGGCCTGGTGCACGTCGGCCCCGAGGGGCTGCACATCGACTCGCCCGAGCTGAAGGAGGCCGTGTCGGAGCTGGCGGCGGACCCGGGCCTGGACGGCACCATCCACGACAACCTGGCCGCCGCCTGGGCCGAGGAGGGCGAGGACCCGATGGCCGAGGCGCGGGGCGGCCTGCACCTGGCCCTGGCCGGCCGGCCGGCCGAGGCCCTGGCCCGCCTGCGGCGCGCGCTGCGGCGGCTGCAGGGCTCGCTGCGCCCCCAGCCCCTCGCCCGGGTGGCGGCGCGCACCATGGACCTGGCGGAGCAGGCCGGCGCGGAGGGGCAGGAGGCCTGGGCCGAGGCGGCGCTGGTGCAGAGCGAGGCGCTGTGGGCCCTGGGGCGGGCCGAGGACGCGCTGCGCCTGGACGACCGGGTGTCCACGCGGCCGGTCTCCCCCGCCCTGGCGGTCCAGGCCGCCTGCCTGCACGCGCTGCACCTGGCGGCCCAGGCCGGCCCCCCCGGCGCAGACGCCGGCCTGGCGCGCCTGGGCGCGGTGGAGGACGCCTTGCCGCACGTGCCCAGCCCGGTGCGGGCGTCCTTCCACGCCGCGCGAGCGGCCCTGCGCGCCCAGCGCCTGGAGCGGCAGGCGGCCCTGGACGAGGTCGAGGCCGCGCTGGCCTACGCGCCCCGGCCCGACACCCAGGCGCGGGCCCTGCTCCTGCGGGCCGAGCTGCTGCTCTCGGTGGACGCCCAGGAGGCCGCGCGCGCCGCGCGCCAGGTCCAGGCCCTCTCTCGCCAGCACGGCCTGCTGCACGCCGAGATCGAGGCGTGGGACCTGCTGGGGCGCCTGGCCGTCCGCGAGGGCCGCACCGAGGAGACGGTCGCCGAGCTGGAGGCGGGCATCGTGCGGCTGCGCCGGGTCGGTGAGCGCACCGCCGCCGGCCACCTCCTGGCGACCCTGGGAGCCATCCACCTGGACGCCGGCAACCTGGAGGCGGCGCGCTCGACCTGGACGGACGCGCTGACCTTCGAGGCGACCGGCCGAGAGGGCTTCGCCCGCGTCGCGCGCCTGGGCCTGGCCAAGGTCGCGGCCATCCTGGGGGACGGCCCGCGGGTCCGGGCCCTGGCCGAGCTGGCGACCCGGGCGGGAGAGCCGCCCGACGCGCCGCGCTGGGCGTTGCTGGCCGCCCTGGGGGCCATGCTGTGCGCCGAGCCCGCGGCCCCCCTGGCGGACGAGGCGCTGGAGCGGGCCGCGCGGGCCGGCCCCGAGGACCTGCTGCTGGTCGAGCTGCTCCTGCTGAAGCGGGTCGAGCGCGGCGAGCCCCGGGCCGAGGAGCTGCTGGACCGGGTGCGGCGGGCCGCCGAGCAGGCGGGGGTGGACCGCCGGGGCGTCGACCCGCTGCTGGTGCGGGCGGCGATGGGCTGATCCGCCGGGACGCCAGCCGCGGGCCTCTCGCGCGCAACAGGCCGGCGCGCCCGGCGTAGGATCGCCACGCCGACCGGAGGCTCCCCTGGACGCGCCCCGCCTGCCCGCGACCCCCCCCCTCGCGCCGCCGACCCCGGTCGGCCGCACCGTCATCAGCCGCGGCCGCCGCCTGCCCTTCCTCGACGCCCTGGGGCGGGTCCTCTCCGCGCCCAACAAGCTCATCTTCCTGAACCCGCGCTTCGAGAGCCACGACCTCGACCCGCAGGTCGAGCGGGCGATGACCGACTTCATCGCCGAGCACCGGCTGCAGGGCCTGCGCGTGCGGATCAACGAGTACGCCCCGCTGGAGGACCTGGGGCGACTGTTCACCAGCGGGCGGACCAACATCCTGCTGCGGCTGTGCTTCGGCCTGCCCACCTGGCTGGCGACCACCCTGTCCTGCGGCCGGCTGTTCGGCGGCGACCACTACAACCCGTGGACGGACACGGTCAACCTGTACAGCAGCCACGCGGGCATCGCCCTGCACGAGCTGGGGCACGTCCTGGACTTCCGCCGCCGCGCCTTCCCCGGCCTGTACGCGCTGACCCGCTACATCCCCGGGGTGGCGCTCTACCAGGAGTACCTGGCCAGCAAGTACGCCGTCGACTTCATGCGCGCGCGCGGCATGCACGAGGAGGAGCTGCGGGCCCTGCGCATCCTGTACCCGGCCTACTCGACCTATGTCTTCGGCGCGCTGGTCGAGCTGTTCCCCTCGGCCGGCATCCGCTCGCTGCTCTTCCCGGTGATCGCCATCGGCCACCTGCTGGGCATCAGCCACGCGATGCAGCGCGAGGTGGCCCTGGAGCGGCAGCTCGTCGGGCCGAAGCCCAAGGTGGCCGCGCAGTGGCGGGAGGAGTGGGACGAGGCGGTGGCCGAGGTCTCCCCCGGCACGCAGCGCGGCCGCGACCTGTGGGGGGTGTTCCTGGGCATGTCGGTGGGCTCGGCCCTGTGCGGCGCCGGCGCCATCCCCGGCGCCTTCGCGGGCTTCGCGCTGGCCCGACGCGGCCAGGCGCCGCCCGACCGGCAACTACCCGGGGCCTGAGCCGCCCTTGAGCACCTTGCGGGCCACCTCGGGGAGCTGGGGCAGCCAGGCGTAGACCCGCCGCGCCACCCGCAGGGGCATCGCCGGGCTGCCGAGCACCGCCTCGCCGTCGGGCACGTCCTTGCCGACCCCGGCCTGGGCGGCGACCATCGCCCGCCGCCCGATCACCCGGTGGTCGGCCCCGCCGGCCTGGCCGCCCCGCATCGCGCCGTCCCCCACCTGGACAGAGCCCGCCAGCCCGACCTGGGCGGCGATGACCACGCCCCGCCCGATCGCCACGTTGTGGGCGATCATCACCAGTCCGTCCAGCTTGCTGCCGTCGCCGATGCGCGTCTGCTCCAGGAAGGCGCGGTCGATGACGCAGTTGGGGCCGATCTCGACGTCGTCCCCGACGATGACGCGGCCCACCTGGGGCACCTTGACCGGCCCGCGCGGACCGGGCTCGTAGGAGAAGCCGTCCGCGCCGATGACGGTGCCGGCGTGCACCCGGCAGCGCTGGCCCAGCTCGGTGCCCGGGTAGAGCACGACGTTGGGGTACAGCACGGTCCCCTCGCCGACGACGCAGTGGGCGCCGACGTAGCAACCAGGGTGGACGGTGACGTCCGGGCCCAGGTGGGCGGTGGGGTGCACGGTGGCGCCGGGGTGCACGACCGCGTCCACCCAGGTCTGTCCATGCGCCGGGTCCCCGCCGGCGCCCCGCGGCCGCTGCACCAGCCCGTCCACCTCGGGGAAGAGGGCCTGCAGCACCACCATGAAGGCCCGCTTGGGCTCTGCGACCACCACGCAGGTCCGGCCCGGCACCGCCTGCCGCGCCAGCAGGACCCCGGCCCGGCACCCCTCGGGCACGGCCTTCTCCGCGAAGGCCAGCTCGTACACCTCGGCCGTCTCCACGCTGCCCACGCCCGAGAAGGTCCGGTCCGGGCCGTGCAGCGCGCCGCCGACCAGGGCCGCGACCTCGGCCGCGGTGCCCGGGCCCCGCCCCCCGCTCAAGGGGTCAGCCGCGTGATGGTGCGGGGGAAGGGGATGGTCTCGCGGATGTGCGGGATGCCGCAGACCCAGGTCACGAAGCGCTCCAGGCCCATGCCGAAGCCGCCGTGCGGCACGGTGCCGTAGCGGCGCAGGTCCAGGAACCACTCGAAGTACTCCTGGGGCAGCTTGTGCTCCTGGATCTTGTGCAGCAGGACGTCCAGGCTGTCCTCGCGCTGGCCGCCGCCGATGACCTCGCCGTAGCCCTCGGGGGCCAGCACGTCGACGCCGAGCACCCGGCTGGGCTTCTCGGGGTTCTCCTTCATGTAGAAGGCCTTCACCGCGGTCGGGTAGCCGTAGACCATGATCGGCCGGTCGTACTGCTGGGTCAGCACCGTCTCGTGGGGGCTGCCGAAGTCGTCGTCGGGATCGACCGGCTCGCCCAGGGCGGCGAGCTGCACGCAGGCGTCGTCGTAGCTGATGCGCGGGAAGGGCTTCTGCACCGCCTCCAGCTTGGACAGGTCCCGCTCCAGCTCGACCAGCCAGGGCCGGCCGTGCTCCAGGACGAACTGTGTACAGAAGACCAGGAAGTCCTCGGCGATGTCCATGATGTCCTCGAGATCGGCGAAGGCGATCTCGGGCTCGACCATCCAGAACTCGGTCAGGTGGCGGCGGGTGCCGCTCTTCTCGGCGCGGAAGGTGGGGCCGAAGCAGTAGGTCTTGCCGAAGGCGGTGGCGCCGGCCTCCTGGTAGAGCTGGCCGGACTGCGTCAGGTAGGCGGGACGGCCGAAGTACTCCGTCTCGAAGAGCGTGCTGGTGCCCTCGCAGGCGTTCGGCGTGAAGATGGGCGAGTCGAGCAGCAGGTAGCCGCGCTCGTCGAAGTAGCGGCGGATCGCCATCACGCTGAGGTGCCGGATGTGCATGATCGCCTGCTGCCGCCGGCTGCGCAGCCACAGGTGGCGGTGGTTGTGCAGGAAGTCCGGGCCGTGCTCCTTGGGGCCGATCGGGTAGTCGACGGCCGCGTGCAGGATGTCCAGCCCGCTGACCTTCAGCTCGTAGCCGCCGGGCGCCCGCGGGTCGGCCCGCACCTCGCCGCGCAGGACCAGGCTGGACTCCTGGCCCAGGCGGATGAGCGCCTCGAAGGCCTCGTCGCCCAGGTCCTTGCGGCCGGCGACGCACTGGATCACGCCGGTGCCGTCGCGCAGCTGCGGGAAGGCGATCTTGCCCGAGGAGCGCAGGTTGTACAGCCAGCCCCGCAGCGTGACGGTCTGGCCGACGAAGTCGCCGATGCGGGCGACCGTGGCGAGGGGGGGCGCGTCGGCGGGCAGGCGCTGGATGGTCATGGCGGCCTCGGAGGGGGGGTGTGCGTTGTACCCACCGGGCCCGGAGCCGTCGAGGCGGCGGCCGCGCGGCCGGTGACGGCGCCGGTCACTCCAGGGGGCAGCTCTCCCCGATGACCAGGGCCGACGCCTCCCCCGCCTCCAGCAGCCGCCCCTCGCCGTCGGGGTCGGCGACGAGCTGCCAGCCCGTGCCATAGCCCGAGAAGGTGGCACCCCAGGCCTGGGCCAGGTCGGTCATCGGCTCCACCCAGAAGGCGACGACGAGGTCCCCGTCCAGGCAGGCCGAGTACAGGGGCCCGTCGTGGCGCAGGTCCAGGTCCTCGCTGCCGTCCAGGTCCAGGTAGGCCAGCAGCAGCTCGGCGGCCATGGGGACGCCGCTGCCGTCCAGGTCGGCGTAGTGCTCCGGCGGGGGCGCCCCGTCGATGGTGACCGACCAGTCCTCGGTGAGCGCCTGGTCGGCGTAGCGCGGCTCGACGGGCGCGCCGTCCATGGTCTCGGCGCCGGCGACCACGGCCAGCCGCAGGTCGGTGACGGGCACCGCCCCGTCGTAGGTCCCCGCCAGCGTGACGAGCAGCACGGGGTCGAGCGCCTGGGAGATCCCGATGTCCAGCGGATCGACGGGGATGGGGAAGGCGTCGGCCACCATGCCCAGGGCGTTCCAGCCCTCGACGAAGCCCGCGGCATCCAGCTCGGGCGGAAGGGGCGCCTCGAACCAGCCCAGCCAGGTCGAGCTGGCGGCGGTGATCACCTCGTCCGCGCCCAGGAAGCCGTCGCCGTCCTCGTCCTGGAAGACGAAGGGCATGTACAGCGCCGCCTTCCAGCCCGGCCAGCCCTCGGGATCCAGCTCGAACAGGGGCGCGTCGACCGGCAGGGCCGGCGACAGCTCGATCTCCGCGGAGGTGAGCGGCACGGAGCCCAGCGCCTGCGCGAAGGCGGGCAGATCGTCCTCGATGGAGACCAGCCCCCCGAAGGACAGCGAGCGGCCGACCAGGCTGCCGTCGACCTCGAAGCGGAAGGTGGGCCCGCTCGTGCCCCCGTCCCCGGTGCCCCCGTCGCCCGTGCCCCCGTCGCCCGTGCCCCCGTCGCCGGTGCCCCCGTCGCCCGTGCCCCCGTCCGGGGTGCCGCCGTCGGCGTCCCCCCCGGTGTCGTCGCCACCGATCTTCCCGCTCTTGCAAGCGAACAGGGCCAGGCCGAGGAGCAGTGCGTGCATGGGACCTCCGGTCCCCGGAGCCTACTCCCCGGCGCGCAGGATCACGAACTCCACCCGGCGGTTGTTGGCCCGCCCCTCGTCGGTGCGGTTCGTGTCGATGGGCCGCTCCTCGCCGAAGCCGACGGCGTCCAGCCGCGCCGGGTCGATGCCCCGGTCCGACAGGTAGAGCTTGACCGACTCGGCGCGCGACTGGGACAGGCGCAGGTTGAAGTCGTCGTCGCCCTCGTTGTCGGTGTGCCCCTCGATCCGCACCCGGATGTCGGGGTTGTCCTGGATCGCGCGGGCGACCTCGTCGAGCAGGGCGAAGCTGCTGGCCTCGATCGTCGCGGCGCCGAGCTGGAAGTTGACGCTCTCCAGGATCTCGATCTTCTTCCGGCTGAGCACGATGCGCTCGGGCTTCACGTCCGGGCAGCCGTCGTCGTCCATGTAGTCGTTGACGACCTCGGCCTGGACGGGGCAGCGGTCGGCCTCGTCGGCGACACCGTCGCCGTCGTTGTCCAGGTCGGCGCAGCCGTCGCTGTCCTTGAAGCCGTCCAGGTCCTCGGCCTCGCGGGGGCAGGGGTCCTTGTCGTCCTCCAGGCCGTCGCCGTCGCTGTCGACGTCGGGGCAGCCGTCCTTGTCCCGGTCCCCGTCGTAGTCCTCGGCCGCCTGCGGGCAGGTGTCGAGATCGTCGTCGATGGCGTCGCCGTCGCCGTCGCCGGGGGCGCAGGCGATGGCCTTGGCGATGGCCTCGTCCGACCAGCGCAGCGAGTCGTCCAGGTGCCGGCGCGCGGCGTTGCCGTCGCCGTGCGACAGGCTGACCTTCGCGAACTCCTCGTGGGACTTCGCCAGGGCCCACTCCCGCGGCGCGCAGCGGGGCACGAAGCGGTTGGCCTGCAGCAGGGCCAGCTTCTGCGCGGCCGCGACCGCGTCGGTGTCCAGGTTCCAGGCCGGCGCGCAGGCCAGGGCCAGCAGCAGGGGGAGGATCACGGGCTGTCCTCGTCGAAGATCTCGGTGTCGAGCTTCTCGTCCTGCAGGATGCTGGGCTCCTTCTCCTCGCCCTCCTCCTCCTCCTCCTTGCCCTCCTCGATGAGCTGCATCAGCTCGCTGTCGTCGGGCTCGGGCTCGACCGGCGGGGCGACCGGCTGGGGCGGCGGGGCGGCCGCGTCCTCCAGGGCCTCCTGGCCCGGATCGCCGCCCACCGCGGCCTTCTGCGCCGCGGCCTCGGCCAGCCGCCGCGACTCCAGCGCCAGGCGATCGGCCGCCGCGTACTGGCTGTGGGCCCACAGGCGCTGGGCCTCCTGCATGTAGGCGCGCGCCATCGTCATGTCGTGGGTGGCCAGCTCGTCGGCCCGGGCCGCCTCGGCGGCGGACACGGCCTGCTCGGCGTCCATCACCAGGATGGTCGTCTTGAGCGCGCAGCCGGGCAGCAGGAGCAGGGCGCCCGCCAGCAGGAGCGGGGCGAGGGTCGGGCGGGCGGGGCGCGCGGTCATGGGGGCTCGGCGCGAGGAGGAGGGCAGGATTGACGCACGGCCCCGGGGGAGTGTCAAGCCGCGGCGCGCGCGCCGGTCCCGAGGAGGGGGGAGCAGGCCGCCCCTCGCCCGGCGGTCCGGGCGGGTAGGCTCGGCGCGATGGCCGAGCACCTCCACCCCCCGCTGCGCGCCGGCTCCCTGCGCCGGCAGGTGGCGCTGCTGGTCGGCGTCGTGCTGCTGCTGGGGCTGGCCGGCCGCACCCTGCCGCTGGCGGCGCTGCTCGACGGGCTGCGGGAGCAGGCCCTGGCCCAGGGGCCCGGCCCCGCCGTCCTGCTCTTCGCCCTGGCCTACGCCCTGGGCGAGCTGGTCTTGATCCCGGGGTCCACGGTCTCCCTGCTGGCCGGCGCGGTCCTGGGCCCCTGGCTGGGCAGCCTGGCCGTCTGGCTGGGCGCCAGCAGCTCGGCCGCGCTGGCCTTCCTGCTGGCCCGCGCCCTGGGCGAGCAGGGCGTGGCGCGCTTCGCCGCCCGTCACCCCAGGGTCGCGGCGGTGCGGGCCCGCCTGGGCCGCCGCGGCTGGCGCTGGGTGGTCGTCCTGCGGCTGTTCCCGGTGGTGCCCTACGCCGTCCAGAACTACGCGGCGGGCCTGACCTCGCTGCCCTTCGGCCCCTACCTGCTGGCCAGCGTGGTCGGCATGGTCCCCGCGGTGGTGCTCTACGCCTGGGCCGGCTTCACCGGCGCCGAGGTGGCCCTGGCCAGCGCGGGCGCCGACCCGCTGCGACCCGCCGAGTGGCTGGGCCTGGCCGCCGTGGGGCTGCTGGCCCTGGTCCTGGGCGGGCTGGTGCGGCGGCGCCTGCGGCAGGCCGCCGGGGGGGCCGAGCCCTGAACGACCGCGCAGGCGCTACCATCGCGCCCGTGTGGTTCGACCTGCTCCTGCTGTCGGCCTGGGCCGCGGGCGTCTTCCTCGGCCCGCTGCTGACCGCCCTGCCGCCCTACCCCCGGGGGGCCTGGTGGCTGTGGCCGGCGCTGCGCCTGGCCTGGATGGTCGGCGGGGGCGTGGCCGCCGGCGCGGCCACGGCGCGCATGGCGGGCGGCGAGGCCCCGGCCATGCTCGGCGCCGGGCTGGGGCTGGGCGCGGTCGGGCTGGTCCTGTCCGTGGCCCCGGCCCTGGCCCTGGCGCGCGGCCCGCAGACGCTGACCGGGCGCCTGCGCGCGGCGGACACCCACAGCCGGCTGCAGCCGGCCCTGGGGCAGCGGGTCTCCCACACCGAGGTCGAGCTGCTCACCGCCGAGGGGCCGGTGCGCCTGCGCTTCCGGGGCATCCAGGGCGACCGGGCACGGCGCGCGCTGGAGAGCCTGCGTGGCGCGCCGGCGGTCCAGGTGCGGACCCTGCCGGCCCTGCGCGCCTTCCTCGACGCGAGGGCGACCTGATGGACCGGCTGGTGGCCGCGCTGGGCATGGCCGGGGCCGTCTCCTGGTGCCTGGCCTTGATGCTGGGCCCGCTCCTGACGCTGTTCCCGCCCTACACCGAGGCGACCTGGTGGCTGTGGCCGGCCCTGCGGGTCGCCTGGGCCTTCGGCAGCGCCTTCGCGCTGGCCTTCGGGCTGGCCTGGGACGCCCCCGGCGGGGCGCTGCGCCGCTTCGCCGTGCTCGGGCTGGTCGCCGGGACGGTCACCCTCGGCCTGGACGTCAACCCCCTGCTCGACCTGGTCCGCGGCCCCTACGCGGGCCAGGGACACCTGGCCGGCGTCGAGATCTCCCGCGGCGCCCTGCACACCCGCCCGATCGGCGGCCCCTCGCCCAGCATCGAGGGCGACCTGACCTGGGTCGGCGCCGACGGCCGGACCCTCACCCTCGCGCCGATCGGCATCCAGGCCAACCGGGTCGAGGACGCGCTGTCGACCTGCCCCGCCGGGATCGGCCGCCTGGTGGCGCTGCGGCACCTCGACGTCCTGATCTCGCTGGAGTGCACCCCCCCGCCCCCGGGTCGCTGAGCGCCCGCCCCGCCGCGCTCAGCGCACGCGCAGCCGGGTGCCCGCGCCCAGCACCAGCAGGTCGCCCGCCTGGACCGCGACCACCCCCTGGGCCGGCTGCGCGGGCCCGGGTCCACGCTGCAGGCGGGTGGCGCCCCGCAGGCGCAGCAGGCCCGGGCCCTCCAGCGAGAGGTGCTGGCGGGAGAGGGTGCGGTCGGCGTCGGCGCGGTCGACGTACAGGCGCAGGTCGCGCACGTCGGGCTGGCCGGGGTCCCAGCGGCCCAGCACCTCGCCGGGCGCGCGCAGCGCCAGCAGGCGGCCGTCCTCGGGGCCCGCCTCGACCTCCAGCACCAGGCCCTCGGCCGACAGCGGCGGCGCCTCCACCGGCTCCAGCGGGAGGGTGCCGCGGCCGTCGTCCTCGGGCGGGGCGAGGAGGCGAGCCCGCACGGCCGGGTCGAGCAGGGCCGCCAGCCAGGGCACGCACGCGAGCTGGCGGGCGAGATCCACCGCGTCGAAGCCCGGGGCCAGCTCGGCGCCCAGCCCGCGCAGGCGAGGGGTGGGCTCGGCCGGCCCGGCGTGCGGCGCGGGCGGCACCCGTGCGGCCAGCTCGGCCAGCGCCGGGCGCAGGGCCGCCAGCCGAGGGGGCAGGGACAGGGCCGGGTCGGTGCAGGCGGCGAGCAGGTGCTCGACGCCCAGGTAGCCGCGGGCGCGGTCGGCGGCGGCGCGCAGCCAAGCGGCGGCGTCGGGGGCGGACGCCGGCCAGCCGGGCAGGGACAGGGGCGGCCGGGCCAGGCGCAGGCCCGCCGCCAGCGGCGTGCTCACGATGGCCAGCGGGGTCCACCACCGCCCGCTCTCGTGGGGGATCGCCAGCCCGCGCAGCGCGAGCCGGCCCGCCTCGACCGCCTCGCCGACCGCCTCGCCCCGGGCCAGGGCGCCGTAGAGGGCGGCGCTGAAGGCCACCGAGGCCTCGGCCGCCCAGCGCGTGCGCGGCCCGACCACCACCGGTGGGCCCCCCATCGCCAGCCGCCAGGTCGGGGCGTCGGCGGGGTCGGTCGTCGCCGCCGCGCCGCCGCACACGTCGGTGACCGCCAGCAGCGCGCCCGCCGACCAGGGCTGCAGCGCCCGGGCGACCGTGTCGGCGGCGCGGGGACCGCCGGGGCCGGCCAGCCCGACCCGGTCCAGGGCGCCGGCCCCGTGCGTCAGCAGGTGCAGCACGGCCGGCCCGCCGCGGTCGACCCCGCCTGCCGGGGCGGGCGGGCCGGAGAGGTCGGAGGGCAGGCGCCGCAGCCGCAGGCCCACAAGGCCGGCGACCGTGGCCTCCAGCGCGGCCGCGACCCGGGCGCTGACCGGATCGGCGGGGTCGGCCACCCACAGGCGCAGCTCCAGGCCCTCCGAGGGGGGCGGCGCGACGGGCGGCGGCGCCGCTTGCAGCCGGAGCACCCGCGTCGCCGCCAGCGGGCTGCGGCCCGGCGGGATCGCCAGCAGCAGCTCCCAGGGCAGGGCCCGTGCCGCCGGCGTGCGGGCGTCCACCACCAGGTGCAGGGGCTGGCCCCGCGCGGCCCAGGCCACCAGCGCGTCGCGCACCTCGCGCAGGGCGGGCGGGTCGAAGAGCGCGGCCAGGACCTCGCCCGCCTGCCGCTCCCGCGCGGCCGCGTCCAGGTCCGAGGCCGAGAGCAGCAGCCCGGCCGGCGCCCGCACCAGGCCCTCGACCCGCGCCGCCACGGCCGCGATCGCCTCCTCCGCCAGCTCCCCGGTCGCCGGCGCCGCCCCCGGCAGGCCCAGCACCACGCCCCGGCCCGCGCCCACGGTGAGCACGACGGGAGCGGGCGGCGGCGAGGGACGGGCCATCGCGCCGGATCTAATGGGCGCCGCAGCGCTCGGCGTAGTCCTTCGGGCAGGCCTCGGTC
Organism: Myxococcota bacterium; assembly: GCA_023150805.1. Lineage (GTDB taxonomy): Bacteria > Myxococcota_A > UBA796 > UBA796 > UBA2385 > UBA2385. The sequence continues at coordinate 25,368 of JAKLKF010000024.1, read as the reverse complement.
CGCAGCCACTCCTCGGCCAGGGTCTCGATGGCGGCGTGGTGCGAGGGATCGGTGCGCGCCAGGATCCGGTCGATCATGTCCTGCATGCGCGCGGTGCCCCCGACGCGCTCCTGGTACAGCTCGGCGATGACCTCGTCGAGCAGGTCGGCGCCGACCAGGTCGGCCACCTCCTCGTAGAAGCAGGCCCCCTTCATGTAGGTGGCCAGCGACCAGATGTCGTGGTGCAGCAGGTCGATCTCGTTGCAGGTCTCGGGCAGGACGACCGTGTTGACGTCCAGGCCCTCGCAGATGGGGATCAGGAAGCCCTCGACGTAGTAGCTCCACAGCTCGCGCCCGCCGACCTGCTCGGTGGCCCGGGCGGCCATGTAGGTCACCGTGCCCTCCGAGAGCACGAAGTCCTCCCAGCAGCCGATGCGCACGCCGTCGCCGAACCAGCCGTGCGCGGCCTCGTGGGCGTGCACCTCGCCGTCGTCGAAGTCGAACCGGCCGACGTGGAAGTAGGGGTGGTGCTCCATGCCGCCCCAGGAGTCCGCGCCCCAGTCGACCTCCACGGTCGCGACGTCGGCGCCGAAGCTGTAGGGGCCGTAGACCCGCTCGAAGTAGTCGAAGACGTCCACCAGCAGCTCGGTGCCGGCCTGCGCGCCCTCCAGGCCGGAGGCGCCGGGCAGGTAGAGCGCGCGCAGCGTGGTGCCGGCGGAGGTGGTGCCCAGGGCCAGCTCCTGGTAGTCGCCGACCGCGACCGCCGGCATGTAGGAGGGCGCGTCCGAGGGGATGCGGGCCGGGAAGATCGCCCGCTGCCCGGCCGGCGCGCCCGTGACCTCCATGGTGTAGCGCACGCCGTCGCGCAGCTGCGGGTCGCAGGGGTACAGGTTCCCGCAGAAGTAGGGCCAGGTGAAGCTCACGCCCAGGCCCGGCATCCAGCCGTCGAAGTCCACGTCCGAGCGCGCCGGGAAGTCGTAGGCGACCTCGATCTGCACCGGGGCGCCGCCCGGGTCGACCGGCACGGGCAGCATGCCGTCGCGGACCTCCGGGCCCACCGCGACCCCGTCCACCGTCACGCCGCGCAGGTCCAGGCCCGACACGTCCAGCAGCACGGTCGAGGCGCCCGCCGCCGGCTGGACCTGCAGGGTGGCGACCCCCGTGCGGTTCTCCAGGTCCAGGGCCAGGTGCGTGGTGACGATGTCCTGCTCGGCGCCGCTGCCGCCGTCTCCCGGGCCGCCCCCGTCTGCCGTTCCGCTGTCGCCGCCCTGCGGACCCGGGCCCGACCCGGGCGGCGAGGCGCAGGCCAGCAGGAGGAGCGGGAGCAGCGCGATCACCGGGTGGGCGTGGACCATGCGGCTGGCCTAGCATGGCGACCGCCCCACCCTCCCGCGGCGTTCCCGTGAAAGCCGGCTCCCCGGGGTCGACTCCTCGGCCCGGTTAGTCCGCCGCATGGCGCCGCCCCCCACCTCTCCCCTGCCGGCCCTGCGCGCCCTGGCCGAGCCGCTGACCAGCACCCTGGACCTCGACGAGGTGCTCGGCCCGCTGCTGCGTGCCCTCTCCGAGCGCTTCGACCTGCGCCGCGTCGCGCTCTGCCTGGTGCAGCGCGAGGAGGAGGGCGCCGGCGAGACCCTGTGCATCGAGGCCGCCCACGGGCTGACGCCGGCCGAGGTGCGCCGGGGCCGCTACGCGATGGGCGAGGGCATCGTCGGCCGGGTGGCCGCATCGGGCGAGGCCCAGGTCGTGCCCCGGATCTCCGAGGACCCGCGCTTCCTGGACCGCACCGGCGCCCTGGACGAGGGGGTCGAGCGGGCCTTCCTCTGCGTGCCGGTGCGGGTGGGCGGCCAGGTGCTGGGCACGCTGTCGGCCTACCGGGAGCCGGCGCCGGCGGCCGTGCTGGCGCCGCTGGTGGACCTGCTGGTCGTGGTGGCGGCGATGCTGGGGCCCGCGGTCGCCGAGCGGGCCTCGCGCCGGGGGCGCCCCGCGGGCGGAGCCGGGGGGGCCGAGGCCCCGCGCCCGACCGCGATGATCGGCACCAGCCGGGCGATGCAGCGGGTCTACGAGCTGGTGGCCCAGGTCGCCCCGTCGAACACCACCGTCCTGCTGCGCGGCGAGAGCGGCACGGGCAAGGAGCTGGTCGCCGACGCCCTGCACCAGGGCAGCAACCGCGCCCAGGGCCCGCTGGTGAAGGTGAACCTGGCGGCGTTGCCCGACAGCCTGATCGAGAGCGAGCTGTTCGGCCACGAGCGCGGCGCCTTCACCGGCGCCCTGCAGGCCCGCAAGGGGCGCTTCGAGCTGGCACAGGGCGGCACCATCTTCCTCGACGAGGTGGGCGACCTGTCGCCGCCGACCCAGATCAAGCTGCTGCGGGTGCTCCAGCAGCGCACGCTGGAGCGGCTGGGCAGCAACCGCACCATCGACGTCGACGTGCGCATCGTCGCCGCCACCAGCCGCGACCTGGAGGCGATGATCGACGCCGGGACCTTCCGCAAGGACCTGTACTACCGGCTCAACGTCTTCCCGATCCACCTGCCGCCGCTGCGCGAGCGCAAGGCCGACATCCTGCTGCTGGCCGACCACTTCGTCCTGTCCTTCAACCGGCTGCACGGCCGGCAGGTCAAGCGCATCAGCACCCCGGCCATCGACATGCTGACGGCCTACCACTGGCCGGGCAACGTGCGGGAGCTGGAGAACTGCATCGAGCGCGCCGTGCTGCTCACCCGCGACGACGTGATCCACGGCCACCACCTGCCCCCCAGCCTGCAGACGGCCGAGGCCAGCGGCACCGGGCCCACGGGCGGGCTGCAGGCCCAGCTCGACGCCGTCGAGCGGGAGATGCTGCTGGACGCCCTGAAGTCCACCGGCGGGAACATGGCCGCCGCGGCGCGGATGCTCGAGGTGACCGAGCGCGTGATGGGCCTGCGGGTGGTGCGGCACGGCATCGAGCCGGCCCGCTTCAAGCGGCGGCAGTAGCCCCCACGCGCCGCGACCGGGGTAGGACCCGCGAGGAGGCGCCGTGCCCGGTTCCTGGCCACTCTGGTGGTGGATGGCCTGCACCGCGGGGGGCGGGGGGACCGGCGGGACCGACGGCGGCGCCGACGACGGGGACCACGGCGCGGTGGCGCTCCGCCCGACCGTCGCCACGGTCGCCGAGGCGACCTGGACGGCGCCCGCCGGCGCCGACACCTGGCTGGAGCTGGGCGAGGAGGGCGCCTTCGACCGGGTCGTGCCGACCGAGGTCGACGACCAGGGCGCCGCCTCGGCCTGGCTGCTGGGCCTGAAGGCGGGCCGCCGCTACGAGCTGCGCGCCGCCTGGACCGACGGCGAGGAGGACCGCCGCGGCGAGGCGGTGGCCTTCGACACGCCGACCCGCCCCGAGGAGGTGGTGCCGCTGCAGGTCTCCACGCCCGACCCCTCGCGCATGCAGCCGGGCGGCTTCGTGCTGGGCGCCCTGCTGCAGCTGGACAGCGCCTGGGTCGTCATCCTGGACCGGGACGGCGACCTGGTGTGGTGGACCGAGGTCGGCGACGGGCTGCTCGCCCCGACCGTGCGGCTGTCCCGGGACGGCCGCTCGGTGCTGATGGGCACCTACGACCAGAACCAGTCGGTGGACGTGGGCGAGCTGCGGCGGGTCTCCCTGCGGGAGGGCACGGCCACCACGACGCGGACCGTCCTGGCCCACCACGACTTCCTGGAGCTGCCCGACGGGCGGATCGCCTGGCTGGCCTTCGACAGCCGGGAGACCGACTACCAGGGAGGCCTGTACGACGTCGTGGGAGACGCCGTCGTCGCCGGGCCCGAGGGCGCCACGGAGGAGACGCCGACCGAGGTCCTGCACGCCCTGCACGACCACCTGGACGCCGAGCCGCGCTGCTTCCACGCCGAGGAGGAGGTCGTCGGCCTGGGGGGCAAGGACTGGACCCACGCCAACAGCCTGGCCCTGCTGGAGGATCGCGGCGAGATCGCGATCGTCTCGCGCTTCCTCGACCTGGTCTGGGCCTTCGACCTGGACAGCGGCGCCCCCGCCTGGCAGGTCGGGCTGGAGGGCGGCCTGCAGGGCGAGCCCATGCCGCCCATCGACCACGGCCACCTCTCCGACCTGTGGGCCGAGGGCATGCTGGTCTTCGACAACGGCGACCACCGGGCCGACCTGCGCTCGCGCGTGGTCGAGTACCGCCTGGACCTGGAGGCGGGGACCTTCCAGCAGACCTGGGAGCTGTGGCACCCCGAGGGCATGCACATCCCGCTGCTGGGCGACGCCCGGCGCCTGCCCGACGGCAACCGGCTCGTCGCCTGGTCCACGCAGGGGCGGCTGGTCGAGGTGAGCCCCGAGGGCCAGGAGCTGTGGACGGTCCAGACCGGCGTCGGCGCCATCTGGGGCCGGGTGCGCTGGCTGGACGACCTGTACGCGCCCACCAGCGGGCAGTAGCCCGCCAGACCCACCAGCGGGCAGTAGCCCGCCAGACCTACCAGCCGGGTCCGGCGCCTACCGCTCCACCGCCAGCTCCTCGGCCCCGTCTCCGTCCAGGTCCCCCAGGCAGGCCAGGGCGGTCACACCCGGCGCGACCGGCGAGGGGGCCCCCTCCAGCAGGCTGTCGCCGGCCCAGATCCCGTCGGCGCCAATCCACTCGGAGAGCCCGTCGCCGTCCAGGTCGCAGGCGAGGCCGTCGGTGGCCCGGTGCTCCGGGCTCCAGGGGGCCAGGTCCACCGTGCCGCCGGCGGCCAGGTCCGCCCCTCGCACCACGCCCAGCTCGGTCACCGGCTGCTCGCTGCTGCCGTCGATGCGCTTGGCGAAGAGCACCGCCAGCTCCCCCCGGCCGTCGCCGTCCAGGTCGCCCAGGCCCTGGAACTGCGACGCCATGAGCCGCGCCGGCTGGACGCCGCGGACCTCGGGGCCGTCCTCCAGGGAGACGGCGGCGAGGGAGACGGCGCCCAGGGTCGAGGAGAGGACCAGCCGGATGCTGCCCCGCTGGTCGACGGCGTGCGCGTCCCGGGGGCCGAAGGCGACGCCGAGGTCCTCCCGCCCGTCGCCGTCGACGTCGCCCACGCCGCCGATCACGTCGGGCTCGCCCAGGGCACGCGAGCCCACGACCCGGGCGTGCGGGAGCCGCGCGAGCTCGGCGGGGTCGCCGGCGGGCAGGACCGCGAAGGCGGCCCCCTGCACCACGAACAGCCAGATCCCGTCGCTGGACTCGTCGGTGTAGTGGCCGGGCTCTTGGACCAGCAGCAGGTCGGGCCCGCCGTCGCCGTCGACGTCCGGCAGGACCTGGCCGGGCATGGGCGAGTAGCCGCTGTCCCCCCGCAGCTCCCAGGCCCGCAGGTCCACCTCGCCGCCCAGGGCCCACGCGGCCCCCGGCAGCACCGAGCCCAGCGAGTGGGAGGTGCCCGACACCGTCTCCAGGGGCAGCTCGGCGCGGCCGTCCCCGTCGAGGTCCCCCAGCCGGTGCGCACCTCCGCCGGACCGGTGGGGGGCACCGGACAGGCTGGCGACCACCTCCGCGGCGCCGCCCAGCAGGGCCGCGCCGTCGACCAGGTGCAGCAGGGAGTCCCGCACGGGATCGCGCCCCTCCTGGGCGCAGATCACGACCACGTCGGGGTCGCCGTCCAGGTCCACGTCTCCGGCCGGCGCCACCCAGCCGCCGCAGTCGGTGCCCGGGAAGCCCGTGACCCAGGTGCCCTCCGACCCCAGGAGCGCCGCCGGCCCGGCCAGCACCGCGACGCCGCCCGGATCCGGCTCGGTGGTCGAGCCCGCGTCGGCCGTCCCGCCCCCGCCGCCGTCCGCCTCGCCCCCGCCGCCGTCCGCCTCGCCCCCGCCGTCCCCCACCCCGGCGCTGTCGTCCTGGGCGACCGGCGCGCAGCCGGCGGGGATCACGAAGCCGAGCAACGGGATCGAGAAAAAACACACCGTCGTCCACCGAGGTTCGTTCATCCAACACCTCCGCGAAGCACGGTAGCACCGGACCCGGGCACGCGGGGCGACGGTCCGCACGCGGGGTGCGAACAGAGGATCCCTCCGCCGCGCAAGGGATTTCGCATCTCGCGGGCGTCACAGCCGCCGCATAGGGGCCCCTCGCCAGACCTCCGGGAGTCCCCATGTCCCACGCTCCGCTGCTGCTGTGCCTCCTGCCCGCCGAGCGCGCCGCCCTGGCGCCCTCGGTGCTCGCGGCCGGCGGCGTGCCCGTGATCGACCTGACCTGCGCCGACGCCGAGGTGCCCGCGGGCGCGTGGGTGCGCGTGCGACCGGGGCAGGCCGCCCCCGGCGCGGGCCCGGTCCTGGTCGCGGGAGGCCACGAGCCCGTGCCCGGGCGGGAGTCCTGGCTGGAGGTGGTCGAGCCCCGCCTGGCGCCGGCCGGCTTCGCCGGCGTCGTGCTGCGGGGGGTCGAGGCCGGCGGCCTGGGAGGCGCGCGGCCGGGGCTGGACCTGCTGGCCGACGTGCCCGCCGAGCAGCGGGTGATCCTGGACGCGGGCCTGCTGCCCGACGCCGCCGCCGCCGCCGCCGCCGCCGGTGCCCACGGGATCGTGCTCTCCGACGTGCTGCTGGGCCTGCCCGAGCTGGCGCTGCCCGCCCCTCTGCGGCAGCGCCTGGAGCGCGCCGACGCCAGCACCTCCCACGTGCTCAACGGCCTGCGGGTCGAGGCCTCTCCCCTGGCCCCGGTGCTGCGCCGCCTGCTGGCCGGCGAGGCCTTCTGGGACCTGGCGCGCGGCTGGTTCACCGCCGCCGACCCCGGCGCCGTCGCCTGGCCGGCCGGCCTGGCCCTGCGCGCCGCCGCCGACCTGGCCGCCCGCGGCGGCTCGCTGGCCGGGCTGCTCGCCGCCTACCGCGCCGCCATGGAGCAGGGCACCGAGGCCGCGGTGGTGCGCCCCCACCTGCCGGCCGGGCCGGCCGCGCCCGACCGCGCCGTCGCCATCATCGGCATGGGCTGCCGCCTGCCGCAGAGCCCCTCCGTCTCCGCCTTCTGGGACCTGGTGCTCTCCGGCCGCTCCGCCATCGGCCAGGTCCCCGCCTCGCGCTGGGACCCGACCCTGTACTGGGACGCCGACCCCTACGTCCCCGACAAGACCTACGCCCGCATCGGCGCCTTCCTCGACGACTTCCAGTTCGACGCCCGCCGCTTCCGCATCCCGCCGCGGGTGGCCGAGAGCATCGACCCGGTGCAGCAGATCGCCCTGGAGAGCGTGGCGGACGCGCTGGAGGACGCCGGCTACCGCGCGGTGGCCAAGGGGCCGGGCCGGGAGTTCGACCGCAGCCGCTGCGCGGTCATCCTGGGCAACTCCATGGGCGGCGAGGTCGAGAACGACACGAACCTGCGCATCCGGGCGCCGGCGCTGCGCCGGGCGCTGGCCGAGGTGCCCGCCGTGGCCGCCCTGCCCGCCGCCCAGCGCGACGCGATCCTGCAGGCCTACGAGGCGCACCTCAAGGAGGGCCTGCCGCCCATCACCGAGGACACGATGCCCGGCGAGCTGGCCAACGTCATTGCCGGCCGCGTCGCCAACGCCTTCGACCTGGGCGGCGCCAACTTCACCGTCGACGCCGCCTGCGCCAGCTCGATGGCGGCGGTGCAGACGGCGGTCAAGGGCCTGCTCGACGGCGACTTCGACCTGGTCGTCACCGGCGGCGTCGACCGCTCGATGGACCCCGCCACCTACGTGAAGTTCAGCAAGATCGGCGCCCTGTCGGCCGACGGCTCGCGGCCCTTCGACAAGGACGCCAACGGCTTCGTCATGGGCGAGGGCTGCGGCATCCTGGTGCTCAAGCGCCTGGACCAGGCCGAGCGCGACGGCGACCGCGTCTACGCCGTGCTGCGCGGCTTCGGCGCCAGCAGCGACGGCAAGGGCAAGGGCATCACCGCCCCCAACCCGGTGGGGCAGGTCCTGGCGCTGCGCCGCGCCTGGCAGGACGCCGGCCTGGACCCGGCCGAGGCCGACCTGGTCGAGTGCCACGGCACCAGCACGGTCGTCGGCGACAAGGTCGAGGTCGAGTGCCTGACCGAGGTCATCGGCGCCGGCCGCCGCGGCGACCGCGGCCCGATCCGCATCGGCTCGGTCAAGTCCAACATCGGCCACCTGAAGTCCGCCGCGGGCGCCGCCAGCATCATCAAGACCGCCCTGGCCATCCACCACGGCGTGCTGCCCCCCTCGGCGGCCTTCCGCAGCCCGCGCCCCGACGTGCCCTTCGACGTGGTGCCGCTGCGCGTGCAGACCGCCGCCGAGCCCTGGCCCGCCGGCCGCGTGCGCCGCGCCGGCGTGTCGGCCTTCGGCTTCGGCGGCACCAACTTCCACGTCGTGCTGGAGGAGCACCGCCCCGCCGCCGAGCGCCGCGCCGAGCGCCTGGCCACCGCCGCCCCCAGCCCGGCCCCGGCCGCGCCGCAGGGCCACGAGCTGCCGCCGGGGCTGTGGGCCGTCTCGGCCGAGGACCGCGAGGAGCTGGCGGCCACCCTGCGCCAGGGCCCGCCGGCCGACCGCCCCTTCGAGCCCTCGGCCCCCCTGCGCCTGTGCGCCGCCGCCGAGGACCGCGCCGAGCAGCAGGAGCAGGCCACCCGCGCCGCCGACCTGCTGGCGGGCGGCAAGGACGCCGGCCTGCTGCGGGGCCGCAACATCTACGTCGAGGAGTCGCCCGTCGACGGCAAGCTGGCCTTCCTCTTCACCGGCCAGGGCAGCCAGTACATCGACATGGGCCTGGACCTGGCCGAGGTCTTCCCCGTCGTCGCCGAGACCTTCCGGACCGCCGACGAGGTGCTGACCCCCATCCTGGGCCGGCCCCTCACCGACTTCGTCCGCCGCGACCCGCGCCTGGACGAGGAGAGCCAGGCCAACCGCCTGATGGCCACCGAGATCAGCCAGCCGGCGACCCTGGCCGTCGACGTCGCGATCCTGCGCCTGCTGGCCGCCTACGGCGTCGTCCCCGACATGGTCGCCGGCCACTCGCTGGGCGAGTACGCCGCCGCCGTCGCCGCCGGCATCATGACCTACGAGGAGGCGCTCACCGCCGTCTCGGCCCGGGGCCGCGAGATGGCCAGCATCAAGCTGGCCGACCCCGGCCGCATGGCCGGCATCGGCACCAGCGTCGAGACCGTCGAGGAGGTGCTGGCCGAGGTCGGCGGCTACGTCGTCGCCGCCAACAAGAACTGCCCCACCCAGACGGTCATCGCCGGCGAGTCCGACGCCGTCGAGGTGGCGATCGAGGCCTTCCGCAGCCGGAACATCACCGTCTACGAGATCCCGGTCAGCCACGCCTTCCACAGCCGCATCGTGGCGCCGGCCAGCGCCCCGCTGCGCGGCGTGCTCAGCCGGCTGGACATCAAGCCGCCGCGGCGCCCGATCACGACCAACGTGACCAGCGCCTACTACCCGACCGGGCCCGACGCCCGGGAGCAGATCGTCGACATCCTGTCCCGCCAGGTCGCCGCCCCCGTCGAGTGGACCGCCCAGGTGGAGCGCATGTACGCCGACGGCGCCCGCATCTTCGTGGAGATCGGCCCCAAGCGCGCCCTGTCGGGCTTCGTGGTCGCCATCCTCAAGCGCCGGCCGCACCGCGCCATCTACACCAACCACCCCAAGCGCGGCGGCCTGCGCAGCATCCAGGACGCCCTGGCCGGCCTGCTGACCCTGGGCTTCCCGGTCCGCCCCCAGCCGGTGCCGGGCATCCCCGACATCTTCGCCCCCATGGCGCCCCGCCTGGCCACGACCCGGGCGATCCAGGACCGCCTGGCCCGCCGCGGCGAGCAGGTGGGCGCCAGCGAGCCCACCAGCGGCGTCGCCCGCACCGTGCTGGAGATGGTCGCCAGCGCCACCGGCTACCGCGTGGCCGACCTGCGGCTGGAGGACGAGCTCGAGGCCGACCTCGGCGTGGACAGCATCAAGCAGGCCGAGCTGGTCGCCCACGTGCGCGACCGCTTCAAGCTCGACCACGACCCCGACTTCCGCATCCGCGACCACCGCAGCCTGCGCGACCTGGCCAACTACGTGGCCCGCAAGCTGGGCGCCACCCGGCCGATGCTGCGCCGGCCGGCGGCCCCGCCCCCCGCGGTCGTGGCGCCCGCCCCCGCCGCCGCTCCCGTCGCGTCCCTCCCCCCGGCGCCGCCGTCGGTGACCACGGTCGTCCCGTCCGCCCCGATCGACCTGTCGACCCGCCAGGCCCTCGCCGCGCTGGCCGAGGGCGCCGCCCGGGCCGGCCTGGCCGGCGACGCGGCCGACCAGCTCGCCCGGTCGATCCTGCCCGCCGTCCAGTCCCTCGTGCAGGCGTTGGTGGCCGCGATGCCCGCACCGGCATCCTCCGCCGCGCCCGTCGCGCCCGTCGCGCCCCCCCTCCCCTCCCCGGTACCGCCCACCGCCCTGCCCACCGTCGTCTGCTCCGGCGCCAGCCTGGGCCTGCCCGGCGGCGAGGAGGTCTTCGCCGCCGACAACGTCGCGCGCATCCTGGAGGGGGACAACCGGATCCGGGTCATCGACGCGACCGAGCAGGACCGCATCGTGTCGCGCCGCGTGGTGCGCCTGAAGAAGGACCCGCAGACCGGCCGGGGCGACCTGGTGCGGGCCACCGACCGCAGCGACGTGATCCGCCTGGCCGGCGTGAAGGCGCGCTTCGACCTGGTGGCCGACTACGGCGTCGACGCCGACTGGGACAAGGCCTTCGACGTCACCACCCGGCTGGCGATCGCCGCGGCCCTGGAGGCCCTGCGCGACGCCGGCATCCCGCTGGTCCGCACCCACCGCAAGACCACCACCGGCAAGCAGGTCGCCACCGGCTGGGCCCTGCCCGAGGAGCTGCGCGACGACACCGGCGTCATCTTCGCCAGCGCCTTCCCCGGCTACGCCAACCTGGTCGAGCACCTGCGCCACCAGGACCAGGGCGACTTCGACCGCCGCTTCCTGTTCCAGGTGCTGGCGATGGGCCACGCCCAGCTCGCCCAGTTCCTGGGCGCGCGGGGGCCCAACACCCAGGTCAACGCCGCCTGCGCCAGCACCACCCAGGCCGTCTGCATCGCCGCCGACTGGATCCGCCTGGGTCGCTGCCGCCGGGTCATCGTGGTCGGCGCCGACGACGTGACCAGCCCCGAGCTGATGGAGTGGATCGGCGCGGGCTTCCTGGCGGCCGGCGCCGCCACCACCCACGACGTGGTGGAGGAGGCGGCCCTGCCCTTCGACGCGCGCCGTCACGGGATGATCCTGGGCATGGGCGCCGTCGGCCTGGTCCTGGAGCGCCAGGAGGACGTCGCAGCCCGCGGCATGGCGCCGGTCGCGCGCCTGCTGGCCGACCGCATCGCCAACTCCGCGTGGCACGGCACCCAGCTCGATCCCGAGCACATCGCCGGCCAGGTCGACCAGCTCGTGGCGGAGGCCGCCGCCGCCGCCGGCGTCGATCGCGCCACCCTGGCGCGCCAGGCCCTGTTCATGAGCCACGAGACCTACACCCCGGCCAAGGGCGGCTCGGCCGCGGCCGAGATCCAGAGCCTGCGCCGCGCCTTCGGCGACGAGGCCCGCCAGATCGTCATCACCAACACCAAGGGCTTCACCGGCCACCCGATGGGCGCCGGCCTGGAGGACGCGGTGGCGGTCAAGGCGCTCCAGCACGGCCGGGTTCCGCCGATCCCCCACCTGCGCCAGCCCGACCCCGACCTGGGCGACCTGAACCTGTCCCGCGGCGGCGCCTTCGCGGGGCGCTACGCCATCCGGCTGTCGGCCGGCTTCGGCTCGCAGCTCGCCCTGCTGGCCTGGGAGCAGGCCGCCCGGGGCGAGGCCCGGGTCACCGTGCCCGCCCTGCACCAGGCCTGGCTGGGCCGCGTCTCGGGCTGCCGACACCCGCGGCTGGTGGTCGAGCAGCGCACCCTGCGGGTCGTCGAGGACGCTGACGCCGTCGTCGTGATCGCGGCACCGCAGGTCATCGCCCCCACCCCCGCGCCGGTCCCCGCCACCGTGGCCCCCGCCACCGTGGCCCCCGCCACCGTGGCACCCGCCGCCGACACCGCCAGCAACACCGCCAGCAACACCGCCAGCAACACCGCCAGCAACACCGCCAGCGACGACGACGCTGGCGACGCGCTGGCCGAGCTGGTCGCCGTCCTGGCCGAGAAGACCGGCTACGACCCCTCAGAGATCGACCCCGACTACGAGCTGGAGGCCGACCTCGGCATCGACACCGTCAAGCAGGCCGAGGTCTTCGCCGAGGTCCGCGAGCGCCACGGCCTGGAGCGAGACGAGAGCTTCCGGCTCAGCGACTACCGGACCGTGCGCGCCCTGGCCGGCTGGCTGGCCGAGCAGCAGGCCCAGCGCAGCGGCCTGCGCACCGCGGTCCCGGCCATGGACACCCGCCTGCCCGAGGACCTGCCGCCCGCCCCTCGCCCGCTGGCGCCCGCGCCGAGCCTGCCGCCGCCCGCCGAGCGGTCGATGGAGCGATCCGGCGAGCGCTCGCAGGGCGAGGCGATGGAGACCCAGCTCCCCTGGGGCTCGGCCCCCCGCGGCGGCGAGGACGGGACCTCGGCCTTCCTGGCCGCGCTCGACGCCGCGACCAGCGGCAGCCACGCCCCCGTCGACGTGCAGACCGCGTTGGACGAGCTGGTCGCCCTGCTGGCCGACAAGACCGGCTACGACCCCTCCGACATCGACCCCGACTACGAGCTGGAGGCCGATCTCGGCGTGGACACGGTCAAGCAGGCCGAGGTCTTCGCCGAGGTGCGCGAGCGCCACGGCCTGGAGCGCGACGACGACTTCCGGCTCAGCGACTACCGGACCGTGCGCGCCCTGGCGACCTGGCTGTCCACGCGCATGGCGGCCCGCGAGCGGGGCCACGCCCAGGTCAAGCCGCCGGTGGCCTTCGCCGGTGGCGAGGAGTCCCTGCTCAGCGAGGACGTGGACCTGTCCGCGCCCCCGCCCGCGCTCGAGCCCGCCCCCACCCGGGCCGAGGGCTCCCTCGTCGACCTGCCCCCCGTGCCCTCGGCCGAGGAGCCCGTGCCTCCGGCCGCGGCGCCTGCGCCGTCGCCTGCGCCGTCGCCCGCCCCCGACGACCTGGAGCCCGCGACCCTGCCCCCCGACTTCCGGATCCGGCGCCCCGTGCCCGTCGAGCGCGCGCCCTGGGCGGTCGCCTCGCTGCGCGGCCGGCAGGTCGAGGTGCTGGGCGACGGCGAGCTGGCCCACGCCATCCGCGAGGAGGTCGTCGCCCGCGGCGGCCGCCTGGCCCCGGTCGGCGACGCCGTCGTCGACGCCGACCAGGACGTCCGCGCCTCCTTCCAGCGGGCGCGCCAGCGCGCGATCGAGGCCGAGGCCGGTGGCGCCCCCCTGCCCCGGGACTGGGTCTGCCTGACCCGCCTGGGCCTCCGCCCTGCCGGCAGCGAGCTGCCCGCCGCCGCCTCGGCCGGCAGCCGCGCCGGCCTGGCCAAGGCGCTGGGCCGCGAGTGGCCCACCTGCCACGCCCGCGTGGTCGACGTCGACCCTGGCCTGGACGAGTACGCCGCTGCCACCCTGGTGTCCGCCGAGCTGGCGGCGGGCGACAGCGCGGTCGAGGTCTTCCGCACCGCCACCGGGCGCCTGGCCCTCGACCTGCGCACCGAGCCCATGCCCCCCACGGGCGGCCGCCTCGCCGGTCGGCCGGTGATCGTCCTGACCGGCGGCACCCGCGGCATCACCGCCGCCGTCGCGCTGGCCTTCGCCCGCCGCGGGCCCTGCGCCCTGGCCCTGGTGGCCCGCTCCGCCCCCGGCGAGCGCCCCCTGGACGAGGCCGCCGAGAAGGAGCGGATCCGCGAGGAGATCCAGGCGACCGGAGAGCGCGCCACGCCCGCCCGCATCGAGGCCCGCCTGGCCCCGCTGCGCCGCGCCGAGGAGGCCCGCCAGAACGTCGAGGCCATGCGGCGCGCCGGCGCCGAGGTGCGCTTCTTCCAGGTCGACCTGGCCGACGCCGAGGCCGTCGTGCGGGTGCTCGCACGCATCGACGCCGAGCAGGGCCGGGTCACCGGCTGCGTGCACGGCGCGGGCGTCGAGGAGAGCCGCCCCATCACCGCCAAGGACCAGGCGGCCTTCGACCGCGTCCACGACGGCAAGGCCGTCGGCGGCCTGGCGTTGGCCTGGGCCCTGCCGGCCGAGGCCTGGCTGGTCAGCATGGGCTCGGTGGCCGGCCGCTTCGGCAACCCCGGCCAGGTCGACTACGCCGCCGCCAACGAGGCGATGGCCCGCGTCTGCCTGGCGCGGCCCCGCTCCCTGCACGTCTGCTGGACGGCCTGGGCCGACGTCGGCATGGCCGTGCGCGGCGGCATGGAGCGCCTGCTCACCGAGCGTGGGGTCGAGCTGCTGCCGGCCCGGGCCGGCGCCGAGCTGCTGGTGGACATGGTCGCCGCCGGGATGACCGGCGAGGTGGTGGTCGCCGGGCGCCTTGGCGAGCTGTCCCTGCCGCCCGCGCACGGGCTGCTCGACGCGCTGGAGGTCGTCGGCGACGGCGTCGTGGCGCGCCGGAAGCTCTCCGCGGAGCGCGACGCCTGGATCCTCGACCACGCGATCGAGGGCACGCCCGTCCTGCCCGGGGTCATCGGCCTGGAGCTGATGGCCGCGGCGGCCGTGGCGACCCGGCCCGGCAGCCGCTTCGCCGGCGCCCGCGCGGTGGTCTTCGACAAGGCCGTCAAGCTGCACCGCGGCGAGGCCATCGACGTGGTCGTGCAGGCCGAGCCGCTGGGACCGGACCGGGTCCGCTGCACCCTGTCGACCGAGCGCACCCTGCGCACCGGGCGGCCCCAGGTGGTCGAGGCCTTCCGCGCCGAGATCCTGCTGGACCAGGCGCCCGACAGCGAAGCGCTGCCGCCGGTCTTCCTGGCCGAGGAGGGGATCAACCGCGGCGCCATCTACAAGCGCTTCTTCCACGGGCCCGCCTTCCAGGTCCTGCGCGACGCCGGCGCGGTGGCCAGCAAGAGCCTGCTGGCCGACGCGATGGTCGAGCACGCCTTCATCGCCGGCGGCCTGCTGAGCATGCCGCTCGTCCTGGAGGCGGCCTTCCAGGCGGCCGGCCTGCACCGGATGGCCACCCGCCACCTGCTGGCCCTGCCGGCCCGCATCGACGAGCTGGTGCTGGTGCGCCCCATCGGCGACGGCGAGCCCCTGCACGTCATGGTGCAGGCCCGTGACGACCGCTACGACGTCGACGTCGACGGCAGCGAGGGGGCCGTGCTGCGGGTGCGGGGCTTCCAGATGGTCGACACCGGGCCCCTGCCCGAGGACCAGCGCTTCCCCGCGCCCGAGGGGGGCTGGCCCCGCACGGTGCTGGCCCGCGCCACCGGGCAGAAGGTGCGCATGCTCACCGAGTCCGAGCGCAGCCGCCGGTAGGCCCGCGGGCGCGGCCTCGGCTGCGCCTTGCCAGGGCCCCCGCCCCCCGGCATGATGCGCGCCATGACGCTGGTCGAGAGAGAAGACGGCCTCCGCATCGTCCGGGTCCACGACCCCGACGACGCCGCGCCCTACCGCGCCTCCTTCGCCGGGGCCTACCAGGACATCTTCTCGGGGCCGCCCTACTTCGAGCGCTTCTACGCCTCCGAAGCCCTGGGCATCCTCGACGGCTTCCTGCGCACCCCCGACCACGTCACCCTGCTCGTGCTGCGCGGGGACGCCCGCGTGGTCGCCTTCGGGGTGGGCGTGCCGCTGCTGTCGCGCCCCGACATCGCCCGCTCGCTGCGCGGCCTGGTCCCACCGCGCCACGTCTTCTACCTGGCCGAGCTGGGCGTCCAGGACGCCTTCCGCGGCCGCGGGCTGGGCAAGCAGCTCGTCGACCTGCGCCTGCACCTGGTCGACACGCAGCGCTACACCCACGCCCTGCTGCGCACCACCGCCTCGCGCAAGGGCGCCTACGAGATGTACATGCACATGGGCTTCGAGGACATGGGCGTCTACATGGAGGTGCCCGCGCGCCGCGTCGACGGCACGGTCACCACCGACCGCCGCCTGTTCCTGTCCAAGGTGCTGGCCGGCGGAGCCTGAACCGCCCGGATCGGTCGGACGACCGAGGCGCCCGCGGCCCCCGCCCCGCAGGCTGCGCCGATGCGCATCGACCTGAAGGCCGGCTTCCAGTGCAACAACCGGTGTCGCTTCTGCGTGCAGGGCGACCGGCGCCTGCACGAGCCCGACCGCGACACGGCCGCGCTGATGGCCGCGCTGGAGGCCGACCGCGCCCACGGCGACCGCCTGGTCCTGACCGGCGGCGAGGTCACCATCCGCCGCGACCTGGCGGCGCTGGTCCGACACGCCCGCGCCCTGGGCTACCGGGAGGTGCAGCTGCAGTCCAACGGCCGCCGCTTCGCCGTACCCGCCTTCTGCGACGCGATGATCGAGGCCGGCGTGACCGAGTTCTCCCCCGCCCTGCACGGGGCCACGCCGCAGACCCACGACGCCCTGACCCGGGCCCCGGGGAGCTGGCGGCAGACCGTCCAGGGCATCCGCAACCTGCGCGCCCGCGGCCAGCGCGTGCTGACCAACAGCGTCGTCGCCCGGCCGAACCTGCGGGAACTGCCCGCCCTGGCCGCGCTGCTGGTCGCCCTGGACGTCAGCCAGTACCAGCTCGCCATGGTCCACCCGCTGGGCTCCGCCTGGGCCGCCTTCGACGAGATCGTGCCCCGCCTGGACGAGGCCGCCCCCTGGGTCCGCGCCGCCCTGGTGCCCGGCATCGAGGCCGGCGTGCCCTGCATGGTCGAGGCCATGCCCGCCTGCCTGCTGTCCGGCCTGGAGCGCTTCCTCTCCGAGGCCCGCATCCCGCCCACCCGCATCGACGATCCCACCCGCGTCGTGCCCGACTTCCGCGCCTCGCGCCTGGCCGACGGCAAGGCCAAGGGCCCCCCCTGCGCGGCCTGCACCTGGACGGACCGCTGCGAGGGCCCCTGGCGCGAGTACCCCGAGCGCCACGGCTGGGGTGCGCTGCGGACGCGCACCGACCTGCCCGCCTGAGCCCCCGCGCTCAGGTCGTCGAGCAGGACGGCTGCAGGTCGCGGTCCAGGTGCAGGGTCCAGCGCAGGAAGAGCTGCCGCACGAAGCCGTCGGGGTCGTCGCGCAGCCGGCGGATCAGCAGCTCGAGCTGGCCCTGGTGCAGCCGGCACAGCTCCGAGCGCGGGCGCTGGCCGAACAGATCCCCCTGCGTCTTCCAGGCGTGCACCGGGCACAGGCCGCAGAAGGCCTGGTAGACGCAGTCCGCGCAGCCCGGCAGCGCCTCCAGCGTGCTGGCCAGGGCCATGGCCTTGACGGTGGGGTGGCCGATCACCTCCCGGATGGGCGTGTGATCGACGTGGCCCAGCGCGAAGCGATCGTCGCCCATCCTGGCCAGCATCCGCCCCTCGTCGCAGGGGAAGATGCGACCGTCCACGTCGGTCGCGACCTGGCCGATGCCCGCCCCGCAGGGCGAGCGCAGGTCCATGTGGTTGGGATCGTCGGGGGTCAAGAGCTTGGTCAGCAGGGTCGCGGCCGTCTGTTCGCGCAGGTCGGCGCCCTGCCGGCTGCGGGCGATGATCTCGTCGAGCACCTGGCCGTGGAAGGACAGGAGCTGGTCGGTGGACGTGCCGATGCGCTGCCAGGCGCTGGCCGCGAAGCCGTAGGGGTTGAGCCCGCGCACGTGCAGGGCGGGCAGGCCCAGCTCCAGGTAGGTGTCCACCATGTCCGCGGCGCGGGAGAGCGAGGCGCGGGTGACCGTCGCCAGGGCCTCGACCCGGAACCAGCGCGGGTCCCAGCCCCGGTCGGCGTAGGCCTGCCGGAAGCGGGTCAGCCAGTGCACCACCTGGGCGTAGGAGCTGCCGCCGCCCACCAGCCGGCGGTTGTGATCGTGCAGGTCGGCGGGACCGTCCAGGCTGGTGCAGACCGCCACGTCGGGGGCGATCAGGGCCGCCAGCTTGTCCTCGTCCATCAGGCTCAGGTTGCTGACCAGGTGGAAGCGCACCGGCTTGCCCACCTCCTCGCTGCGCCGCCGCCCGTGCCGCATCACCTCCTGGATCACCGGCCAGTTGGCCAGCGGCTCGCCGCCCTGCAGCTCGATGGTCACCCCCGGCGCCGGGCTGTCCAGGGCCAGGTCCACCGCCCTCCGGGCGACCTCGGGCGTCATGTCCAGGCCCTGGGCGCCCATGCCGACGTGGCTGGCGTGGCAGTAGCCGCAGGCGTGGTTGCAGCGCAGGCTGACCACCAGGATGTGCAGGTGGGGCCCCTGGAAGAAGCCCTCCTTGCGGCGACGCAGCCGCTGGGCCAGCCGCTCGGCGTCCAGGCCTTCGCGCAGCATGCCCGCGGCGGCCAGCCGCTCCCGCTGCGGGTGCCCCGGCCCCACGCGGCCCTCCACCAGGTCGCGGAAGTCCGGCGGGTCCAGCAGCAGCCAGTCCCCGACGTCGTTGGCGACCAGGACCTGGCCGTCCAGGGCGCCGAAGCGCAGGGGGCCCAGCGCGGCCGGGACAGGCGCGGGGCGAGGCAGGGACAGGCGACCGGTGCGAGGGGACATCTGTGCAGGATGCACGCTTCGGAGCACCCGCCCCTCGGATGAAGATCCGATGTCGCGCCCCCGCCGAGGGGAGTAACGATGGCGCGCCCCTTTCCCTGGACGAGAACGTGCATCCGACCGAGTACTATCGCCTGCCCTGGACCCTCAACGACAACGTGCTGTCCTGGCTCGAGCCCACCAAGAAGTGCAACATCTACTGCGAGGGCTGCTACTCGAAGAACGAGCCCAACAGCCACAAGAGCCTGGACACCCTGCGCCAGGACATGCAGGTCTTCACCTCGCAGCGCAGGGTCGACTCGATCTCCATCGCGGGCGGCGAGCCGCTCATCCACCCGCGCATCGTCGACATCGTGCACATGATCCGCCACGACTACGGCCTGAAGCCCGTGATCAACACCAACGGCCACGCGATGACCCCCGAGCTGCTCCGCGATCTGAAGAAGGCCGGCCTGCACGGGCTCACCTTCCACGTCGACGCCAGCCAGCACCGCCCCGGCCGCCCCCGCCAGACCAACCTGGAGCTCAACGCGCTGCGGCTGGAGCTGGCGACCATGGTGGCCGAGGCCGGCGGGCTGTCCTGCGCCTTCAACTCCACCGTCTTCCGGGACAACATGGACGACGTGCCCGGGCTGATCCGCTGGGGTCAGCAACACATCGACATCGTGCACTCCATGGTCTTCATCCTGTTCCGCACCGCCCGCAGCCAGGAGTTCGAGTACTACGCCGGGAGCGAGAGGGTCGGGATGAAGGACCTGGTGTACTACGACCAGGAGAAGAACCCGGCGCCGCTGACCACCCCCGAGCTGTTCGCGCACATCCGCAAGGAGATCCCCGACTTCGACGCCGCGGCCTACCTGGGCGGCACCAAGGACCCGGGCAGCTTCAAGTGGACGCTGGTCACGCGCATCGGCAACAAGGACCGCATCTACGGCTACGCCGGGCCGCGCTTCATGGAGGTGGTACAGACCGCCCACCACGCGGTCGCCGGCCGCTACCTGGCCTACTCCCACCCCGCCCTGCTGCGCCAGGGCCGCCTGACCATGGCGGCATTCTCCACGGTCGACCCGCGGCTGCGCAGCGCCACCCGGCGCTGGGTGACGGACCTGGCCACCTCGCCCCGGCGCGCGCTGCGCAAGCAGCACATCCAGAGCCTGGCCTTCATCCAGCCCATCGACATGATGCCCGACGGCGAGGCGAACATGTGCGACGGCTGCCCGGACATGACCGTCCACGACGGCCAGCTCGTCTGGTCCTGCCGCCTGGACGAGCTCAAGCGGCACGGCGGCTTCCTGCGCTGCGTGCCGAAGGCCCCGGGCGCCCCCGCCGAGGCCTGAGCGCCCCGGATAGACGACCGCGGTGCACCCCCTCGCCCAGCGCGTCTCCGCGGCCGCCCCCGGCAGCGTCCTGCTCGTCGGCCCCGACGAGCCGCCGCTGGCCGCGCCGCTGCGGATCGACCGGCCGCTGACGCTACAGGGCGGGGACGGCGTCACCCTGCGCGGCCACGCCCGCGACGCCCTGGTCGTCGTCACCTCGCCCGGCGTGATCCTCTCCGACCTGCGCCTGGAGCGCCGCCCACACCCCGATGGCCGCCCCTCGTGGGGGAGCGTCGTCGTGGTGGAGGGGCCGGGCGACCTGCTGCTGCGGCGCTGCGAGCTGGTCGGCGCCGCCGACGCCTTCGCCGTCGAGCCCCAGGCGACCCTGGCGCCGGGCGAGGCCTGGCGCCACGCGGGCCTGGACCTGCGCGGCACGGGGCACGCCACGGTCGAGGACTGTGGCTTGCAGGACCACAGCCAGGCCGTCTCGGTGTCGATCTTCCCGGCCGACGCCCGCCCCAACCTGCGCGGGCGGGGCCTGCGGATCTGTGGCGCGCAGACGGCGGTCGCGGTGATGGCCGACGCCCGGGTGCAGCTCGACGACCTGCGGGTCGAGGCGGGGGTCGACGTCGCGCTGCGGCTGGACAACGGCAGCCGCCTGCGCGGCGCCGGGCTGGTCGTGGCCGGCGCCCGCGTGGCCTGCTGGGTGGACGGCCAGGCGCGGGCGGAGCTGTCGCGGGTGGACCTGTCGGCCTGGGCGGCGGCCCTGGTGGTGCGCGACCGGGCCCAGGCCCAGGTCCGCGGCGGGCGCCTGGCCTGCCTGCCGCCCCCGGCGGGAGCAGAGCGGGGCAGCGGGGTGGAGGCCCACGGCGCCGCCGACGTGCGCCTGGAGGCCGTGACCCTGCAGGGCGCGGCGGTCGCGCTGTGGGCGCGGGACGGCGCCGGCATCCAGGCGGCAGCCGTGCAACTGGCCGGGGCGCCCCCGGACTGGCTGGCCTGGGCCGACGTCGCCGCGGTGATCGAGGTGGATCCGGACCTGCCGGGGGCGCGGGGCTGCGCCGGCCTGGCCCGCGTGACCGGCGCCCAGGCCACCGCCTGGGACCTGGCCACCTGGGCCGACACCCTGGCGCCGCGCGCCGCCCACACCCGCCCCGAGCTGCGCCGCGCCATGGTCGAGGCCTGCCAGGCGGCCTGGGAGGCGTCGCCCGCGGCCCTGCCCGCCGAGCTCCGGGCCCCCCTGCGCGCGCTGCTCTTCCAGTGGCAGGAGCGGGGCGCCGAGGGGCTGCGGGGCCCGCCCCTCCTGGTGCCGAGGACCGACACGCCCCTGCCGGCCAAGGTGGTGGCCCTGGCCGCCGACCAGGACCTGGTCTTCGCCTCGCTGGCCGACCAGACGCTGCGGGCCTGGGATCCGCAGGGCCAGGAGCGGTGGCGCGTGCGCTGCCCCGCCTCCCCCCACCTGCTGGCGCGCGACGGCCGCCTGCTGGCGATGGACGCCCGCGGCCGGGCGCTGCGCGCCTTCGACGCCCGCGACGGCGCCGCCCTGGGCACGGTCTCCACGCGGGCGGCCGTCGTCGCCATCGCCCTGGGCCCCACCGTGGAGCTGTGCACCCAGGACACCGACGGGCACCCCACCGACCGCAGCACCTGGCGGGAGCGCTGGTCGCCGCCCGCAGCCCAGACCCAGGCGGACTGCGCGCAGCAAGGCCCCACGCTGCTGCCGGGGGCCTGGCACTGGGTGGCGCCGGACCAGGGCGGCGCCGGGCCGACGCGCCGGGGACGGGTCTTCGCGCCGGGCATCGGGGAGCTGGACGGGGGGGTGGTCATGATGGTGGACGGCCGCGCCGTGGTGGCCGACGACCACGCCCTGCGGGTCTACGGGCCGGGGGCCGCGATCCTGGCCGCCCTGCCGATCCCCGGCGTCACCGCCCTGGCCGCGGGCACCTGCCTGTGGCTGGCCACGCGCGAGGGCCGCCTGCGCTCCTATACGCTGGCCGGGTGACCCCCCCTCGCCGCCGCCCGCTGTCGGGCCTGCTCCTCGCCGCCGCCCTGCTCCTGCTCGCCGAGGGGACCGCGCGGCTGCTGTCTGGCCCGCCGGTGGTGCCCATGGTCGTGCGCATGCCCGACGGCAGCGAGGGCCTGTGGACCGAGGAGGGGGGGCAGGTGCGGCCCAAGCTGCGGGAGCACGTCGAGTGGTGGCCCGCACAGGACAAGCAGCCCGGCCGGCTGCGCCTGGTCTTGCTGGGCGGCAGCTCCGTCGCCGGCCCGCCCTCCGACGAGCGGCTGGCGGCGAACCTGCTGGCCACGGGCCTGTCGGCCGAGGTGGTCAACCTGGCGGTGAGCGGCATGGACAGCGGCCACCTGCTGGCCAGCGCCCCCGGAGTCATCGCCCTGCAGCCCGACGCCGTGATCATCTACAGTGGCCACAACGACCTGGGCAATGCCATCTTCGAGCGGCGCTACGGCGATCCCCGCGAGGTCGCCATCGCCCGCACCCGGGCTGTGCTGGGCCACAGCCGACTGTTCAACCTGCTGGAGGCCCTGGTCGGCGGCCCCGAGGAGCGCGCCGTCACCCAGCACTTCCGCGTGAAGGAGGTCGCGCTTTCGGAGTCGCAGAAAGCCGCCGCCATCGACGACTTCACCCGGCGGATGCGCTCGCTGGTCACCCAGGTCCAGGCCGCCGGGATCCCGGTCGTCCTGTCCACCGTCGTCAGCAACCCCGCCTGGTCCTCGGTCGGCTTCACCTGCCCCGAGGCGCTGCGGGCGCTGGGGGTCGAGCCCAGCCGGACGGCCGTGATGCCCGTCTCCCAGGTGGACCGGGCGGCCCTGGCGGCGGCGCGGGAGCAGAGCCCCTGCGTCGACCTGGACCTGGTCGCCGCGCGCATCGCCTGGGACGAGGGCGACCGGCAACAGGCCGCCGCCACCCTGATCCGCCTGCGAGACGAGGACCCCCTGCCCCTGCGGGCCCCCTCCCGCGTCAACGAGGAGCTGCGCGCGCTGGCCCGCCAGACCGGCGCCACCCTGGCCGACACGGCCGCCGCCTTCCAGGAGCGGGGCGGCGGGGTCGAGCCGCCCACCTGGTTCCGCGACATCGTGCACCTGTCGGGCGCCGGCAACGAGGCCCTGGCCGCCTCGCTGGCAGACGGCGTGGCCCAGGCGACGGGCAGCGCGCTGCCGGCCCTGTCCTGGCCCGACCCGCCCGACCTGCCGATGAGCGCCTGCCTGACCGGCCGCTGCGGCAAGGGCCGGCCCCCCAGACCGCGGACCGGCCCGCCCGTGCCAATGACGGCACCCCACCCGGAGACCCCATGAGCCGCCTGCCCCTGCTCGCCCTGCCCCTGGCCCTGCTGACCGCCTGCTCCATGGTCCTCACCGTGCAAGAGGCCAAGGACGCGATGGCCGAGACGGCCGAGACCGCCCGCGTCGACGCATTCTCCGGTTCGGTCACCGAGATCACGACCGACTTCACCCTGGGCCAGGCCGCCGAGGACGCCGCCGAGGAGCTGCGGGCCTTCGTCCAGTCGCAGATCCCCTGCTCGACCGTCACGCGGGAGGGGACCACGGTCACCATGGACTTCGGCACGCTCGACGACGCCTGCGTGTGGAACGGCCGCACCTACGCCGGTGTCACCAGCGTCACCCTGGTCAGCGCCGAGCCGGGCCACGCCGAGATCCTGCACGAGTGGGTCGGCATGACCGACGGCGAGCTGACCATGGACGGAGAGGCGACCGTCACCTGGGACGCCGAGGACGCCAGCCGCCACGTCGTGCACGAGGTCGCCTGGACCAACGCCGCCGGCGAGGCGCGCACCGGCACCGGCGATCGCACGCAGACCCTCATCGATCGAGATCAGGGCATCTCGGCCGGCATCGAGGTGAACGGCTCGCGCGCCTGGACCGCGCCGGCGGGACAATGGCAGCTCGACATCGACGGGGTGCAGATGCGCGGCCAGGACCCGGTGCCCCAGGCCGGCACCTACACCCTGTGGCTGCCCAACGGAAAGGACGCGACCCTGACCTTCACCCGCCTGGACGAGGACACCATCGAGGTGGTGCTGGCCGGAGGGCGGCGCGAGCACACCTGGCACGTGACGGCGGCGGGCAGCGAGTACCAGGAGAGCTGAGCGACCGTACTCAGTCCGCTGGGATCAACCCGCTGCCCTGATTGAGCGGGCCCGACCACCATGCCTTGGACCCGGTCGTGGTCTCGGAGCCGATGATCAGCGATGCGCCGGCGTCGGGCGGGTTCACGATCTCCATGAACGTGGTTGCGTCGGGATGCCCCGCTTCATCCTCGGCACCGTCGACCAGGGTCTGCCAGTCCTCCGACAGCCTGGGGCTCGTGGTGCGCATACGGCTGAACCAATAGTCGACCCCGTTGGTGTCGATGCCCCCGGACAAGGTCCCCTGCGCTTCGCCGGGCACGACAGTGACGTAGATGTCCAACCAGGCGCGAACGGCCGGGCCCTCTCGACATGGGTAGATCGCTTCTTCGCTGCCATCGCCGACCCATTCCACGACGACGAGATCCACAGGCCAGGAAGAGGTCCCTACCCACACCTCGGATTCGGCGGTACCATCCAGGGAGGTGGTCCAGTCCACCCCGCCGTAGCCCGCCACGATATCATTGCGCCAGAGCGCCATCGCAATCTCAGAGACCGGGGCCGTGCTCGCGTCGAAGGGGGTCTCCACCTCGCGGCACAACTCCACCGCAGACGTGCCGCCATCGGGGGTGCCGCTACCCCAGTCCGAGGTGGCGCCGCCATCGGTGGTGCCGCCATCGGTGGAGCCGCCGGGGCCGGGGCCGGTGTCGTCGTCGGTGTCGGGCTCGGCGCAGGCGAGCAGGCCCACCAGGAAGGCGACCGGCGAGTGCTTGTGCATGTGTCCTCCATCGGGTGGGTCCATTGGAAGCATGGCAGGATCGGGCGCGGGTGTCCACGGCCAGTCCGTGTCAGGCAGGCCCAGCCACCCCCACCGCAGTCTCGGGAACCGGGCGCGGGTCCATCCAGGCGGTACTCAGTCCGCTGGGATCAACCCGCTGCCTTGCTTGAGCGGGCCCGACCACCAGGCCTGGGACCAGGTCGTGGTCTCGGAGCCGATGACGAGCGATGCGCCGGCGTCGGGCGGGTTCACGATTTCCATGAAGGTGGTTGCGTCGGGACGCCCCGCTTCGTCCTCGGCACTGTCGACCAGGGTCTGCCAGTCCTCCGACAGGCTTGGCGCGGTGGTGCGCATACGGGTGAACCAATAGCCGACCCCGTTGGTGTCGATGGCACCGGCCAAGGTCCCCAGAGCGTCTCCGGGCAAGACAGTGACGTTGATTTCCAGCCAGGCGCGAACGGCCGGGCCTTCTTGGCATGGGAAGATCGCTCCCTCACTGCCATCGGCGACCCAGTCCACAATGACCAGCTCCCCTGACCAGGTGGTACCGACGTTGACTTCGGACTCGACGGTTCCATCCAGAGAGGTGGTCCAGTTCGTCGCGCCGAGCGCCGAAATGTCGGCGCGCCAATTCGACATCTCCATTTCGGAGACCGGGGCCGTGCTCTCGTCGAAGGGGGTCTCCACCTCGCGGCACAACTCGACTGCAGACGTGCCGCCGTCGGTGGAGGTGGCGCCGCCATCGGTGGTGACGCCGGGGCCGGT
>JAKLKF010000249.1 GCA_023150805.1 Myxococcota bacterium | reverse complement strand
GCGACCTGGCTCGCGCGCATCGTCATTGTCTGGGTCTGCGGCCTGGTCGGCGCCCTCTCCATGGAGGGCTACGCGCGGGCCCGGCACCTGGACCGCCTGCGCGCGCGCACCACCGCCGTGGGCGGTCGGCAGACCGCCGCCAGCGACTTCCAGCTCGCGCCGATCGACTGGGACGTGCCCTACTTCCCCCGCGTGTTCACGCTCCGGCCCGACGCGCTGCAGACCGCCTGGGGCACCTGTCGCGCCGACCATCCCGGGCGGACGGTGCTGGTGCTGGGAGACTCGACGACCCGGCAGGCCTCCGGCGGGGGGAAAGGGGACGCCAGCCCCCAAGGCGAGGCCGCCCGCACCTGGCCGGCCCGCCTGGCGGCCTCCCTGCCCGCGGACGTGCAGCTCTGCGTGGTCGCCGAGGATGGGTACCACCCGGCCGACCACCTCGCGATGTTGCGCCGCCTCTCGCCGATCCTGCAGCCGGACCTGGTCCTGGTGATGCTCTGCGCCAACGACCTGGTCGACCAGGCGCAGTGGGTGGGCGTGGCCCGGGACGGCTGGGTCGTGGTCTACGAGCTGCCCGCGACGGCGCCGGCCTTCCGGCCCCTGTGGAACCCCTGGCTGTGGAGCCACAGCGAGGCCTTCCGCTTCCTGAGCTGGAAGCTGGTGGCGCGCTTTGGCCACGGCTTCGACCTCCCGGTGGGAACGGACGCGCCCCGGCGCGCCGTCCCGAGCCTGCGGGACCTCGGCGCGGAGGCGCCCGCGGTGCGGCTGTTCTACCTGCCGATGCTCGACGACGCGGACCCCGACGACCTGGGGGCCCGGCAGCGCCTGGCCTCGGAGGGCATCGCGCACCATGTCCTGTCCCTCTCGGCGCCCTGGGAGCCGCTGCGCCGCGAAGGGGGTGATCGCATGCACCTCTCCGACCATGGCCACGAGATCGTCGCCGCCCAGGTCCTGCCCGTGGTGATGCAGGCGCTGGCGTCCCCCCAGGGGGCCGCCCCATGACCGCGCCGCTGGCCCCGCTGCCGCCCGCCCCGCTGCCGCTGGCCCCGCTGCTGCTCGCCCCGCTGCTGCTCGCGCTGGGGCTGCTGGCCTGCCGTCCCGCGCCGCCGGCCCCGGGCCCGACCCGGATGGAGCTGCGCTTCCCCTCCTCGCGCAGCGGCGAGCTGCCCCGCCAGCAAGGCAACGCCCGCGACAGGGCGGCGGAGCTGCAGGTCGAGCTGCCCGACGGCCCCTGGATGGAGCAAGCGACCCTGCGCCTGCCCGACCTGTTCGGCCGGGCCCGGGTCACCGTCGACGACCTGCCCCCGTTCGAGGTGGTGGGCGGCCCGGGGCCGGTGGACCTGCCGCTGCCGACCCTGGCGCCCGGGACGCACCGCTTCCGGGTCGAGGCGTCGGTGGCGCCGGACCTCTCGGCCGTGCTCATCGGCGGGGACGGGCCGCGGACCGCGTCGCTGATGGAGGCGCCCCTGCTGCTGCTGCGCCCCGCGGCCCACGTGCAGGCGATGGCCTTCCCCGTGGTCGACGGCCAGGTGTCCGGGCGGGCCCAGGTCCACGGCGCTCCGGCCGGGGCCGTCGTGCACTTCGTCCTGTCCAGGGACGGAGAGGTGGTGGAGGACCTGGGGCGCGCGCCCGTGCAGGACGGGTGGGCCGCGAGCGCGCCCCGGCCGCTGCGGGCGCCTGCCTGGACACCGGCGTCCCCCCGGCTGCTGAGCGCGCACGCCATCCTGGAGGACGCCCAGGGCAAGGTCGTCGACGCGGCCGGCGCGCGGGTGGGCCTGCGGCAGGTCGCGCTCACCGAGCGGGGCTTCCGCCTCGGCGACGAGGAGCTGCGCATCGTCGCCGCCCGCAGCGGCGCCTCGCTGACCCCGGAGCGCGTGATCCAGGACACGCTGGCCGTGGGCGCCAACGCCGTCGAGTTCCACGGGGCCCCCCCCACGCGCAGCCAGCTCGACGCGCTGGACGAGGTCGGCCTGGTCGCGGTCCTCACCCACCGCTGCGACGGCGCCTTCCGTCGCGTCCTGGCCAACCACGAGATCGGCGCGCACATCGCCGCGCACCAGGCGGCCCTGGCCCTGCAGGACCGGCGGCTGTCCTGGGAGATGGCGCGGCATCCCTCGGTGGCGCTCTGGGTCAACGAGGCGGCCGCCTTCCCCGACCTCGGCCGCCTGATGATCGAGGCGGACCCGGAGCGGCGCCCGGTGGTCGGCGTCGACCTGCCGCTGATGACCGTGATGGACGGGCCCGCCCGCCACGGGCGCAGCTACCAGGGCAGCTTCATCGTCGAGAGCGCCTGGAACGGGCCCCAGGGCGACTCCTCGGAGCTGGCCGCGGGCTTCCTCGAGGCCCTGGAGCAGGGCGCGCGCGGCGGCGTGATCGAGCACGTCCACGAGCCCACGCGGGTGCAGGCCTGGGCAGCGGCCGTGGCCCGCATGGGGGAGGGGACGGCCGAGGTGGAGGGGCGACGCGCGACGACGCGGGTCGCGGTGAGCGGGGGCACGCCGGGGCAGGTGGCCTGGCTGGAGGGCCCCTGGCTGGTGGCGGAGGCGGCCGTCGTGGATGCCCAGGGCCGCGCGACCCTCGAGACCTGGTACGAGGGCCCGGCCACCCTGCACGTCGGGGGCGTCGCGAGCCCGGTCCCGCTGCGGGCGCCGGAGTGGGGCGCAGGCGCCACCCTGCCCGAGGCGGCGGCCGTCGCGAAGCCGGCGGGCTGATCACGGACCGCCGAGGATCCACGCCTGGAGGGTGCGCCCCTCCTCCGGCTGCTCCGTCGCCAGGACCCGCCCGCCCGGCGGAGGGGGGGTGTCCGGCCGCGCGACCAGGCGGATGCCGCCGCACGGGGGCAGCCCCTTCGCCGGCGGCGCCCAGTGCTCGTCGGGGAAGCCCAGGAGCTGCCCCTGGACCATGAACGCGCGGTCCTCCACCACCGGCAGGGAGGGGATCTCCAGCACGTAGCCCCCGCAGCCCGCGGGACGACGCGCCGGCCAGGCCGAGAAGGCCGCCCGCGTGACCCGCTCCGCCGCGCCCTCCCAGTCCACCGGGGCCGGGGGCGGGGCGGTGACCCACACCGCCGGCAGGCGCCACAACCCCCGGGCCGGCGCGGGCGCGGCGCCCACCGATGGGGCGCGCGTCGGCAACGTGGGGGTCGACAGGAGCAGGGCCAGCACCGCCGCGCTGGCCAGCGGGGCGAGCAGGCGGCGACCGACGGGGTGGGCGCCCCAGCCCACGGCCAGGCCGACCGCCACCAACGGGGTGATCGGGGCGTAGTACTTCACGTCGACCGGCAGGCTGCGGGACAGCGCCCAGGTGCCCACCAGCGCCGCCGCCAGCGCCTGGAGCCCGTTCCTGGCGGCGCGCGTCGCCCGCCCGCGCGGGCCGGTCGCGGCGGCCAGCAGCCCGGCGCCACCGGCCACGAGCAGCGCCCAGCCCACCAAGGGGATGGACTCGACCAGGTGGGTCAGCGCGACCCGCCAGGCCGCGTCCCAGCCCGCGGCCCGCACCTCGCGGAGCGCCTCGTGCTCCACCTTGCGCCACGCCGTCGGGAAGCTCCACCACAGCCAGGCCATCGCGACCAGCAGCGCGCCGATCGGCTGCCCGGCCGGCCCCTCGACGGGCCGCGCCAGCGCGAGCACCGGCCGTTCCATGCCGGCCCCCCAGCGCGGTGGCCCCACCACCAGCGCACCGCCGGCCAGGGCTGCCGCCGCCTCGCCCGGGCCGGCACTGCCGGTGGGCTG
>JAKLKF010000248.1 GCA_023150805.1 Myxococcota bacterium | reverse complement strand
ACCCCAACGACGCCGACTCCGACGACGACGGGCTGTCCGACGGCACCGAGGTCGAGGGCACCAAGACCGATCCCAACGACGCCGACTCCGACGACGACGGACTGTCCGACGGCACCGAGGTCAACGAGACCGACACCGATCCCAACGACGCCGACTCCGACGACGGCGGGGTCGACGACGGCACCGAGGTGCTGGAGAACGGCACCGATCCCAACGACCCCACCGACGACGTCCCCGACGACGGCGACGGTGGCACCGAGGACGGCGGGACGGACGACGGCGGCGCGACGGGGGACGACACCGGCGACGCGCTGGTTCCCACCGACGGCCAGGTGCTCGGCGGCTGCAACGGCTGCGCGTCGACCGGCGGCGGCGGCGCCGGCGGGCTGCTGGGCGGGCTGCTGCTGACGGTGCTGCTGGGGCTGCGGCGCCGGCGCTGACGCCCGGGGCGCCGGCTACCAGCGCCCGGTGACCAGCAGGCCGAGCTGCTCCTCGCCCGCAAGCGGGGCGACGAGCAGCGCCCGGTCGTGGCGGCGCAGCACCTCGTACAGGCCCAGGTCGAAGCCCAGCAGGAAGCCGCCCTGCAGGACCAACGCCTGGCCCAGGCCGAGCTGACGTGGATCGTCCAGGCGCTCGCCCCGATCCCAGAGCCACGCGCCCGCGGTCATGTAGGCCAGATCCAGCCCGGCGTTGAAGAGCAGGACCTCCTCGATGGCCTGCTGCTGCCGCACGGCGTCGGCCCGGTCGCGGGCCGGCCGCGAGGGCGCCAGCAGGCCCCCGGCGGCGAGGGCGGCGTTGACGGTGTTCCAGCCCAGGTTGCCCAGGTGGAACCAGCGCCACTGCTCCTGCTCGGCCAACGCCGCGCCCACGCCCCCGCCCACCAGGTTGACCGCGCTCCAGCCGCCGAGCACCGCCATGCCGCGGCGGCGCAGCGCGTGGTGCCGCGCGTGGTGCGCCTGCACGGGGTCAGGCACGGAGGCCGGCGCCGGGGCGTCGGCCAGCGCGAGTCCGGTGGCGAGCAGCAGGGGGATCATGCGCGAGGGCCAACGGTCCGGCCAGGCCGCGCCCGTGGACGCGGGCCACGCGCTCGCCCGCCGCGCGGAGCGGGGACGACGGGGGCCCCGCACGGCGCGCGTCCGTTCACAGGCCCCACTCCCGGCGCAGCGCCCGCGCGACCTGCCGGCTCACGGAGACGGTGCCACCGCCGCAGAGGTGCGCGGTGTACCCGCCGAAGCCGTTGTCTTCGAGGCGCTCGACCTGGTCCATGTTGACCAGGGCCTGGCGGTGCAGGCGTCGGAACGTGGCGGGCAGGCGCGCCTCCAGGTCGGCCAGGGACAGCTCCGTCCAGAAGTCGCCGCGCGCGGCCTGCACCTGGACAGAGGCGCCGTCGATGCGGCAGCAGCGGATCTCGGCCGGGTCGAGGAGGACGACGCCCTTGCGGGTGGCGAGCGCGAGGCGGGGTGGGCCTGGCGCGGGCGCGGCGCGGCGGGCGGCGACGCGCTCGAGCGCCTGGCGCAGGCGGCCGGCCTCGACCGGCTTGAGGACGTAGTCGACGGCCCCGCCCTCGAAGGCGGCGACAGCGTGCTCGGCGTGGGCCGTGGTGAAGACGATGGCCGGGCCGTCCGGCGGCCAGAGCTGCATCGCCTCGACCCCCGAGAGGCCGGGCATGGCGATGTCGAGCAGCACCACGTCGACGGGCTGCGCGGCGATGGCGGCGAGCACCTCGGCGCCGTCCTGCGCCTCGCCGACGAGCTCGTGCTCCGGCAGGGCGGCGATGAGGCGGTGCAGGCGCTTGCGGGCCAGCAGCTCGTCGTCGGCGATCAGGATCCGCACGGGGGCTCCGGCAGGTGGAGGGTGGCGACGGTGTGCGCGTCCTCGCCCCGGATCTCGAAGCGACAGCTCCCGGCGGAGGCGAGGCGGCGGCGGACGAGCGAGAGGCCCTCGCCCCCGTCCCGCGGACCCGTGAACGGACCCGGGTTGCGGACGGTCACCGTGCGGTCGTCGACCCGCAGCTCCAGCGTGCCCCGGTGTCCGGCGGCGGGGCCGTGCTTGACGGCGTTCTCGACGACCGGGAGCAGGACCAGGGGCGGGACCTCGACCGCTGGCACCGGCTCCGGCACCGTCCACGTGAACCGGAAGCGATCCGGATCGCGGACGGCGTGCAGCTCCCACACGGCGCGCGCGACGGCCAGCTCGCGGTGCAGGGGCCAGGCGGGCGCCCGCACCCCGGCCATGACCTCGCGCAGCAGGGCGGAGAGGCGCAGGATGGCCTCCTCGGCGACGGCGGGGTCCTCGCGCGTCCACTCGGCGATGGCGTTCAGCGTGTTGAACAGGAAGTGCGGATCGAGGTGCGCGCGGAGCGCCAGCAGCTCGGCCCGCTCGGCCTGGCGGGCGAGCTCGGCGGCGCGGGCCTGGGCGGCCTGCAGGCCGCGCTCCAGCTCGATGTCCCGCGCCAGCCCCCAGCCGCCGACGATGGACAGGGCCGCGATGACCAGGATGTTGACGCCGACCGAGAGGAAGGAGGGCCCCATGCGCAGGTAGTCGGGGGACAGCGCGCCGAGCAGGGCAGGCAGGCTCGCGACCAGGCCGTAGCCCAGCAGGCGCGGGGCGGTGTGGGGCTGGCCGGGCGGGAAGAGGGCCCGCCACGCGGTCGGCGCGACGAGCAGGAAGCACAGCGCCATCGCCGCCGCGAGCAGGGTCGCGGTCCAGGTGGCGGTGAACCACCACTGGGCGAGCAGGAGGGCCCCGGCGACCAGGGCGATCGGCGCGGCCCGCCGAGGCTCGGCGAGGGCGGTGAGGGTGTCGCGCCACAGGGTCACAGGGGCAGGCTACTGTGGAGGTGGGGGAAAGACGAGGGCCCGAGATCGCGAAAGGGCGGAGGGTAGCGGGGGGCGATCAAGGAATCTCCATGGTCAACGGCGAGCGCTCGCCGCAGGATGCTCGACGTCCCCCCCCAGAGAGACGCAGGAGCACTCATGCACAGCCTCTTCCTCGCCAGCCTCAGGGATAGGAACCATCAAGCCTCTTCGGGGTTCCCGCCTGGGGGCGTCGTGCAGCCCCTACCGCCCTCGCTGCCCGCTGAAGGCCACTGCGGCGGGGGTGTCGCCGCCGTCGCGGGGGTCCCTGGAGGCCCGTTGGATGGCGCCCTCCCGTCTTCAGGCGCAGCTCTGCCCGCCCGTCGCTGTCCCTCGCTTCAGGCCCCGAGCGTCTGCGAGCCGTCCGACGGTGGCCCGCGCTCGGACCTCGCCAACGACTCCATCACTCCAAGCGTCGCCGGGGCGACGACGACGGCCCACAGGTGCATCCGTTGGTCACAGCATGGACAAGCCCAACCGTCGACTTCGAAGGCTCTCCAGAGCAGCCGGGCCCAGGGCACCCACCGCGAGAGCGTGGACGGCTTCTTGGCGAGGCGGCAAGCGGTCGAAGCCCCAGGCTGCGACGGCGGAACCACTCGCGGCTGCACCCTGGGCCGCAGCGCCGACCGGGCCGCGAGGACACCGTGGTAGAATACGGTATTGGCGCGTGGCGGAGGGACCAAGGCGGCCAGGCGCTCAATCAGCTCGATCCGGGACAGCTCGACGCCTTCGGTAATGTGGGCTTTGCCTCTTCCTGCAGCAAGGGCCGCAACTGCCCGCTTATCAAGGCCCCTTTGTGCATCTCCAGGGTAGCGTACTCCACGTCGCCCTCGATGCGCGCCTTGGGCTGCAGTTCAAGGGCCATGCGCCCAAGGGATAGGAACCATCAAGCCTCTTCGGGGTTCCCGCCTGGGGGCGTCGTGCAGCCCCTACCGCCCTCGCTGCCCGC
>JAKLKF010000247.1 GCA_023150805.1 Myxococcota bacterium | reverse complement strand
CGCCTTTCCGGACACGAATCTCTCCGTCCTCCCTGACGTAGACGTGGCACTCCGCAGTCATCGACAGATCGCGAGGGGCCCTCCAGACATGCGGAGCCAAGTCGTATATTGGCGCGTACAAGCCCCAGCAGGACAAGTGTCCGCCCGACTGAACTCCGCATCCTCGTCCCCACTCATGGACCCAGCTTGTGAACGGAAGCGCCGCTTCATCCGGCTGGATGACTCCCGCTCCAACCTCCTCGGCGTGCGAGTAGACGGATAGCGCCCAACATTCCACGCGCCCGCTCTCACTCTGTACACAAAGCTGCCCAGCGCTGCAGTCCACAGCCACAGCGTCGAGGTCGACCACAAACCTGCCCATGGGCCCGTCGAGACAGGCGACTCTCCCGTCCTCCAGGGCCGCACAGGGCCCTATGTCCGCACCGACGCACAT
The DNA here is from genome assembly GCA_023150805.1 of Myxococcota bacterium. Taxonomy (GTDB): domain Bacteria; phylum Myxococcota_A; class UBA796; order UBA796; family UBA2385; genus UBA2385. The sequence continues at coordinate 3,413 of JAKLKF010000247.1, read as the reverse complement.
GTCGACGGCCCGCGGAACAGGACTCGAACCACAGCCGAGCACCGTTGGAATTGGCAGAGGACGGAACAACAACGCCAGCAGGGTGGATGCAATGGTCATGTAATCACCGCCTCCCGGGCGTCGGTGAGGATGGCCACGGGCGCCCGTCCCCGCTCGGGTCGGCACTGATCGATGCGGAACCAGGCCATGGTGAACCCGTCGCTCTCCCGGGACACTTCGCCATGGTCCAGCAGGGCCCCGTCCCATCCGTCCCAATGCCAGTCCCGATCACTGCACTGGCGATAGCCGTTGGCGTCCACCTCGCCCTCCCGGGCGTGTTCGGAGACATCGGGGACCAGGGACACCAACTCGTAACCTCGTCCACCGGTATCGTAGAGGACCAAGTCAATCTGGCCAGGACCTCGTTCATCGACGGCGGCAGCGGCGTAGGGCACGAACGGGCGGGCAGCGTGGAGGCAAGCGTCGTCCGAATACTGGTCGACCCAGGCGACCCACAGGAACCGGTGTCCGACGCCGCCTACCGGATTGAAGGACGTACGGGTGTTCAATTCGAAACGCAGCACCGTCACCCCCTTGGAGTTGCGAATGGCTGTACCCTGGTCGCGCGCCAGGGAAAGCAGCCAGGCTACCCGGCGAAATGTGAACCAGGAGGGGCGGCGCCATGCGGCGCGGGCGGCGAAGTCGCTGTACTCGGCGCCGGTGCCGATGTCGTTGGGCAGGCCCATACTCGCAACCGATGTCGACCAGTTCGTTGGCGATCCGCTGTCGTCGGCGATGAGCGGCTTGAGGTAGTGGCAGAACCATGAGGTCCTGCGAATGCCGGCAACTCGAGCAGTGAGCATTCGACGGGCCAGCATGCCAGCCTGAAGGATGGGCGTTGTTGATCGATAGTAGTTGGTCTCGGGCTTCATGATTCCCCAAGGCCAGAGGGCGGGAAAGCCAACCTCTCCGATTGTTCGAACCAAGCTGTACCCGACGGATGACAGTGGCATGACTCCCTGCGCATCGAGCGTTTGGAGGTCGGATGCCAAGCGGGTGGAGTCTTGGTAGTGCTGTGTGGACCGTGTAGAGGTCAATGCCCACTCCGTCTCGACATCCCCCGGCCCGCTGTCCGCGGCATGGTACCAGTGGACCCCGACCTGGTGCACCAGGTCAGTGGCCGCGAACGCCAGCACGCGCATGGGCTCGGTCACCAGGGGTGGCCACCAGTAGCCCGCCTCGGCGCAGGTCAACGCCCAGTCCCGCGACGCCTCCGGCAGGACGCTGGCCCCTCCCATCGACAGCAGCAACGCCAGCCGGAGCTGGTGACCTCGCTCCACCTCGTGGGCGCTCGCCATCCCCGTGCCGATGGCGCCCGCCAGCCAGTCCACCCGCTCACCGAAGTTGTCCGTGACACAGCAGCCGGCGGCGGGTGTGCATGGAAGGTCGAGGTCGATGGGGTTCCACGACGACAGCTCGGCCGCGCGGAAGCGGATGCCCGGGACGTGCAACCGGAAGGGCTGGGCCAGCAGCGTCATGTAGCGGCCCGCCTCGGCCTGCCCTGCGGTCACCAGGGCAGAGTCCTCGACATCGGGGGGCACCACGAACAGGCCATTCAGCTCGTTGCCCAGCTCCACCATGTCGACCACGGCCGTGATCCCGCCGTTGCCCAGCGCCCGTCGCCACGCGTCATCCAACGCGGCCAGGTGCCGGGCCACTCCCTCTGCGAAGGCCGCGATGCCCAGCGACTTCCGCCGGGCACACTCGCGGCCGTAGGCGGTGCTCTCGACGCCATCCGACTCCCGCGTCGGCCAGACGTGGATCGCGAAGCGCTCGAACTGCCGCTCGGACTCCGTCGGCGCGCCGTGCTCCCAGTAGAAGGCGTCCCAGCCTTCGGTCGATGGGACCCGGATCCCGTGCTGCCAGGCCGGGCGGTGGTCGTAGACCTGCTGCCACGTCCCGGAGACCAACGGCCAGTCCGCGTCCAGGCCCGGGAGCGCGCCGGAGCCCGCCACGCTGAAGGTGCTGCCCCCGCCGGCATCGAAGGGTGTGATCGCCACCTTGATCCCGGCCAGCAGGCAGGCCAGCAGCAGCTCCGTGAACGGCGCCAGAACCGCGTGGTCGTCGGCCTGCAACGCGGCCAGGATGTCCGCGGGCGCGCGCACCATCGCGCCCTTGTAGAAGTCATCGTCCAGGGGAAACACCGAGCCCCAGTACACGTCGCGGTACTTGCAGCGCCGGATGGCACCGCAGCCCATGTCCCGCAGGTCGCCGACAATCTGGTCCACCCGACCCCAGATCCGCTCGTCTTCGGGTCGGGTCGGACAGGCCGGATCGGCCACCCCCAGCCAGTCGCTGGGTGCCAGATCGGCCTCCGGTTCATTCCCGTCCGGAGCCGACTGCCGACCGCCGTCGGCCTCCGCGCCGCGCACCAGCCGGACCAGGCGAAGGGCGACGCGGCCATCATCCTGCTCCGAACCGGAGTGGGGGCGCACTCCCGCCTGCCGCATGGCCCCGAACAGGGTCCGAAGGGTGACGCTTCGGTCGCTGCCCGGCACCTGGATGGGGCGGTCCAGGGGCTCCATCGCTGGCACCTCGATCGGCACCAGTGAGGACGGCACCGCCAGCCAGCGGCCCGCGCGGCGGGAGTAGAAGCGAGGAGCGGGCGCCAGCACGGCGGCCCTCAACAGCAGAAGGGCCGGCAGGCCACGCTGAGGTTGAGGATGGCCCGGTCGCCCACCGCGCCACCGGTCGTGTTGGCCCGGTATTGCAGCACCAGGCGGATGCGCTTGCGACCCAGGCGCCCACGATCGGAGTAGGGCACCGGTGCGGGGTAGCCATTGGCGGCCACCAGCGCCAACACCACGTCTCCCGCTTGGATCGGGCTCCACTCGCCGTCCTCGAACTTGTACTGGAGGGCGACCTGGCACTCGAAGCTGCCCGTCCGCCCCCGCAGCTCCAGGTGCACCGCCAGGTCCGCCAGGGCCGGCCCCAGGTACTCCAAGCCCGGACACTCCAGCACCCGCTCGTCGAAGACCGTCGTGCTGACCGTCGTCGCGATGATCGCCTCGCCGACCAGCAGGTCGAACCACTGGACACCCCCGGGGAGGCTACGGTTGCCCCCCCCCCGCGCTGTTGCTGTTGCCGCAGGCCATGTGCACCTCGGTGGAAGGCCCCGGGAGTGGGGCAGCCGGATGATAGAGGAAGGCTCTCCGGCTCGCAAGCGGGCGTCTCCCCCACGGGGGGCGCTCCCAGGCCAAGCCCCTCCTCCCCGAGGCCCCCCTGCCGACCCGCCCCTCCCGACCCCCGCTCCCCGTCCACGGCACCGTCGCGCCGGGCTTTCTGCCCTTGCGAGAGGCCTTCGCCCGCAACCTGCACCAGGAGGCCGGCGCCGCCCTCTGCGTGCACGTGGACGGTCGGATCGTGGCCGACCT
>JAKLKF010000246.1 GCA_023150805.1 Myxococcota bacterium | reverse complement strand
GCACGGGCAAGGTGGTGGCGACCGACACCGTCTACCCGCACCCGCCGCGCCAGGACTGGGAGGGCGCGCTGCGCCGACTGTCCACCCTGGTCCAGGCGCACGGGATCGAGCTGGTCGCCATCGGCAACGGCACCGCCTCGCGCGAGACGGACAAGCTGGCGGCCGAGCTCTGTGTACGCTGCCCGGGACTGGTGCGGGTGGTGGTGAGCGAGGCCGGCGCCTCGGTGTACTCGGCCTCGGAGCTGGCCAGCCAGGAGCTGCCCCTCCTGGACGTCTCCCTGCGCGGCGCCGTCTCCATCGCACGCCGCCTGCAGGACCCGCTGGCCGAGCTGGTGAAGATCGACCCCAAGAGCGTCGGGGTCGGGCAGTACCAGCACGACGTCGACCAGTACCAGCTCGGCCGGGCCCTGGACGCGACGGTCGAGGACTGTGTCAACACCGTCGGCGTCGAGCTGAACACCGCCTCGCCGGCCCTGCTGCGGCGGGTGGCGGGCCTGGACGAGTGGAGCGCCGGCCAGATCGTGTCCTGGCGCGACCGGAACGGGGCCATCCGCAGCCGGCAGGCCCTGCGCGAGCAGGTGGGGCTCTCCCCGCGCACCTTCGAGCAGTGCGCCGGCTTCCTGCGCATCCGCGAGGGGGACGACCCCCTGGACGCCTCGGCCGTCCACCCCGAGGCCTACCCGGTCGTCCACCGGATCCTGGAGCGCACCGGCCGCCCATTGTCGGCGCTCATGGGCGACACCGCGGCCCTCTCCCGCCTGGATCCGCGAGCCTTCGTGGACGGACGGTTCGGCCTGCCCACCGTCCAGGACATCCTGGCCGAGCTGGCGCGCCCCGGCCGCGACCCACGCCCCAGCTTCCAGACCGCCCGCTTCGCCGAGGGGGTGGAGAGCCTTGCCGACCTGCTGCCCGGCATGGAGCTGGAGGGCACGGTGACCAACGTCACCCAGTTCGGCGCCTTCGTGGACGTGGGCGTGCACCAGGACGGCCTGGTGCACGTCAGCGACCTGGCCGACCGCTTCGTGTCCGATCCCCGAGAGGTCGTGCGGACTGGCCAGACCGTGAAGGTGCGGGTGCTGTCGGTGGACCGCGAGCGCAGCCGCGTCGCGCTGTCCATGCGCAGCAGGCCGCGGGAGAAGGCCGAGCCGGGCGCCGACCGGAAGGGCACGACGGGGCCGGCGCCGGCGCGAAAGGGGCCGCCCTCGCCGCGCCAGGCCCCGCCGCCGCGGAGGGAGGAGGGTGCGATGGCCGACGCCCTGCGCAAGGCCCTGGGGCGTGGGTAGGGGGACGCAGGGTGTGGTGGTTCGTCGCAGCGGGGAGCTTGCCATGGCCGGCGTCCAAGCGTAGTGTGCCCTACGTTGAAGGTTCGCTCCCTGGTCCTCCCTGGGGTGTACTCATGAGGCACTCGGCACTCGGCACTCGGCAGTTGAGCACCTCCTCCTGATGATGGTCGGGGGCTGCGGACTGCTCGCTGCACGCCCCGCTTCCGGGCAGGACGAGGCCGAGAAGGAATGGGACATCCTGACGGCCATCCGGGAGGTCGATGTCGGTCTGGACCGCGTGTACCCGGATCCCAGCGACACCTGGTTCTACGACTCGCTGCCAGATGGGATCGAGACGCCGGAGGAGTTCACGGAGGGCGCGCTCACCTGGCGCTACGACGGCCAGGAGCTGTTCCGCGATGCGCCGGTCGATGAGGGGGAGCGGGAGTACACGGTGCCCGACCTGGTCCTCACGGGCATGGACCCGGATCCGGACAGCAACTTCGGGGTGGGGCGGGCGACACGGGTAGACCTGTACGGCCGGCGTTGGCTGCTCGATCATGTCGACTACGACGTCGCCCTCGCCATGCGGGAGGAATACGACCGAGAGGCCGAGGCCGCCTTCGGCGATGCAGAGGGGGATCGGGCAGTGGCGGCGTGGGAGACGCCGGAGGACGCAGGGCGGAGCTACATGCTCAGCCCGACCGCGTGGTCGAAGTACGTGTGTTCGGATGGCACAATCCATCGTCTGGACCTTGATGGGGCGGAGCTGGAACCGATTCCAGCGCCGATGGCGGCAGCGGCCCGAAAGGTCTTGTTGCTCGCATTGGAGGGACACTCGTGCTCAGGCACGATGGTCGATGACGAGTGGATGCTCACCGCGGCCCACTGCGTGACGGCGGCGCCGCTGAGCCAGGTGTGGTGCACCTTGGAAAACCTGGACGAGAATACCTCAGGGATCTACGAGGCGGAGTGCAGCACCTGGTCGGCTCGCACTACCTCCGCGGAGTGGGCTGAGGCCTTCCCGCTTGATGGTCCGCAGGATTCCGACTACGCGGTGGTGAAGCTGATCACGCCCCCGACGGATGTGGGCTACATGTTCGTGACCGGGGCCGCGGACTCCGAGTATGAGGAGGAGCCTGACTACCTGCGGGGCTACCCGCGTTCGGAGTTGGATTGCTCGAACAGCATGATCACCGACAACAGCCTGACCACAGTCGACACCTTCGCGACGCCCGGCGACAGCCTGGATCTGCACGGGCGCCATCAGCACCTGGCGGAAGGGACGATCTCCGAGATGGGGTCGACCTACATCGAGTTCACCACGTCCACTGGTCGCGGAGCCTCGGGTGGACCCCACTACTGGTGTCCCACCGGTTCCTGCGCCCTGTACCAGGCCATCACGGCCGTGCAGGCCTATCATGGAGCGTCGGGCTGCACCGGCAGCGCGAATCCCTACACCTGTAGCTGGGGAGCGTCCTGGGGACCCAAGGGTAGCGCCATTCGGGACTGGGTCATCACCAACACGCCATAGGAGGCGACCATGCCGCTTTGTTTCATCCCCGCATTCGCTCTGCTCGCCTGCACCTCGATGTCGACGGACGACACCGGCCCCATCGGTCCCACCGATGCTGGGGGAACGGACGCCGGCAGCACCTCCCCCGGCCCGCTCTGCCGCGAGGTCGTCACCCCTTATGACGACGCGACCGCGCCGATTGCATACAAGGACTTCGCATACGACGTGCTGTTGTGGAACGGGCTGGACGAGATCACCTGGACGGTGGCGCTGGACGGCAGCGAGTCGGGCAGCCTGTCCTTGCACCCCGAGCTGACGGGAGAACGTTCTGTCGTAGACTGGGTGGAGGACGAAAGCGCAGAGGCGGTATACCCCTGCCAGGATGGTCCCGCGACTCGGGTCGGGGTGAGATTTCTCGGTGCGATGAGCGCTGTCGCGGGAGTGGGCCCCGCGCTGGCCAGCGGGTGGCTGGAGGGCTGGTTCGAGGGCACGCCCGACGCGGTGTGGCTGAACCGGGTGCGCACGACGGATGTCACCTTGTCGGAAGACTGGGACAGGCTCATCGACACTGCCGAGGCCGAGGCGGGCCACAGCGGCGCGGATCGGGTGCTGGCGCTCTTGATGGCCGGGGGCTCTGCCCAGATCGAGCTGGGCTCCGAGGCCGGGGGCTGGACCCAGACCTGGTGGTCGGGGGACCTGGATCCGGGCAAGAGCACACCGTCGTCGCGGACGCCCGACTCGTCGCGGCGCTGAGCCTTTCCCTGCGCTGGCCCCAGCCGCGCGGGTGCTACCCTGCGCCCCGCCGAGCAGCGCGTGGCGGCGCGCTTCGGCATCGTCGACCGCGGGCGGCCCGGCGATGGCTGGCTGCTGGAGACGGCGCGCCAGGCCGGCCGCTGGCGCATCGGCTTCCACGTCGAGCTGAACCTGGTCGACGAGCTGCGCAAGCGCGCCGAGGCCGAGGCGATCCAGGTCTTTGCCGACAACATGCGCGACGTGCTGCTGGCGGCGCCGGCCGGCGCGCGGCCGACGCTGGGCCTGGACCCGGGCCTGCGCACCGGGGTCAAGGTGGCGGTGGTGGATCGCACGGGCAAGGTGGTGGCGACCGACACCGTCTACCCGCACCCGCCGCGCCAGGACTGGGAGGGCGCGCTGCGCCGA
>JAKLKF010000245.1 GCA_023150805.1 Myxococcota bacterium | reverse complement strand
CAGTGAGCGCGGCAGCACGGTAGAGGAGCTCCTGCCGTGGGTCTGGAAGGACGGCAGAGGGCGACTGCCCAGCCCCGGCCCCGGTGGGTAGGACGTGGCGGGCTGCATGCTTACGCCGCCGCCGGCCTGGTCGGCACGGTCTACCCCGAGGCCCTGGGCGGCCAGGGGGGCATGGCCCCTCCGCTCGCCGCACTCTCCGCACGCATCGTGTTCGTCGTGGCGGAACTGCGGACTACCGGCTGTTTCCAGCGTAGCCGTAGGGCTGGCTGCACTCCATCCCCTGGTAGATGCAGGTGTCATGACCGAATGTGACGCAGGCGGTCTCGGATGCGCTCATGACGATCAGCACGTATGTCATCTCTTTCTCGGCTGCCTGACTGAATACTGTCTCGGTGTCGATGTCGTAGTTCTCGACGTCCTGGGAATAGGACAGGCTGATTCGGCCATGAGGTGGGAACTGCCGGCACTCATCAGGCATGTTGGTTTCATGTGTCGGCGGCTCAGCCAGAATACAACCTTCATCCAGAATCAACGCGCCGCCGCTCTTGATTGGGCCTGTCATGCCGAAAAACGCACCATCTCCGTTGTCCAAGTTGATGAAGACTGCCGTATCATGCCACTCGATGCTCCAGGGTGCCTCAAACCCGGCGAGGGGGACGGAGTAGTCTCCACAGGCGGGCTCGCCCGCACCGCTGTCGTCAAGTGAGGGGCCGCCGGGTCTCGGGCCTTGTTCACTGCCACAACTGAGGGCGCCTGCATAGACCATCACGGCGCCGCCAACAAGGGCCCCGTAGATCTTCCGGTTGTCGGGGCTCATCTCTCGCCTCTGCTGGCGTCCGCTCCTGGCAATCCATGATCGAGGCCGAGGCTGCATTTCGACTGACCAGGAGTTGACGACGGTGCGGTTTCGATGGAGGCGCAGCCAGTGCGGTCCGCAAGCGGAACGATCAGTCGCAGTGGATTCCAGGCGGAATCGGTCGAATCGCCGCTACAGTTGGCAATGTTCTGCATGGTCACGCATAGGAATCGGTCAGCACCCGGATTGCCCTCTTGCTCGAGTCGGAGCACTCCTCCCATACCGTGGGCGCAGACCGGTGAGGCAAGGATTTGCGCCGTGGTGTCCAAATATTCGTATCGCCCCAACACAGTGCAGGTAGATCTGGGAAGGTCTGCGGAGTTCAAGTAGACAGTCGAGCCATAGTGTGGATCGGTCGCCCTGGACGAGGGCCCAGCGAGGGGCAGGCCGTACCGCGCGATCATGGCGGTCTGGAACTCATAGGCGCTGGTGTCCATGAAGCACCCCTTGGGACAGTGGCCAGTCATGTTGAAGACATGGGCGAACTCATGGATGATTGGATGCGTGAGCCTCAGCAGGTATCTGAGGGTGAATCGTCCCAGCCACCAGGCACCCATAAAGTGGGTGGAATAGCGGTCTCTCGCTTGTTCCCAACTGGCGGACTCCCAATACCAGGACAGCGCTGCGCGGGCCCAGAACATCAACTCGTCGGCGACTTCCGCGTCGCTGTGCAGGCGCCGTGCCCGCAACACGGCATGACCCTTTGCGTCCTGCGGAGAGTCGATCGCCAAAGCGCTTGGAATCTCGGTTTCGCCCGCATTGAAGACGATGCAGGGCGGATCCATGCCTGGGCAGGTGTCGGGGAGGGTGATTGCACCGGTTCCACCGATCAACCCTTCATCCCAGGCATCCCACCCGGCCACCAGGTCGTACTCTAGTTCTGACAGTGTGCCGCAGTCGCCGATGTCCACGTGCTTCGTATCCGAGTACCGGCCGTCGATGGAAGCGAAGTGCAGCAGCGCATCCCTGCGCTCACCGGGGTGATATGCGTGATGAGGGGAACGTGCTGGGCCCGGCCAGTCGTCTGGGTAAAGGACGCCGAGCAGGTCAAGTCTCTGGCCATTGGACGGCAGGTCCGGCAAGTCCAGCGCACTGCCCAGCAGTTCGTCCCAGAACTCCGGGTACCCCTGGCCGTTGCTGGTGTTCGAGAACCGATCATCGAGATTCTCGACGTGCCCGTGAATCATTCGTAGGGTGTTGACGATGACTGCTTCCGGGGCTCCACCACCCTCTCGATAGAATAGCCACTTCCCTGGATCCAGGGGGATGTTGACGCAACCGATGCGCTTGTCCATCACCTTCTCGGCCCAGGAACTCCCAGCATCGCCCTTTGCTCGCACGGTATTCGCAAAGTCGTTCCAGATGGTCTCCACCACATCCTCTTGACTTGGCGCCGTGCCATTGAGCACAGCCTCCCAATGTGAATAGAGCCAATCTATCGGAAAGGTCAGATGAACGTCTCCCATGTGGAACTCAACCCGTCGTGTAGGGTCTTCGATGCCCGGCCGCGAAAGCAACAGGGTGCCGGCAATACCCGGATCTGATTTGCCTCGTGGACCTCTGCCGGTTCTTTTCAAGTCGCTGCCAAACTGTGTCGTCACTGGCGTGCTTGCCGTGGGTGGTGCATGCGCTCTCCAGTGAGTGGCCCCAAGCGCTGCATTGCGCGCTGCAAGAGTGCCGTCCAGGTCGGCACCGATTCCGTGCGCTCGCCGGCTTGCGTCGACGCTTTGGCGGGACTGTGCGGGCTGAGTGTGCAGCTGGCGTCGCAGGTTGCGCGTGAGCGCTGCGCCAGACCATGTGCCAGTGGGAAGTGCGCCAAGAGACGAGTGTAGCATGATGGTAGGCGCCCGGCTGAGGGCATCGTCGATCAGTTCATTCAAGCTCATCCATCTCGGTGAACCAGATGGGATAGCCGGCTGGACATGTTGGTCTGTTGGACCGACACCACAACGAAACCAGGGTTCCCTGGTGGTGATTCCGGAGATGATTCGGGCGGATGATGCTGGATCCACCCACAGCGGTGGGCCTTCGGTGGGCAGCGTCATGAAGGGGTCGGTGAGACCTTCGAGATCCAACACTGAGTGGACCCATCGGCCACCGGTCCTGTCGTCCCCAAGGTCGGGCGCAGGACCACCGCATCCAGGCATCCTGCCCTGTGGCACGGCGCGCCAGTCAATGGCTGTCCGGCAGGCCTTGCATTGCTCGGTGCCCTTGTCTTGACTCCTGTTCTGTGCAGTCCGCCCCTTCGCGTTCGTGCGCGCGCGGGTAGGAGACGCACAGGAGCAGGGAGACGAAGCCGCGCAGCGGCAACGGGCCATCAGCCCTCTCGCCCCAGCGCATCCAGCATGAACTGTGCGGAGGTGGTGAGGCCCAAGACCCGCCAGCGCAGGTAGCGCGCGGTGTCCGAAACGCGCAGCATCTTGTTGGTGTCGGTGAATAGGTTCACGCTAACGTTGGGAACATCGACGAATGCGCCGTCATCCAGGATGTTGGCCGCCTGGATGACCAGTGTGCCTCCCGCCTGGGTGTCCTTGGTGGCCACTCGGCACTGGATGACGACGTGTCGGTAGCTGCCGACGTCGATCGCGTCGCGGTGGTCCTGTGCCTGGTTGCTGCTGACGTTGAAGAGTCCTTGCATGCGGAACGACGCGGCCATGATGCTTCCACCTTGTTTGTCGGAACCTTGAGCGCGACACAACAGTAGCCCCCCCCCCCCAAGTCCTGTCAAGGATGCAAGGCCCGGGTCCGGGCTCATCGCCCGGGGGAGGTGCGGCCCTTCACCTGCCCTCGGGGCAAGGTGGTGGTTCGGTCCGGTGTGGAGCCGCGGCTGGCCACGAAGTCCTCCGTGGCGCGGAGTCAGCGCGACGACAAGCTGCTCTGCGTGTCCCTGGGCCGTGACCGGGGGCTGACGCGCGCCGAGCGGCTGCAGGTCGTGGCCTTCTTCTCGCTGTACGGGCGCGTGAAGGCCCTGGCCGGGCGGCTGCGCGGCCAGCCGGGTCCGACCTGCTTCCAGGGCATCGAGGGCTGAGGCGCGGGCGCTGGTAGGCTCGGGGCCCGCCTGGGAGGCCCCGTGCTCGACCTCTTCCTCGACGACAGCCACCGCGCCCTGGCCCGGTCCGCCCAGGGCTGGGTCGACCGGCACATCGCGCCCCACGCCGCCGCCTGGGAGGAGGCCGGGGCCT
>JAKLKF010000244.1 GCA_023150805.1 Myxococcota bacterium | reverse complement strand
GGACGGCATCCGTGCCGTGGTACCGAGCGCCCACAGACTCCTGGCCCTGATCCCCGGATACTGGGCTCCGCCACCGCCCGACCGACAACCCAGCCTGTTCGCTCCTCGTGCCTGACACCAGCCGCCATCTTGGCCATCCACCGGCGACGCCGGGATGGAGAGCTACGCCCCGAGGACCACCAGGAAGCGGGGCCAGGGACCTTGAAACGGACCCACATCCCCTCGCGACACGCCCGAGGTCCCCAACCGGGGGACCCGGCCACTCCGCGCGCCCCGCGCGCCACCCCGATGGCCCAGGTGCTTGGGCTAGGTCCTGGCGGCATGGGACTTGCGTAGTAGTAGTAGCGGCGATACTGTCATCGCGGGCCCCCAACCAGGACAGCCGCCATGACTTGTGGTCAGCTTCTCGGGCCGGCGCAGGCTCGACTCAACGCCATCTCCACCAGCACGCAGTACGAGTGGATGACCGGGTGGTTCCCGGCGATCGGCGTGGACAGGCTCAAGGGCGTCGTGATCAACCGCGCTGTCGACGGGAGCTTCCAGTCGCGGCTGGCGCTGCAGCTCGCCGAGATCCGCACGGACAAGCCCGGTGCCCCCATCTTGCTCGAAGCCAGCTACCTGCAAGGCGCAGGGGAGCGGTGCAGCGGCCTGCTGGATGTCTCGAATGACACCGCCGCGAACTTCTTCATGCGCCTGGGCGTGGCCTACAGCGTGCAGACCGGAGCCAGCCCCGCGGGCGCGGATGTCGGGTTCCAGGTCGCCTACGACGCCTGCGGCCAGGTGGTCGGGGGGGCGAGCCTCAACCTGGCCACGCCCGGCACGGCTTCGCAACACGTGCCGATCACCGGGTGGCTGCCCGCCATTCACGCCGACAAGGTCAAGGCGCTGATCGTCGTGACCAACGCCTTTGGCGCCTTCCGGGCGCAGCTCGCCTACCGCACCGCCACCAGCATCCAGCAGATCACCAACGCGTGGAGCACCAACTTCGAGGGCGCGTGGCATAGCGGCAACGGTGAGTACAACACCGGTGAGCTGGCGCTGAGCACGGGCAGCGCGATGTGGATCCAGTTCGGGCTGGAGCACTCGCTGTCGTCGGGCGCCAACGGCGGCGCCCAGGTCGACACGGCCGTGGCGATCCGGAGGACGTGATGGCTTGTGGGTCGGCCAACCTGGGGGAGTGCTGTGATGTGCAGCGCGCGTGACCCGTGGGGCGCTGCCCGACCCAGCCGGCCAGTTGGTCGCTCCTTCGGCGCTTCGTCGATGGCGCCTACCACCACGCCGGTCGACCTGCGACGGGCGGTGCAGACCCGGGCGCCCGTCACGGTCGGCCACGTCCTGGGCGCGCCCTTCGTGAGCGCGGATGCGCCGTTGGCGACCTGGGCCGCCGCGCAGCCGGTGCCCCTGCCGCCGTGGGTCGGGAGCCTCGGGTCGGTCACGGCAGCGACGTCGAGCTGGCTGCCCACCACGGGTCGGTGGACCGGGTCGCCAGACCTCGCGGTTCGCGGGTCGAGCCTCTCGGGCACCGCCGGACGAGGTAGGTCCAGGTTGGGTGGGCTCCAGCTGGGAACGGATGAGACCGACCTGGCCGGTGGGTGCGACGAGTGTCCAGAGGATGGAGCCTGCTACACGATCATGAGCGGCCATTGCCGAGAGGTCGACTGTGGCAGTGACTTGTGTGAGTGCGGGCCCTGCGAAGGAACAGGCTGTGACACCCTGCTGGTACCTCCGGAGGGACGCTCGCACGACTGCGCCCTGGTGATGAGCGGCAACGAGACGGAGTGCACCGCCTGCGACAGGACCCGCGACGGTGGAGACGATGACCTCGTCAACATGTCGGGCTTCGATGGTTCGGCCGCCGACCTGGTCATGCACGCATGGGCGCTGCTCTACAACAACACCGACCTGGTGAAGTGGGCGGTGTGCTGGGTGACCGGGAACGCCGCCAAGGGGGACTGCCTGCTCGCCAGGATCCGAGGCGAGTCCGCCAACGTCAACCTGAAGATGAAGTCGGGTGACGCGCACCAGTTCTACACGTCGGGCTCTCACTTCGAACCATTCTATGGTGGCACGATCCAGGTCTACGAAGACGGGAAGTGGCAGGAGTACCTGGCGGTCTGGGATGACGATGAGCTGGCAACTGATGGCACCCCAATCGGGCGGATGTGTGCCGCGGTCGACCTGTCCTGCACTCTGCTTCATGAGCTGACTCACGTGTGCTGGCGTGCGTGGTCTGACGAAGCGGACACCTGCAGGAAGAGCTACCTGATCGAGAATGCTTTCCGCTGGGCGATGTTCCGGCGGTACCCGGCTGCGCTGCAGTCGGCATGCTGCGGAGGTCCAGGGCTCGGTGATGCTGACGTGTTCGGGTCGAGCCAGGCGCTGTGGCTGAACGACAACTGTGTCGGCTCCGCTTCAGGGTCATCGGGTGGAACCACTGCCACCGCTGCCTACAAGCTGTGGTGGCTCGAACACCATGCGGATAAGCCCGGTACCACCTTCAGTGATCGAGAGCGCCTGTGACGAAGACCCATGCTGCGCTGCTCACGTTGTTGCTGGCGGGAGGAGCTTGCTCTGGTGTGAGCGCATGGGCCAACAAGTGTGTCTATGACCGCTGGGAGATCCGGCTGGTCTCTGTCGCAGTTGGCGATGTTGGAACCAGCGACAAGGAGATGGAGCCGGCTCGATGGCTCGCTCAGGGCTACTTCGAGGAGCGACTCGGGGGCGACAACCCTGGGGGGCTGATCTTCGCCCTTGTCTCGCAGGACACGGGCAGCGGCAGCGGCGAGTCCTTTGACCTCAGGCAGGTGGACCCCTGACATGTCCATCCGCTCCGCAGCCCGGAAGGCCGCCACCCTCGCCTGCCTCCCCTTGCTATGCTCCTGCTTCTCCCCCTGTCCCGAGCCTCGGGCCCGCCCGACCCCGGCGACCTACGAGGTCACCAGCAGCCCGGACGCGGCCCTGGTGGGCGCCACCGTCACCGTGACCGAGGACGAGATCGTCCTCGAATACACCCGCGACGGCGTCCCCGTGAAGGTCACCTGGGAAGTGGGCGAACGGCTCGACTGACACCGCCCCCATCCGCTCACCCCCCCCGCGCCGCCTCCACCGCCCGCAGGATCGCCTCGCCGGTCGCCGGCACGGCCAGGTCCACCGGCCCCTCCCCAAAGGCCCCGATCGTATCCTCCAGCGCCCCCAACACGGCGATGGCCAGCATGAGGGGCGGCTCACCCACGGCCTTGCTGCCGCCGATGGTGCCCTCCTGCGGCTGGTGCTCCAGCAGGGTGACGCGCAGGTCCAGCGGCACATCGCCCACGGAGGGGATCTTGTAGGTGCTGGGGCCCACGGTCAGCACGGCGCCATCGGGTCGGTACAGGACCTCCTCGCCGGTCAGGCCCAGGACCTCGACCATGAGATGGCGACGCCATAGGCGAAGGAGAAGAAGGATGTGCCCTGGCCGCGCTCCCGGTCGTACTGGATGCCGGGGGTGGCGCAATTCCCAATCCTCGTGCCTGACACCAGCCGCCATCTGGGCCATCAATCGGCGACGCCGGGATGGAGAGCTGCGCCCCGAGGACCACCATGAAGCGGGGCCAGAGACCTGGGGACGGGCCCACATCCCCTCGCGACACGCCCAAGGTCCCCAACCAGGGACCCCGGCCACTCCGCGCGCCCCGCGCGCCACCCCGATGGCCCAGGTGCTTGGGCCAGGTCCTGAGGGGAGGGAGTAGCGCCTGACACGTCCATGTGGTATTTGTCTTTTGGGGCCTCCTCACCGGGGCCTCCTCACCTGGGCCTCCTCACCGGGGCCTCCTCACCTGGGCCTCCTCACCTGGGCCTCCTCACCGGGGCCTCCTCAAATAGCATTTCATCGGAGTCCCCCGTGGCCAATTTCGACCCTGTCGTCACCGTCGTCCCGCTGGTCTACAAGCACGCGCTGCAGAGCGATGGCCAACAGAGCTGGCGCTACGTGGACCTGGACCTGCCCAACATCACGCGGCAGGGTCCGAACCTGGCCTCCATCCAGTTGGAGACCCTGACCGAAGGCCGGACGGCCCAACACGAGTGGAAGGTGGTGCTGTTCTACAGCCTGGA
>JAKLKF010000243.1 GCA_023150805.1 Myxococcota bacterium | reverse complement strand
TCGCCAACCCCGCGGGCGAGGCGCGCCCCGGCCCCGTGGCGCGACGGGTGGACGCTATGGGCTACAGGCTGCTAGTCGCGGCCCAGCAGCGCCTCGACCCACGCCGCTGCCGGCCCGCTGGCCTGCGTGAGCGCGCGCGCCCGCTCGGCGTCCTCGGGGCCGGCGCCCCAGCGCCGCAGCAGGCGCTCGACCGTGTCCTGCCAGGGCCAGCCCGGGCTGCCCACCGCGCCGTCCCGGCGCTCGCGCCAGGACCCGCCCCGGGTCGTGTGCAGCACCACGTCGGCCCCCAGCCGCTCCTGCAGCTCGTCCAGGCGGCAGTCGGCCAGGTCGCCGCTCTGGTAGCGCAGCCGCTCCAGGAGCTGGTCGGGCCGCAGCCGCAGCAACCAGGACACGGCAACCGGGGAGGACAGGGTCGCGCCCGGGCCGGCGGAGGTCCAGGCCGCCGCGGCGCGCCGCAGGGTCGGCAGGTCCAGGCCCACCAGGAGCGGGCCCAGGACGTCGACGGAGTGGTCGACCAGGTCGCGCGTCCGCGGCCATGCGTGGTGGACCTCGACCCGGCGCGCCACGTGGGCGACCTCGTTCGACATCGGCCCCCCGTCCTCCGCCGCGGCGTCGCGGGCCAGCGCGCGGGGGTCGAGCTCGGCCCCCACCACCAGGCGGCCGATGGCCTCGGGCAGCCGGTGCAGCGCCCCCAGCGCGCCCAGGGCGGCGACCCCCGCCGCCCGCCCGTGCAGGGCGAAGCCCGGCGCCCCCAGGCCCACCTCGATGCGCTCCACCTGGTCCCAGCGCAGGCGCTTCTCGGCGGCCTTGACGTGCCGGGCCAGGATCTCCTCCACCGCCTGTACCGCGCCCTGCAGCGGTGGGGCGACCGGGTGGATCGACCAGGACAGCGACCGCGTGAGCCAGGCCCGGCCGAGGCCCGTGAAGGCCGTGCGCAGGGGCGCGGGGCTCAAGGAGGAGAGCAGGCCGTCGCCGCGGTCCAGCAGGTCGAGGGGCCCCCGCAGCCCGGCCGCCGCGAGCCCCGCCGCCTCGACGCCGTCGGCGCAGGCCTGCCCCGTCGCCAGCGCCGCCGTCCCGTCGCCGCCCAGCACCTCTCGCCACCCGGAGCGCCGGGGGGCCACCAGGGCGAGGGCCATCGCGTGGGCCAGGGTCGGGGCGTCAAGGCCGGCCAGCAGCCCCGCGGTCGTCGCGGCGGCCAGGGCCGTGACCGCCCCGCGCCCGCGCGCCGGGTCGGCGCTCAACAGCAGCGCGGCGCCCAGGCGGCCGGCGACCTCGCCACCCGCCGCCGTGGCCACGACCAGGCGGTCGACCTCGTGCGCGCCGGCGCAGGCCCAGGCCGCGGGCACCGCGCCGACGCCGGTGTGCCCCCCCAGGCCCCGGTCGTCCAGCTCCAGCAGCGCCCCGAGCGTGGCGTGCAGGCGCGCCGCCTCCCGTCGCGGCGCGCGCCCCCCGGTGACCAGGGCCGCCTCGCCGCGACGGCCCCCCGCGCCCAGGGCCGCCGCCCCCTGCCAGCCCGCGGCGGTGCGGACCGCGCCGGCCAGCCCCAGGGGTTGGAGCAGGATCCGCTCGCGGACGCGGGGGGGCAGGTCGCCCGGTCCCAGGTCCGCTGCCCAGTCGGCCATGCGCTGCAGCGTCGTGCTCACCCGGCGTCTCCCATCAGTAGTCGATGCTCCACTGTGCCCCGGCCGACCACAGGGTGCCGCCGATCGGCACCCCGCCGCCGTCCACCGGCGCGCCGGGCCGGTAGGCCGTGGCGTCCACCGGCAGCGACCCCTCGCCCAGCAGGTGGACCTGGACGTGCGCGTCCCAGGACACCGGGCCCTCGACCAGGTCGAAGGGGTCTCCGTGGGCGACGCCCAGCCCGCCGGCGACGACCAGTCGGTCGGCGTCGAGCAGGGCCGAGGTGGCCCCCTGCGAGACCAGCGGCGTCGGCTCGTACCCCAGCCCTGCGCGCACCACCCCCTGCAGCCACCCGATGCCCCTGCCCGGCTCCCAGCGAGGCAGGAAGACCTCGCCCCCGGCCCGCGTGGACCAGGTGTTGCGCAGCACCGCGGCGACCTCGTTGCCGTCGTCGACGCCGGGATCGGGCAGGCTGAGGAGCTGGCTCTGCACCTCGGTGTCGACCACGTGGGCCACGCTGATCTGCATCGGCGCGTAGCGGGTGTGGTGCAGGTCGACGAAGGCGCGGAAGCGGTCTGGCGAGGTCCAGCCCGCCCCGAAGGACCAGCGCGCGGGCAGGTAGTGGTCGAACACGGCCAGGTGGAGGGGGACGAGGACCGTGGTCCCCAGGGGCTCCATCTCGCCGATGTCCCGCACGTCGAGGTTCGCCTGGAGGTCCACGTCGACGTCGATGGGCAGCCCCGTCGAGCCGCGGTAGTTGCCGGCGATGGCCAGCCCGTCCAGGGCCGGGATCAGCTCGCCGACCTCCCAGTGCAGCCCCGCCACCGGCGCCAGCCCGGGCACGATGTCCAGCTCCATCGCGTGCGGGTCCAGGCGCAGCTCGCTGACCAGGGCGCCCAGCTCCTCGTCCTGCTCCGTGGCCCCTCGCAGCGTCACGTCCAGGGTCGTGTCCAGGGTGAAGCGCGCGCGGGCGATGACCTGGACCGAGCCCCCGACGCTGATCCCTCGGAGCTGCTCCCAGCCGAAGCCCAGCGTCATGTCGAAGCGCTGGGCGCGGTTGTCCAGGAAGAAGTAGGTCGGCAGCGAGGGCTCGAAGGTCTGGATGCGCAGCATCCGCCGCACGGGCAGCGTGGCGGCGAAGGCCAGCCCGAAGCGCCCGCCGATCGGCCGCCCCAGCGCCACGCCCACGGCGTCGGCCGGGTCCGGCTGGATGTCGATCTCCAGCGGCGCGTCGTCGTCATCGACCAGGCCGTCGCGGTTGGTGTCCCACCAGACCGCCGGCACCGGGTCGAGGTCGCCGCGCAGCAGCCACCCGCCCACCGCGAGCTGGGAGGCCCGCATGTCCTGCAGGAGGGCCGGGTTCCGAAACACCCCCTGGGCGCCGTCGAGGAGCGCGACCCCCCCACCCGCCCGGGCCATGGCCGGCGCGCCGAAGCCCGCCAGGTCCACCGGCCCGGCCAGGGCGCGGCCGCCCAGCACCAGGGGGATCCACCCGAGGAGACCCGTCACGCCGGCTCAGGCGTAGCCGATCTCGGGCACCGGGGTCAGCGCCACCTGCCGCAGCACCTCGATGATCCCCATCGCCGACTCGGTCGGCAGCGCCTCGCGCAGGCAGGCGAGGCGGCCGGACATGTAGGCCGTCGCGATGCCGCTGCCCTTGAAGCCGCCGCGCTCCCCGTCCCGCCACTCGTAGCCGTGGGTCAGGAACTTGCCGGTGAGGTTCCCCCACTGCTGGCGCGGGAACCGGTGCGGCGCGAAGTAGTAGACCTTCTCCAGCGGGCAGTCGGGGTGGGTGGCGACGCCGATGGTCTCGGGCAGGTCGGCCGGGTAGGCGCGGTCCCCCTTGGGGTGCGCCGCTGCCAGCACCAGGGCGTTGTTCTCGACCGCCAGCGCGCAGCAGTCCCGCAGCAGGAGCGCCTTGCCCATGTTGGGGGTGCCCAGGGACAGGCTGATCACCTGGGCGCCGGCGCGGAAGGCCGTCTCGATGCCCGCGGCCATCAGGTCGGCGCTGGTGCGCAGCCGCGCGTCCATGATGCGCACGCCCACCAGCCTGCACTCCGGCGCCATCTGCGCCACCGCCGCGGCCATGTTGGTGCCGTGCCCGTTCTCGTCGGTGAAGTCGCCGCCGAGGATCGCGTGCCCGGTCGCGCCGAGCTGGATGTTCCAGCCCTCGACCGTCCGGCCCGCCAACCGCGGATCGTTCTTGTCGATCCCGCTGTCGACGACCGCGACCGTGACGCCCTTCCCGGTGTACTCGCGCCCGCGATACCGCATCCGCTGTTCTCGCCTGGTGTGCCGGTGGATTGGCGACCCGGAGGATGAAGACCCGCCGGTCCGCTCCGTGATCGCTGCGCAGAGCCCGGACCATATGGCTTGGGAGCACGCAGGGCAAGACGACGCCTGTCAAGGTGGGTCGCTCGCCGGCGCTATGGTGAGGTCCTCCGCCCGCCAGCCCCCCCCTCTCCGCAGCCCGCGCGCCTGTCGATGTCCCCTCCCCCCCGCTCCCTGCCCCGCAGCTCCGCGCGGCGCGCCGTGTCTGCGACGGCGCCGTCGCGGCGCGCCGCCGGGTGGCGCGCGTGAGCCC
>JAKLKF010000242.1 GCA_023150805.1 Myxococcota bacterium | reverse complement strand
CTGACCCACGCCGGCGGCCTGGACGCCGCCCACCTGGTGACCCTGGCCAACCCCGACGCCGAGGCGCTGCTGCACGCGCTGGACGGCTTCGGCGAGGTGCTGGCCGCCGACGAGGACAGTGACAGCGCCATCACCCTGGACGAGGCCTACGCCTACGCCTACCTACGCACCCTGGTCACCACCGCCGCCACCCAGGTCGGTGCCCAGCACGTGACCCTGGAGACGGACCTGCGTGGCCAGGGCGCCCTGGTGCTCACCCGGCCCCAGGTCGCCGTCGGGCAGGAAGTCGACGCCCACGGCCCGGTTGCGCCGACGGTCAGTACGGCGCCGTCCACCCCTCCCAGTCGCCGGGGTATTGCCCCCACCAGTCAAAGCCGGCGAACAGCTCTTCCTCCGTCACATCCGCCCAGGCCGTCACGGCGCAGGAGCGGCGCGAGCCATGCACCGGGTCGTAGGCGCCGTATTCGTTGGCCGTGGGCCAGATCTCCAGGTCGAACCAGATGGGGTGGTCGATGCTCGTCCACGCGTTGGTGCGGTAGGGGCCCTCCGCCGGGTCCCACAAGACCGTCAGGTACAGGCGGTCCGGGCTCAAGTAGCTGACACACACGGTGGAGTCCGTCCAACCGTGCGGCAGGCTGTGCACCATGTGGTAGACGGACTTCGGGTCGTCGCGCCAGCCGATCTTCAGGTAGTGCGCGGAGAACTCGCGGTGGAACAGGTAGCCGCCGCCACTGTCGTGCTGTCCCAGCCAGTCGGTGATGCCGTCCCCCGGCACCGTCAGCATCAGCTCGAACAGGAAGTCTCCGGGCCTCAGCCCGGACTTCACCTCGTGCTCGAACCAGTTGTACGGCACCAGGGACGTGCACTCCTGCTCGTGCACGTAGGAGATCCCGGTCGCCGTGAGCATCCAGCCGTTGCCGTTGTCCTCGGACCGGAAGTAGGCCTGGTCGCTCACCACCGTGCCCGCGTGGAAGACCCAGGCGTCCTCTGGCGGCGCCGGGCAGGTCCAGGTCGGCACCGGCTTGCCCGTGTCCGGCGTCACCCCGCCCTCGTCCTCGGGGCTGGGGCCCGTCAGGGTCGTGCCGCCGTCGGTGGTCGCAGTGCCGCCGTCGGTCGGAGACGTTGTCCCGCCGCCGTCGGTGGTGGTGCCGCCGTCGGTGGTCAGGGAGGGGCCGGGGGTCTCGCCAGGGGTGGAGGGGCAGGCCAGCGGGAGGAGGAGGAGGGGAAAGGGGAGGAGGACGGTCATTCGCCGGTGTCCCCCAAGAGAGGGAGGGACCAGAGCTCGTCGGGGTCGAGGTCGGAGGAGTAGGATGTGTAGAAGTAGCCGGTGGTACGGATCCACGAACTGGGAGATCCCCAGGTGCTGCTGGTGTATTCATGCTCCAGTGGCCCCACCATTGCGCCCGTTGTGATCCTCGATTCTGCGTAGGGGATCTGGAACACATAGAACACCATCCCCGGCATCTCGTCGGAGAACAGTGTGTCTTCCCCCGGGTCGAACCACGCCGTGCCGGCGACCCGGTCGTCGCGGATCACGGACATGCACAGGCCCGCCGGTGCGTACCACTGCTCGGTGAAGTCTCCGTCGTACATCTCTTGACCCCCGCGTTCACCGTCCCACTGGAGAGACGTCGATTGCCTGAAATACATTGGATCACCATACCATGAGCCCGGGGCGGACTCGGTCTGCCCCTGCACGCTGGCCGGATTCGCAAACGCAAAGTACCGAACATACCTCAAGCGATACTCCGCTTCCATGTCGGACCAACTATCGACCTGGGGTGAGAGCAGGTTTGTGTCCAGGTCCATCACCCAGGAGGTTGAATACAAGTAGAGGTTGTACCCAAGGGTGGATGGATCGTCACGCCAGATCGAAGGATACGCGTTCACCTCCGGGTGGCCCCAGATCAACGCCTCGTCTGGTGGCGGCGGGCACTCGTAGACCGGGAGACCGTCCAACTCCACCCTGGTCGAGGCCGCGAGCGCGCCAGGCGACACCGCCACGGCCATGGCCAGCCAAGCCCGCTTCACAGACTGCTCGCCAGGACGGTCACGGAGGAGATGCCCAGCCGCTGTTCACAGAAGATGAGTCGGGGCCAGGCACCCAGCGCCACGTCTATCGTGTACTCGCTGCCGCCGCTGACGATCGTCCTGCTCAGGAGGGTGAGCCCTTCGGCGACGATCCAGCGGTGTTCTGGGAAGGTGTTGCTGGCGCGCGCCGCGTCGCTGGTGTCCACTTCGAGGGAGGAGGGGCCCGTCTGCACCTCGTAGACGTTGGTCAGCCCCGACCGGAAGAAGGTCACGCGGGCGGCCGTTGGCGTGGCGATGGCGTCGTCGGCTGCGCCCGTGACCCCGTCGATGTACAGCAGGTAGGCCCAGCCACCGAGGCTAGGCCAGGCGATGGTGTTGGGGCCCGACGGGTGGGTGCCGGTCTCGGTGTGGGTGGCGCCTTGGAGCTCGACGACCCACACAAGTTGGTCCGGTCCGAGCTCTCCATCCTTCAGGTCGTTGGCAAGATCTCCCCGTGAGCCGGCCAGGACCGGCCACAACCGCTGCACATTGGTCACCGAGGCCATGACCCCAGCCAGGCGCTGGTAGGCGAACCAGGAGGCGCGGGGGATCGAGACCCCGATGGGCTCAACGGAATCGTGGAAGTCGGTTCGCAGGCCGGTCCCGGCGAAGGGGCTGCTGGGCAGGCGTGCCACGTGGGTGTGCCAGCCCAGGTGCGACGCGCGCCCCACCGCCATGGCGGCCGCACGCTGCCAGACCATCGCGCCCTGGTAGTCGTTGGCTGGCGCCCGCACGTGGGTGCGCACCGCCCGGTCGCCCTCCACCCGGTACCGCGGGGGGCGCCAGTCCACCGGTGCCATGGGGAACTCCGCGGTCGCCGCCTCGCAGCCGGCCGTGTAGCCCGTCGATGACAGGCCCGGACGATCCGCGCCATCGCACAACACGTTGACCGCCGTCTCGCACACCGAGATCTGCGGAACGGTCGCGAACTCCAGGTCGTCGCTGGTCAGCTCCTCCCGCAGCGCCGCCAGCTCGGCGGGTAGGAACAGCAAGCGCCGCCGGTCGGCTTCTCCGGCGTGATACCAGTGCAGGTCGATGCCTGATACCAGCTCGCTCATCTCGAAGCGCGGCGCCACCCCACCCCCGTGTCCGCCCGTCCAGGTCAGGTCCCGGTCCCGAAGGCGCTTGATCTCGGCCAGCATGGCCCGCAGGTAGGCCACCTTGCCTTGCCAGTCCTCGGCCGCACCCGAGCCATCGTCCACCACGTAGGACGCCAGCGCCGGGAGCCACAAGGGGAGCCAGTCGCACGCCTCGCGAAAGCCGGCCGCGCAGTGGTAGTACAGGGCGCCCCAGCCCGTGCCGTCCGGGTAGTCCCGATCATCGTCGACGACTACCTGGCGGATCTCCGCCTCGTTGGCGATCTCGATCCCCTCGATGTAGGGCTCCAGCTCGGCTGCATGCTCCTCGAACCACCGCCCCAGGGCCTGGGCGAAGCGTCGGTAGAACTGCCGCTTGTAGGGGTTGCGGGGATCCAGCGACTCCCTGTCCCAGGTGGCCAGGGACGGCGCCCCCGCCGGGGTCGCCCGGTTGAACGACACCTCTACGTCCTCCACCGGGTCCACCACCACCTGGTCCTTGAAGGCCTCGGACCACAAGACGACCAGGGGCTTGCCATAGGTCCGGCCATCCTCCGCCGAGGCGAAGGTGTGGCTGGCGGCGCTGCTGCCTCCGCCCAGGCTCAGCATCGTGAGCTGCAGCTTCAGGGACTGGTTGGTCGCCCGAAGCTCCCCCACCAGGGTCAGCAGGCTTGTCAAGGGGAGCGAGCTTGCCATGCGGGTATGCAGGGCATCCACGTCCATCCAATCCGGCTCGAGCTCGGCCTTGTCCATGCCCCGGCCCAGGCTCAGCACCTCGTTGAGCAGGAGCTGCAGCCGGCCGGGGTGCCGGGCCACGGACACACCCAGGCGCCCCAGATCGCTCAGCAGCTCGCGGTAGGGCCCGTACCGCACCTCTCCCTTGCCGCCTTCTTCGAGCTCGAAGAAGTTCACCGTGTTCAGCGCCATCCGTGGCGTGTACCCGCTCCCCAGGGGCTGCGGAACCTGCTCTTCCCGGTCCGGCGAGACCAACAGGCCCCCGACCTCCCGGCGGCCCCGGTTCAGCAGCACCCAACCTGCGGGGAGCTGTTCCCGCGAAGGCACGCCGGAGCCTGGCAGCCAGGTCCAGCCCGCCGAAAGCGTCTCCAGGTCCGGCGCCGCCCAGCCCGGTTCGGTCGACCCGGTTGCAGGGGCCGAGGACCAGCCGAAGCGGTAGGGCCGCCGCGCCATCTCCT
>JAKLKF010000241.1 GCA_023150805.1 Myxococcota bacterium | reverse complement strand
CCGCCGCCGTCGCCGCTGGTCCCGCCGCCGTCGCCGCTGGTCCCGCCGCCGTCGCCGCTGGTCCCGCCGCCGTCGCCCGCCGCGCCGCCGTCGCCCGCCGCGCCGCCGTCGCCGATCTGTCCGCTGTCGTCGCCGTCCTTGTCGCCGCAGCCCGCAAACCACAGGACCAGGCCGAGCGCCGTCAGCGGCGCACCTCGAAGCCCACGCATGGACACCTCCTGTTGTGTGACCCGCGCCAGCCTAGTCCGTCACACACCGCCGCCGTGTCGCAGCTCTGTCGCAAACGGCCCCGCGGCCCCGCCCCAGCGGGCTACCCTGGCGGGGTGCTGCTCCAGCTCTCCAGTTGCGTCGTCGATCTGGAACGGCGGCAGGTGCTCCGCGCGGATGACGCCTCGTCGCTCACGGA
Source organism: Myxococcota bacterium (assembly GCA_023150805.1). Classification (GTDB taxonomy): domain Bacteria; phylum Myxococcota_A; class UBA796; order UBA796; family UBA2385; genus UBA2385. The sequence goes on along the minus strand of JAKLKF010000241.1, from coordinate 3,973 downwards.
GCACGAGCACGCGCTGCTGCGCTACCTGGCCGGCCGGCCCGGGCGCACGACCAGCCGCCAGGAGCTGCTCGAGCAGGTCTGGGGCTGGCGCGCGCGCGCCGAGACCCGCGCGGTCGACAACACCATCATGCGCCTGCGGGGCAAGGTCGAGCGCGACCCGACCCAGCCCGTCCACCTGCTGACCGTCCGCGGTGGAGGCTACCGCTACGAGGGGCCCCCCGCCCTTGACGGGGGGCTGGCGGGGACCGGGACGGCCGCGGCGCCCGACGGCCCCGCCGTGATCGGGCGCGACGCCCTGCTCGACCAGGTCGCGGACCAGGCGACCCGCGGCGGCCTGCTGACCCTGTGGGGCCCCGGCGGCGTGGGCAAGACCACGCTGGCCCGGGCGCTGCTGGGCCGGCTCCCCGGCCACCTCTGTGAGCTGGCCGACCTGCGGACGCTCCCCGACGCGACGCGGGCCTTGACCGAGGTGCTCTCCGCGGGCCGCGGCGCGCCCGGCCTGGGGGTCCCGGAGCTGCTGGCCCAGCCCGGCGGCCCCTTGATCGTGCTCGACAACGTCGAGCAGCTCGCGCAGCCCCTCGCCCAGGCCCTGCCCGCCTGGCTGGCGGCGCTCCACCCGGGGCGGACCCTGCTGCTGACCAGCCGCGTCCGCCTGGGGCTCGCCGCCGAACGCCTGGTCGAGGTGCAGCCCATGCTTCCCGACGACGCCGTGCGGCTGCTCCAGCGCCGCAGCGGCCGCGCCGAGACCCCCGCCAGCCCAGCCGAGCGCGCTCTGGTCCAGGCCGTCGACTGCCTGCCCATGGCCGTCGAGCTGGTGGCGGGCTGGTCGGACCTGGGTCCCCCCGAGCGCCTGCTGGCCCAGATCCAGGCCGCCCCGGTCGCGCTCGAGGCGCGCGACGACGCCCCCGACCGCCACCGCTCTGTGCAGCAGGTGCTGCGGGCCTCCTGGGACCTGCTGGCGCCGGAGCAGGCCCGCGCCCTGCACCGCCTGTCCACCTTCGTCGGCCCCTTCGACCTCGAGGCCGCCAGCGCGGTGCTGGAGGGGCCGGCGCTGCGCCTGGTGGGGCGCCTGGTCGACAAGTCCTTGCTGCATCGCGTCCAGGCCGACGGCGGCCCCCGCTTCCGCATGCTCGAGCTGGTGCGGGCGGAGGCGGCCACCCGCCTGGCCGCGCAGCCCGAGGAGCAGGCCCGCGCATTCGACCGGCACGCCGCGCACATGATCACCATCGCCCGCCGCATCGAGGAGGAGAAGAACCGCGACCGCGGGGCCTTCAACCGCGGCGTGGCTCGCGAGGCGGGGGACCTGGCCGCGGTCGCCGCCCGGATGCGCACCCACGCGCCCGACCTGGCGGGCGAGGCGATCTGCATGCTGAGCGCCCGCAGCCTGTCCCTGGGGGAGCCTGCGACCGAGCTGGCGAGGGTCGAGGCGGCCCTGCCCGGCGTGACCGATCCCGCGCTGCGGGTGCGCCTGCTCCAGCTCCAGGCGACCTGGCTGCTGCGGGCGGGGCGCCACGCCGAGGCCGACGCGCTGCTGGTCGCGTCCGCGCCCCTGGGCTGGGCGGTGGAGCCGGTGCGGGGCGCCTTCATGGAGTGCACCCTGGCCTTCCGCTGGGCCACCGGCGGCCGCGCGCCGGAGGCGGTCTCCCACCTGCAGCGGACCCTGGTCCGCGCCGGCGAGGACCTGCCCGCCAAGGGCTACGTCCTGGGCTACCTGGGCCTGGCCCTGTACGCCGCGGGGCGGCTGGCCGAGGCCGAGCGGGCCCTCTCCGACGCGCTGCCCTTGCTGGCCGCCGTGCACAACCTGGTCGCCCACGAGTGGTTCGAGGAGAAGCTCGCGGCGGTGCGCTGGCACCTGGGGCGGTCGGATGTGGCGTCGGCCGCGCTGTCCAACCTCCTGCACAAGGCCAAGGCCGACCAGATGGCCGAGCAGGTCGCCGAGCGCAGCGTCCTGCTCGGCCTGATCCACCTCGACCAGGGTGAGCTGGCCCGCGCCCGGGCCCACCTGGACCACGCCGTCGAGGCCCTCGCCCCCCGCACCCAGGCCCAGATGCGGGGCCTGGCCTGGCTGGCCCTGGGGGACGTGGCCACCCTCGCGGGGCAGCCCGCGCAGGCCCGCGAGCGCTACGCCCAGGCGCTGGCCGAGCTGGTCCGCACCCGTCGCGCCGACCACGCCGACCGGGCCCGCGCCCGCCTGGCGCTGCTGGACGGTGACCCGGGGCGGGTGGCGGAGCTGGCGGACGCGCGGGCCGAGCCCGTCCGGACCCAGATCCTGGCCCTGGTGGGGCGGGCACCCGGCGACCCCCTGGACGGGGAGGTGCGGATCGCAGGGCGCGTCGGGCCGAAGCTCGTCGGCGAGGCGCGGTGACCCGGGTCGAGGAGGCGCTCGATCAACCTCCGCTGCCCACCCACTCGTCCCAGTGGGGCCCCTCACCGGCATGGCGGTCCTGCGCCGCTGGGATCCCCAGGTGGGCACGCAGCATGGCGCGCCCGTTCTTGCGGTCGTCGTGGTAGCGGCGTTGCAGCTCGGGGTACTGCTCCGCCACCCCGACCGGGCAGGCCAGGCGGGCGTGGCAGATCCCGTGGCACTGCTTGCTGGCCTTGTGGAAGGCCGCGCAGCGGCCCACGTCCCACTGACCGTCCACGAAGGCGTTGCCCGGGCAGCGCATCATGCAGGGGGCCGCGCAGCCGGTGCACAGGTCCGGCGCCGGCGGCGACGGCGGCAGGTCCAGGTCCATCAGGCAGGCGGCGCGCAGGCCCAGCCAGGGCCCGAAGCGGCGGTCCAACACCAGCCCCAGGCGGCTCTTCGCCCCCAGCCCGGCCAGCACCGCCAGGGTGCGCATGTCCAGGTGGACAGAGGCGGTCGCCGTCGTCAGGAACCAGCGGTGCGAGATCCCGGCCAGCAGCGGCTCGGCGCTCGCCACGGCGCGGGTGACGAAGGCGTCCAGCGGGTGGGCCTGGCCCGTCAGCCGCAGCGGCTCACCCTGCAGGTCCGCCAGGAAGGCCTCCCACAGGTCCGGGCCGCCGCTGCCCACGACGACGATGCTGCGCGTGCCGGGCATCAGCGCCTGGGAGCGCAGCTCGGGCTTCGCGGACAGGTCGTAGGCGGCGGGCGAGGCCACCCCCAGGTGGTTCAGGCCCCAGGGCTGCAGGTGCTCGCGCAGGGAGGAGAGCAGGTCCATCCCCCCCCCTACCCTCCCAGCGCCGCCTCGATCGCCGCCCGCAACGCCGGGTCGGAGGGCTCGACCGCCGAGGCGAAGCGGGCCTTGACCTGCCCGTCGCGGCCGACCAGGAACTTCTCGAAGTTCCACTTCACGTCGGGCCCGTCGCCGACGAGCTGCCGGTACAGGGCGCTGCGGTCCTTGCCGTTGACGTCCTGCTTCTCCAGCAGGGGGAAGTCCACGCCGTAGTTCAGCTTGCAGAAGCTCTGGATCTCCTGCGCGTCCCCCGGCTCCTGGCCCAGGAACTGGTTGCAGGGCACGCCGACGATCACCAGCCCGCGGTCGCGGTACTCGGTCCACAGGGCCTGCAGGCCCTCGTACTGCGGGGTGTAGCCGCAGCGGCTGGCGACGTTGACGTAGAGCACCGCCTTGCCGTCGAGCACCTCGGCCGGCATCGGGCTGCCGTCGATGCGGGTCAGGCCCTGGGCCTGGACCACGGGGGCGGGCGAGGGCAGGGCGATCTCGCGGGGCGAGGCGCAGGCGAGCAGGAGCGAGAGGAGGAGGGTGTGCATGGAGAGGCTCTACCCGGCGGGCGGCGGCACGCACGCCACCCGCTCACTGTCCACACCCAGCCCCCGAAGCAGCGTGTCATGCCACTCCCACGCCGCCTGGGTCCGCCCCGGCAGCGCCGCGCTGCCCCAGATCACCGTGAGCGTGCGGGTGGTGCCCTCGTGGGTCTTGGTCCGCTGGCTGTCCTTGACCGGGCCGCCGCAGGGGCCCTCGGCGTCCCACAGGCAGATGAGCCCGCCCAGGTC
>JAKLKF010000240.1 GCA_023150805.1 Myxococcota bacterium | reverse complement strand
CCCCATCCTCGCCACGCCCGCCCTCCCCGCGGCGCCGGGCCTGCCACGGACGCCGGACGCCATCCCGGCCGTGTCCACCGGCGAGCCCGTCTCCCTGCAGCTCTCCCGCGGCCCGGGCGCGCGCCCCAGCCGGCTGCGCCTTCCCGGCGACTGCACCCCGGCCGAGGCCGTCTCGCGCCTGGTGGGCAGCGTGCTGCCCCTGCGCACCGACCTGGGCGGCGCCCTGGTGGGGTGGTGGCGCCTGCGCCAGGGCGACCGCCCGCTGCCGGCCGACGCGACCGTCGCCTCGCTGGATCCCGGCCAGCCGGTCGAGGCGGCGCCGGTCGACAACCAGCTCGTGCGGGTCGAGCTGCGCTGCGGGCTGCTCGACCCGCCCCTGCGCGTGCAGGTCCTCGTCGGCACCGCTGTCCCGGTGGCCAGCCTGCTCGACCACCTCGCCGGCTGGCTGTCGCTGCCGCCGGGCCGCTACGCCCTGCGCCTGGACGGCGAGGACCTCTCGCCGCACCACCTGCTCTCGGACCGCGCGATCGCCGGGCCTCGCCCCCTGCTCGAGCTCGTCGCCGCGCCATGAGCCAGGAGCGCTGGGACGTCGTCATCCGCTTCGCGGAGGGGCCGCTCTCCTACCAGGGGGACATGGTCTGCCGCGGGCCGGTCGTGCGCATCGGCGCCAACCCGGGCCCCGGCGGCCTCAAGGTGGAGGGCTACCGGGGCCTGGACGACCGGCAGGCCGTCATCACCGCCTACGACGGCAGCACCGTCGCCATCGCGCCGGTCGGCAGCAACCAGGTGCGGGTGGCGCCCCACCAGCACGTCGACTGGAACGAGATCCAGCCGATCCGGGGCCCCGTCTACCTCGACCGCGACGCGGCCTTCCACCTGGGGCCGCCGGGCCGCGGCGCCACCGTGGTCTTCGTGGAGTGCCGCCGCCTGGGCGTGTGGGAGCAGCAGCGGATCCTGTCGGACGCCGCCCAGGTGGAGGGGGCCGCCCAGCCCAGCAACGTCAAGGAGCTGGACACGCAGAAGGGCATCCCCCGCTGGTTCATCCCGGCGACCCTGATCCTGGTCCTGGTGGGCGCCACCGCCCTGGTGGTGCCCCTGGTCGGCGAGTGGCGGCGCGACATCGCCGAGCTGGGGCCGGTGGACGAGGGCGAGGAGTACTACGAGTACGTCACCCTGGAGCAGCCGGTCGCCGAGGAGCTGCAGGAGGGCCTGAACCAGCCCTTCGCCGACTTCGTGATGGGCCCCAACGCCCAGGCCGCGTCCTGGCCGGGGCTGGCGACGCGCACCGACGACTGGGACCAGCGCTACCTGACCTACACCCAGCACAGCGTGCAGATCCACCTGAAGGCCTGGCGCTTCTGGAGCCGGCTGGAGCAGATCCGGGACGACTACGCCATCGTCGTCGAGCAGATGCGCGACGCGGGCCTGCCCGAGGTGCTGGCGGCCATCCCCTACCAGGAGAGCCAGTACCGCGCCGACGTGACCAGCCCGGCCTGCGCCCGGGGGATGTGGCAGCTCATGCCCGAGGTCGCCAACCGCATGGAGCTGGGCGTGCGTGGCTGCAAGCTGCGCGGCAGCACCGGCCTGTGGTCGCCGACCCGCAAGGCGCCGCCCCTCAACGTCTACAAGAACGCCGAGTACATCGACCAGAACGAGCCGATGACCAGCCGCAGCAAGTGCCGGATCACCTCCTGCGAGGTCGACGAGCGCACCGACGTGACCCTGTCGACGCGGGCGGCGGTGGGGCTGCTGGCCGAGGCCTGGAACGACCCCGAGCTGCGGGCGTCGGGCGCCCTGGTGCAGATGACCATCCTCAGCCACAACGCCGGCTACGACGACAGCCGCTTCGACGAGGAGGGGCGGATCAAGACCACCAACGTGCTGCATGGCTACCGCAAGCACCTCAAGACCACCAACCAGGAGCGGGCGCCCGACTTCTACGGGGCCAACCTGCTGTGCACGACGCCGGAGGACGAGAGCAAGACCTGCGGCGGCGTCATCCACCGCGAGAGCCAGCACTACGCCTACAGCATCACGGCCCAGCACTTCCTGGCCGTCTGCTACTACGCCGAGAACCACAGCCAGCTCGGTGCCTTCAGCGACTGGAAGAAGTACACGGTGGGCGACGGCTACTGCACCCGCATCGCCGTGCCGACGGTCGAAGAGGTGCAGAAGCGCGCCGGGAGCAAGCAGTGAACGGGAGCCGTCCATGACCGGGGGCGCCCCATGAGCCTGCGGACCTGGCTGTCGGTGGCCGGCGTGTTCGTGGCCGGCGGGGTCTGCGCCTACCTGCTGACCACCGAGGAGATCGCCACCGGCGACGAGGTGGCGGAGTTCGTCGCCCGCAAGGCGGACCCGCTCATCGACATGGCCTTCACCTCGTCGAACCGCAAGGCCAACTTCGAGGCCTTCGGCATGGAGCCGGACATGGTCACCGCCGCCCTCGACCTCGCGCGCCGCTACGAGGACACGGGCAAGGTCGACCGCCTGCGGCTGCTGATGACGGGCGCCGCCGAGCCGACCGAGCTGGCGGACGCGCTGTGCGGCGCCGACCAGTCGCTGCGCCCTCGCTACGGGGCCCTGCGCTTCCTGGTGGCCGAGGTCCAGGGCGAGCGCCGCCCGGTGGACCTGGACCGGGTCAGCTCCCTGCAGCGCGAGGACTGGTCGAAGACCTCGCCCATCGTCGCGGTCTACAACGACGCCGAGCTGGCCCAGGACCGCAAGGCCGACGCCACCTTGATGGCCATCGCCGCCATCCTCGCCGCCCAGGAGCAGGAGCTGCTCAACGGCTACAAGCCGTGGGGGCGGGGCCTGGCCGCCACCTGGTCCTGGAAGCAGGTCAAGAAGAAGATCCCCGGCATCGAGAAGCGCACGCTCGAGTACCTGGTGTTGATGCACCTGGCGGTCGAGGTCGCCAACGAGGAGGCCGGCATCTGCGAGTGACGGTCCACGGGCCGGAGGGGGCCGATCCGCGACCTTGGGCTATAGTGCCGACCGCTGCGTTCCGGAGTGTCGATGGAGCCGCGCCGTCGGTTTCGCTTTCTGAAGGAGCTCTCCGAGGGAGCCTTCGGGAAGGTCTACATGGCCGAGATGATCACGGGAGACAACTTCCGGAGCATCGTCGCGATCAAGCTGCTTCACGGCAAGTGGCTCGGTCACGAGGAGATCGTGCAGCGCTCGCGCGACGAGGCGCGGGTGCTCGGCCTGCTGCACCACCGCAACATCATCCGGGTCGAGGACCTGACCAGCATCAACGGCCAGTGCGCGGTCGTGATGGAGTACCTGGACGGGGTCGACTGCAAGACCCTGGTGAGCTGGTGCCGGGAGCGCGGCCAGCGCATCCCCTACAAGGTGGTCTTCGAGATCGTCGCCGCCGTCGGCAGCGCGCTCGAGGCCGCCTACAACCAGGCGCCGCTGCAGGGCGGGCAGCCGCTGCACCTGATCCACCGCGACATCAAGCCCAGCAACGTCATGGTCACCAAGGCCGGCGACGTGAAGGTGCTGGACTTCGGCACGGCCCAGGCCCGCTTCGACGAGCGCGAGGCGCACACCCAGGCCCTGGCCTTCGGCTCGGCGGCCTACATGGCGCCCGAGCGGCTGCTGGGCGACCCGGACGCGCCGTCGGGCGACGTGTTCTCCCTGGGCGTGACGCTGTACGAGATCCTGTCCCAGCAGGGCTTCGGCAAGGTCCACATCCGCCCCGAGAAGTACGACAAGGAGCTGGACGCGCGCCTCTCTGCCCTGGCGCTGCCGGGCCTGGACGCCGAGCGCGCCGCGCAGGTGCTCCAGGTGCTGCGCCTGTTGCTGGCCTACGACACGGCCGACCGCCCCACGGCGCGGCAGGTCGTCGACCTGATGGAGGCGCTGGGCGACGAGGTGCACGACGGGTCGATGCGCCGCTTCTCGCGAGAGGTGGTCGGGCCCTGTCGGGACGCGCTGGAGCCGCAACAGAACCCCGACGACCCGCTGAACGGCAGCACCCTGTTCGAGGATCGCACCAGCGGGGGGCGCGCGCTCGAGGGCCTGGTCAGCTCGGGGGACACCCCGCTGGAGCCCGCGGTCGAGGCGGTGCCCGCGCCGCCGGACACCGCGCCGATCGCCCCGGGCGCGAAGCCCGCGATCACGGTGACCGTCGACGACATCGAGGGAGAGGACGCCACCTGGGTCGAGGACGCCGCGCGCAGCCCCTTCACCGTGCCCCCCGCGCTCGCGGCGGCGGACACGCCCCCCGAGCTGATCGACGACAGCTTCGACGACGAGCTGGAGGACCCCGCCGAGCCGGCCGGCCCGCCGTTGGGGGGCCAGCCGACCATGCTCCCGCTGGAGGACCTGGACGAGCCGGCGCGGCCCGCCCCGCTGGTGGACCCGCTCGCGGGCCACGACTCGATCCTGGGCGC